>NZ_LS483254.1:662169-993253 GCF_900465355.1 Candidatus Bipolaricaulis anaerobius | reverse complement strand
TACGTGCTCGACTTCACGGCCGCCGCCAAGGGATGAGGCGGCGGGTGAGGGGGTCGGCGAGGTCGCGCAGCCCGTCGCCGAGGAGGTTCAGCCCGAGCACGGTGAGGCCGAGGATGAGGCCGGGGAACACGGCCGGCCATGGGGAGAGGCCCACGTAGGTTTGCGCTTCCCGCAGCATGCGGCCCCACGCCGGGTCCGGCGGCTGGGTCCCCAGCCCCAAATAGGACAGGGCCGCTTCGGCGAGGAAGGCGCTCCCGAGGCTCACCGACGCCTGGACGAGGAGGGGGGAGGAGAGGTTGGGGAGGATGTGGCGGAGGACGATCCGCCCCGGCGAGCACCCCACCGCCCGTGCCGCGACGACGAACTCCTCCTCGCGCAGGGCGAGGACGCTGGAGTGTGTGAGCCGGGCGAAGTAGGGGAGGGTGAACAGGGAGATGGCGAGCGTCACCCCGAGGAGCCCTGGCCCGAGCACGGTGGAGAGGAGGAGCGCCACGAGGACCGCCGGGAACGCGAGCAGGAGGTCGGGAACGCGCATCAGGGCCTCGCCGACGATGCCGCCGGCGTGTCCGGCGATCGCCCCGAGGATGATCCCCGCTGTTCCGCCCACGCCCACCGCGATCGCAGCCACGGCCCAGCTCACCCGTCCCCCCACCATCACCCGGCTCAGGATGTCGCGGCCGAACCAATCGGTCCCCAGCGGATGGCGCAGCGAGGGTGGGGAGAACTGCACCGGGCCGAGGGAGGTGGGAGGGGCAGGGAGCCAGATCAACCCGAGGAGGACGAGCCCCAGCCCGAGCCCGACGAGGATCGCCCCCAGGCGCAGGGAGGTCATCGGTAACGGATCCGCGGGTTGAGGAAAGCGTAGGCGAGATCCGCACCTGCACTCACCAGGCCCACCAGAGCCGCCGCGGTGACGGCGATCCCGAGGAGGAGGTAGAGGTCGCGCCCGTTTGCGGCCCGCACCGCGTACCAGCCCACCCCCGGCAGGGAGAACACGTTTTCGATCACGAGCGTCCCCGCCATGAGCCGGGCGAAGGTGAGGCCGAACGCCGCCGCCACCGGGACGAGCGCCCCGCGCAGGGCATGGACGAGGATCACCCGCCGCTCGGGGAGCCCCTTCGCCCGCGCGGTGCGGATCGCGTCGCTGGAGAGCACGTCTGCCACAGCCGCCCGCACCATCCGCGCCAGGTACGCCCCCCGCGGGAGGGAGAGGGCGAGGGCGGGGAGGACGAGGTACGCCAGTGCCCCTGGCTCCCCCCACCCCGGAAACCCGCCCGAGGGGAGGATGCGCCACCCCACCGCGAACCAGCCCATGAGGAGGATCCCCACCCAGAACTCGGGGACAGCGATCCCGATTTGGGCGAGGGCCATCAGCCCGAGGTCGGCAGCCCGTCCGAGGTGGGAGGAAGCGAGGATCCCCACACCGAGGCCGAGGATGCTGGCGACGGCGATCGCGAGCAGGGCGAGGGGGAGGGTAACGCTGAGGGCGCGGACGAGGAGCTCGCCGACCGGCCGCGGGTAGACCCACGACATCCCGAGGTCCCCCCGGAGCGCCCGGCCGAGCCAGTCCCCGAACCGGGCCGGCCACGGCCGGTCAAGGCCGAGGGCCTCCCGGGCCGCGCGGTAGGCCTCGGGCGTGGCCTCCGGCCCCACCACGAGCCGGGCTGCGTCCCCGGGGATCACCGTGAGAAGGAGGAACACCGCCAGCGCGGCGAACAGCACCGTGCCGAGGAGCGCCACCGCCCGCCCGAGCACGAACCGGAGCATGGCGAGGGGGCTAGTTGCCTTCCTCCTCGGGGCCGGCCAGAGCGGCGTGGGCGGCAGCGAGGCGGGCGATCGGGACGCGGAACGGGGAGCAGCTCACGTAGTCCATCCCTACGCGATGGCAGAACATGACGCTTTCGGGATCTCCCCCATGTTCACCGCAGATCCCGACCTCCAGCTCGGGGCGGGTCGCCCGCCCGCGGGCGATGCCGAGGGCGATGAGCTCCCCCACCCCGTCCTGGTCAATCGTCTGGAACGGATCGGCTGGCAGGATCCCGCTCCGCAGGTAGTCGGGGAGGAACCCTCCGATGTCGTCCCGGCTGAACCCGAACGTCATCTGGGTGAGGTCGTTCGTGCCGAAGCTGAAGAACTCGGCCGTGGCCGCGATGTCCCCCCCCCGCAGCGCGGCGCGGGGGATCTCGATCATCGTCCCGAACAGGCACGGAAGCTCAGCTAGCCCAAGCTGGGACCGCACCTCATCGCGCACCCGATCGAAGATCGCCTTCTGGTGGTCGAGCTCGCGGACGGTGGAGGTGACGGGGATCATCACCTCCGGGATCGGATTTTTTCCGGACGCCAGGAGCTCGCCAGCGGCCTCAAAAATCGCCCGGATCTGCATCTCCGTGATCTCGGGGTACGTGATCCCCAGCCTCACGCCGCGGTGCCCGAGCATCGGGTTCGTCTCTCGCAGCGCCTCCACCCGCTTGCGGAGCTTCGGCATCGTGATCCCCAGTTCCTCGGCGAGGCGGGCGAGCTTCGCCCGATCGTGGGGGACGAACTCATGGAGCGGGGGATCGAGGAGCCGGATCGTGACCGGACGCCCATCCATCACCGCGAGGGTCGCCTTCACATCAGCCTTGACGTAGGGGAAGAGCTCATCCAGGGCCCGGCGGCGCTCCTCCTCGGTTGAGCTCATGATCACCTTGCGGAGGAGGAACAAGGGTTCCTCGCTCCCCTCGCCGTAGAACATGTGCTCGGTGCGGAAGAGGCCGATCCCTTCCGCCCCGAACGCGATCGCCTGGGCCGCATCCTTGGGGGTATCGGCGTTCGTGCGCACGTGGAGCTTGCGGAACCCGTCGGCGAGCTTCATCAGGCGGACGTAGAACGGGTTCCCCTCCGGATCGGCTGGCACGAGGGGCAGCTGCCCCACGTACACGCGGCCTGAGGTCCCGTTGAGGCTGATCCAATCCCCTTCCTTGACGACCTGCCCCCCCCGCGCGCGGAACGAGCGGCCATCGCGGCCGATCTCGATGTCCCCGCACCCGACGATGCAGCACTTGCCCCACCCGCGGGCGACGAGGGCGGCGTGGGAGGTCATCCCACCCTTGGACGTGAGCACGGCCTGAGCCTTGTGCATCCCATCCACATCCTCAGGGGAGGTCTCCTCCCGCACGAGGATCACCTTCTCCCCCCGGGAGGCCCACTCCACGGCGTCGTGCGCCGTGAACACGGCCCGCCCGACGGCCCCCCCCGGCCCAGCGGGGAGCCCCGTTGCGATCGGCGTGGCCTTGCTCTCCGCCTGCGGATCGAGCCGCGGGAGGAGGAGCTCGACGAGCTGGAGCGGGTCCACGCGCCGCACAGCGGTCCGGGCATCGATCAGCCCCTCATCGAGCATGTCCACCGCCATCCGCACTGCGGCCACGCCCGTGCGCTTCCCGGTGCGGCACTGGAGCATGTAGAGCTTCCTGCGTTCGATCGTGAACTCGATGTCCTGCATGTCGCGGTAGCGACGCTCGAGCTTGTCCCGGATCCCGACGAGCTCTCGGTACGCGGCGGGCATCACCTCCTCCAGGGTCGGGAGGTGGCGGCTCTGCTCGTTGCGGGAGTGAGCGTTCAGGGGAGCAGGGGTGCGGATCCCGGCGACGACATCCTCTCCTTGCGCGTTGATGAGGTACTCGCCATAGAACGCGTTTTCGCCCGTGGCCGGGTTGCGGGTGAACGCGACGCCGGTGGCGGAGTCATCGCCCATGTTCCCGAACACCATCGCCTGGACGTTGACCGCGGTGCCCCAGTCGTCGGGGATCCGCTCGATGCGCCGGTACTCGACCGCGCGCTTGCCCATCCAGCTCGCGAACACGGCCCCGATCGCCCCCCACAGTTGGTCCCACGGATCCTCGGGAAACGGCTGCCCCAGCCGCTCCCGGACCGTCTTCTTGAACCGAGCAACGAGGGCCTTGAGGTCGGATGCGGTCAACTCCACATCGGACCCGTACCCGCGCCGCGCCTTGAGGGCGGCCAGGCGGGCATCGAGGATCCGGCGGATCCCCTTCCCCTCCGCCGGCTCGATCCCCGCTCCCTTCTCCATCACTACGTCGGAGTACATCATCACCAGGCGGCGGTAGGCGTCGTAGGCGAACCGCTCGTTCCCCGTCTGGGCGATGAGGCCGCGGAGGGTTTGCTCGGTGAGGCCGACGTTGAGGACCGTCTCCATCATCCCCGGCATCGAGCGTCGCGCGCCGGAGCGAATAGAGACGAGGAGAGGATTCTCGGGATCTCCGAACCGTCGGCCGGTCGCCTTTTCCACCACCCCAAGGGCTGCCTCGACCTGGGACGCAAGCTCAGGGGGGTACTGCCGTCCATGAGCGTAGTAGTAGGCGCATACCTCGGTCGTGATCGTGAACCCCGGGGGAACCGGGATCCCCAGCCGCGCCATGTCGGCGAGGTTCGCCCCCTTGCCGCCCAGCAGGTCCCGCATCTCCGCCGACCCTTCGGTCGCATCGGCGCCGAACACGTACACGTACTTCGCCATCATCTACCCCCGTACGAGCGCCCGAACGAAATCATCAGTTCGGAACGGCTCAAGTTCGTCCAGTCCTTCCCCCAGCCCGATCCAGAGGATGGGGAGGCCAAGCGCCCGCGAGATCGGGATCACCGCCCCCCCGCGGGCCGTCCCATCCAGCTTGGTCACCACCAGGCCGGTGAGCCCCACCGCCTCGTGGAAGAGCTCCGCCTGGGAGATCGCGTTTTGCCCTACGGTGGCGTCCACAACGAGGAGCCGCTCATCGGGGGGGCGACCCTGGAGGCGTTCCACCACGCGGCGCACCTTCCCCAGCTCCTCCATCAGGGGCCGCTTCGTCTGGAGGCGTCCAGCGGTGTCAACCAAGACGGCATCATACCCGGCAGTGCGGGCGTGCTCCAGCGCGTCGTGGACCACGGCGCCGGGATCGGCTCCCGGGCGATGGGCGACCACCTCGACCCCGCTCTCGCGGGCGAGGTTGACGAGCTGGTCAATGGCGGCAGCGCGGAACGTGTCCGCTGCCACGAGGAGCGGTCGTGCCCCGTCCTGGGAGAGGCGGTGGGCCACCTTGGCCACGGTCGTCGTCTTCCCCGACCCGTTCACGCCGACGAACAGGAGCACCGCCGGCCGCACGGGGGGGAGAGTGAACCCCCGCTCCGCGCCCGCGAGCGCGCCCCGCAGGGCGGCCGCGAGCGCCCCTTCCACCGCCGGCCAGTCCGCTCCCGCCGTGGCGAGGGTTGCCTCCACCTGGGCGATGATGGTCGCGGTCTCCTCCGGGCCCACATCGGCGGAGAGGAGCACCTCCTCCAGCCGGGCGAGGATCTCAGGCCCAACGGAGTCCTTCGTCCCCTGGAGCGGGCCGAGGAGGCCATCACGGGTGCGGGCCAATCCCCGTCGCAGGCGGTCCCAGATCGTGCGGGAGCCGTCATCCGCCGGCCGGTTCTCGGTCATCGGTCGCCTACATCGCTTCCGGGGCGGAGACGCCGAGAATCCCCAGGCCGCGCCCGAGGACGAGCTGGATCCCGCCAAGGAGGGCGAGCCGGGCAGGGGTGGCCGGGCCCTGCCCGAGGATCCTCACGTGGGCGTAGTAGGGGTGGAGGAGCCCGCTCAGCCCCTCCAGGTACTCGCACAAGAGGTGGGGAGCGAACTCGTGGGCCGCGACCTCCACCACGTCCGGGAAGCGGTCGAGCTCCCTGATCAAGGCGAGCTCGCGGTCGTCGGTGAGGGGGGACAGGTCCACGGTGCGGAGATCGGGCGGCCTCTCGCCCGCTCGCTCGGCTTCCCGGAATAGGGACGCGATGCGGGTATAGCCGTACTGCACGTAGTAAACTGGGTTCTCCAGGCTCGTGTCCCGCGCGAGGGCGTAGTCGAACACGAGGTGGCTTCCGGGCTTGCGCATGACCATGAAGTAGCGGGCTACGTCCCGCCCGACGTCGGCCACGAGGTCCTTCAGGCGCAGGAACCGCCCGGCGCGGGTGGACATGCGCTGAATCCCCTCCTCCCCCTTGAGGGTCACGAACTGGTGGAGGCAGTAGCGAACGAACCCGTCGGGGAGCCCGAGGAGTTTCAGGGCGAGCAGGACCTGGCGCTGCTCGTCCACATGGTCGGCCCCTTGAACGTTGATGACGAGGTCGAACCCGCGACGGGCCTTGTCCAGGTGGTAGGCGATGTCCACCAGCGTGTAGGTCGGGGTCCCGTCGGAGCGGAGGAGCACGGGGTCGCGGTCCAGCCCATGGCGGGTGCTGGCGAGCCAGAGCGCCCCGTCCTTCTCGTACACCGCCCCCCGCTGCTTGAGCCGAGCGAGCGCCTCCTGGACGAGGCCCCGCCGGTGGAGGTCGCCCTCCTTCGTCCACACGTCGAACCGGACCCCGATCGCGTCGAGGTCCTCGTGGATCATCGCCATCATCCGGGCCACGGCTTCGCTCCGGAACACGGCGCGCGCCGCCTCATCCCATCTGGGGTGGGCGTTGCCCCATGCCTGGGCGAGCTCCGCTCCGATCTCGGCGAGGTACGCCCCCTGATACCCCCCCTCCGGGATCGGCTGGTCGTCGCCCAACGCTTGGCGGTAGCGGGCCCACAGGGACTGGGCGAGGAGATCCATTTGTCTCCCCTCATCGTTCAGGTAGTACTCGCGGACTGCCCGCCAGCCGAGCTGAGCGTAGAGCTCGGCCACCACATCCCCCAGTGCGGCCTGGCGGAGGTGGCCGATGGTGAGGGGGCCGGTGGGGTTCGAGGACACGAACTCGACCTGCACCGTCTTCCCTTCCCCCTCCTCCCCCCGCCCGTAGCGGTCGCCGGAGGAGAGGATCTGCCGCAGGACAGAGTGGAGGGTCGTGGGGTGAAGGGTGAAGTTGACGAACCCGTTCGCCGGTTGGACCTTGAGGAAGGACGGATCTGCGGCGAGTCGGGCGGCGAGCTCGGCTGCGATCGTAGCCGGCGGTGCCCCGAGCTCCCGGGCGAGGAGGAACGCGACCCGCGTCGACAGGTCCCCGTGCTCCGGCCGCGTCGTCCGCTCGATGGGGACCTCCGCGGGGACCGGCTTCCCCCCCGCCGCGAGCGCCTCCACCACTGCGGCCCGCACCAAGGCTTCGAGCCGCATTACCGCTCGATCACGAACCGCATGCCCGTCTTGACCTCGCCGCCGATCTCGACGTCGATGAACCCGGGGACGACCTTGATCTCCGGCTCGCCCTCCCGCTCCACGAGCCGACGGGCAATGGCGATCGCCTTGATGGCCTGGTTCACGGCCCCCGCCCCGATGGCGTGCGCCTCGACGAGCCCCGCCGATTCCAGTGCCCCGGCGATGGCCCCCGCGACCGCGTTGGGATTGGACGTAGCTGCGACCTTGAGGATCTCCATGTTTGCCTCCTCGTTCACCCGTGCTCTGGGATGACCATGGGGACGTGGTGTGTGCGCTAGATTCTAGCGGTGTCCTCGCGGCGGGGCAACGGTGCGCCCTCCGCCTCGGGCCCCGAAACCGGCTACGATTGGCCCATGGCGCGGTGGATCCTCCACATGGACATGGACGCGTTCTTCGCTGCCGTGGAGCAGCTCGACCACCCTATGCTGCGCGGCCAGCCGGTGGTCGTGGGCGGCCTGGGACCGCGGGGCGTGGTCGCCACGGCATCGTACGAGGCGCGGGCATTTGGGGTGCACTCCGCGATGCCGATCGCCAAAGCGCGTATGCTGTGTCCCCATGCCGCGTTCGTGCCGCCCCGCTTCGCGCGGTACGAGCAGGTGGCTGGGCAGGTGTGGGCGATCCTCGCCTCGTACAGCCCCCTGGTCGAGCCTCTGTCCCTTGACGAGGCGTTCGTGGACCTCACGGGGACGGAGCGCCTGCACGGGCCGGCGGAGGAGACGGCCCACGGCCTCCACCGGCGGATCCGGGCCGAGACCGGCCTGGCGTGTTCGGTGGGCCTCGCCGGGAACAAGCTCCTCGCTAAGCTGGCGTCGGAGGCAGCCAAGCCAGGTGGGATCCATGTCGTTCACGAACAGGACGTGGAGGGCTTCCTCTCTCCCCTGCCCGTCGGCCGGTTGTGGGGGATCGGCCCGCACACCGCGAAGGTCCTCGCCGAGCGGGGGGTCCACACTGGGGGTGACCTGCGCGACGTCGATGCGAGCCTCCTTTGCTCCTGGTTTGGACCGCGGGGCGGTGCCCACCTGTGGCGGCTGGCCCGCGGCCTGGACGACTCTCCGGTCGTCCCGGCGCGGGAGGCGAAGTCCATCTCCCAGGAGGTGACCTACCCCGAGGACCTGTTCCAGGAGGAGGTCATCGCGGGTGAGGTGCGGCAGCTCGCGGTCGCCCTGGCGGCCCGGTTGGTCGAGGAGCGGCTGCTCGCGACCACGGTGCGGGTCAAGATCCGGTGGGCGGACTTCACCACCCGCACCCGGCAAGTCCAACTCCCGGAGCCGACGGATCACCCCGTGCTCATCGCCGACGAGGCGGTGGCGCTCCTCGACCGGGGTGGGCTCCACGCCGAGAGCGGGGTCCGCCTCCTCGGGGTCGGGCTGGCCGGGCTTGTCCCGGCGACGTTTCGCCCTGAGCACCTGTTCGCTCCCTCGGCGCTCACGGACGCCCTGCGCGAGGTCCTCTCCCGCCATGGGCCGGAGCGTCTCACCCTCGGATTCCCCGGCGGGGACCGCCGGCCGAGCTAGGGTATACTGCGGTCGTGGCGCGGGGAGGGGGAATGATGAAGCGGCTAGGGGGGATTGCGGCAGCGATCGGGGTCGCCGTGACCGGGTTCGGGGTTGGACTCTGCGAATACCGGACCCCAACCACGGAGTTCCTCCAGGGGAAGGTGTCGTTCTTCTACCAACACACGGATGACCCCACCACCCCCAGCGTGGACCTCAGCTCGGGCTGGCTATCGTTCGATGCCCGACGGCAGTACGACAGCATGACGGAGGGGTTCACCCTCGCGGGGAGTGGCCAGGTGGGGTTCGCGGAGCTGAGCCTGACGCAGGCGGAGGTTGGCGCAAGCGGTGCGGTGCGGCAGTACCTGGAGAGCCCTCTCCCCCTGTTCACCTTCGGGGGCTTCGCGGCGACCCTGGATACCGCCTTCCCCCAACCGCGGGTGGAGGCCCAGGCTGGACTGGGGTACGGCCGGTTCTACGACGTGACCCCGCTCGCCAAGGCGCTCCAGATCGAGGGACAGCTGCTGACGCGGGGCATCCTGCCGGTGCCCCTGACCGATGCGAACCTCCTCGCCGTGGCCAAGTCCATCGGGCAGCGGGTGGAGGGGGAGGTGGTGGCGGAGCGGGTGGCCGCGGTGGTGTCGCTCATCGAGGCGGAGGCCGGGCGGGAGCTCGATCCGACCACGGTCCTCCTGATCGAGGAGGCCCTCGCGGCCACGGGCCGGGAGAGGTACTGCGGGTGGACGGTGCAGGCGGGCTTCGCCCACGAGCTCCTGGATCCCAACGGGGCGACCCGTGACTTCCTCCTCTCCCTGGCCCTCGACGCCGCCCTTGCCCCCGAACCGAACTCCCAGCTCCTCTTCAGGGCCCGGGTCTCAGGCCCGTACTGGATCACCGAGCAGTACACCCTCGCCCTGGACGTGACGTTCGATGTCCAGCTCGACAGCGCGATCAGCTTCTCCACCCGCTACAGCCTGTTCCAGGACAAGCCGCTCGGCCAGCTCCCCGCCGGCCGGCAGTCGGCCTCGTTCCAGCTCGAGATCAGCCAGCGCTGGGTGGGCATGACCTTGCAGATGGAATTCGTGAAGCTGGCGGAGGCCCCGGCGTGGAAGCAGAGCATCGTCATCACCGCCACCGCGCACCTGTGGTGAGGCGGGTGCTCATCCTCCCGCTCGTCGTCTACCAGCGGGCCGTGTCCCCCTTCCTCCCCCGCCGCTGCCGGTTCGTCCCCTCGTGCTCGGAGTACGCCCGGGAGGCCATCCTCCGGTACGGCCCCCTCCGCGGAGGATGGCTCGCCCTGCGGCGGCTCGTCCGCTGCGGGCCGTGGCACCCCGGCGGCTACGATCCCGTCCCCTGACCCTCGCTGAACTCGCGCGCCACGTCCGCCATCAGGGCGGGGTTCGTCCATAGGTCGAGGCACACCGCGGCGAGGGCCTTGGCGGCAGCGATCATCGCCGCTCGCGCCGGCTCCGCTCGGGCTGCCTCACAGAACGCGCGGGAGTGCCCGGGCACGGTGCCCTCCGCAATGCGGATGTAGGGGTGGATCGCGGGGACCTCCCACGACACGTCCCCCATGTCCGTGGACCCCACGCCTCCCGTGGGCTCCTCCACGGGGAACCCGAGGGGGGCGAGGTGCTCGGCGAACGCGTGAGCGAGGGCGCGGTTGGGGCGGATCGCCTTGTAGGCATGGCCCACGAGGCGGAACTCGAGCCGAGCCCCCGTGGCCAGAGCTGCCCCCTCTGCGCACCGCCGCAGCTTCTCCACCAGCTCGTCCCGGTACCCATTGTCGGATGCGCGGACGTAGAACCGGGCCGCGGCGTGCTCCGGGACGATGTTCGGCTTGAGGCCCCCGTGGGTGATGATCCCGTGGATGCGCGCCCCGTCGCGGATGTGCTGGCGGAGGGCGTTTAGGCCGACGAACGTCTGGATCACCGCATCGAGGGCATTGACCCCCTTGTCCGGCTCGGACGAGGCGTGGGCGGCCACCCCATGGAACTCGATCCCAACCTCGGTGATGGCGAGCGAGCCCCGGTCCACGACGGTCTGGTCTGAGGGGTGGACCATCATCGCTGCGTCCAGGTCCCGGAACAGGCCGGCCTCGATGAGCTTGATCTTGCCGCCGCCTCCCTCCTCGGCGGGGGTGCCGAGGACGAGGAGCGCTCCTGGGAGGTCCTTCTTGACTGGGGCGAGGCCGAGCGCGGCCCCCACCGCGATCGCGGCGATCAGGTTGTGGCCGCAGGCGTGCCCGAGCTCAGGCAGGGCGTCGTACTCCGCGAGGAGCGCCACCCGCGGCCCTGGCTTTGCGGCGGGGTGGACGGCGCGGAACGCGGTCGGGATCCCGCCCGCTCCCCGTTCAACGCGGAACCCGCCCCCCTCCAGGGCCTCCGCCAGCCACGCCGCGGCCTGGTGTTCCTCGAACCCGAGCTCAGGGTGGTCGTGGATGCGCAGGGCGAGGTCCCATAGCTGAGGCCCAAGCTCATCGATCCTCTTCCAGACCTGCTCTTTCATCGTCCCGCTCCCACCGGGATGGGGGCCCCGTCTCGGATCCAGGCGAGAGCGGCCTCGAGCTCGGGATCCCCTTCCTCTCCCTCGGTCCGTTCGACGAGGATCTCCGGGGTCAGGCCGACATCGTGGACGGTCCGTCCGAGTGGGGTGAAGTACTCACCGGTGGTGAGCTTGATCGCTCCCCCGTCGGGGAGGCGCATCACGATCTCCTGGACGAGCCCTTTGCCGAACGTGGGTCGGCCGACGAGGATGCCCATGCTGTGATCTTGGATCGCTCCGGCCATGATCTCCGCTGCGGACGCGGTCCCCTCGTTGACCATGATCGCCACGGGGATGTTGGGGACGCTGTTTCCACGCGAGCTGTAGGTGCGCTCCCCGAACGATGGGCCCTGGACGCGAACGATGGGCCCGCGGTCCACGAAGTAGCTCGCCGACTCCACCGCTGCGGATAGGATCCCTCCCGGGTTGTTGCGGAGGTCGATCACGATGCCGGCTAGGTCTTGGAGCGGGAACGAGAACAGCGCCCTCCCGAGGAGCCCCGGGGTATCGAAGTCGAACCTCAAGATCTGGACGTAGCCGACCTTCTCCTCCGCCCGGTACTCGGAGCACACGGACTCGATCTGGATCTTCTGCCGGACGAGGGGGATCTCCTCGACGGTGCCGTCGTCGTGCTGGACCGTGAGGACGACCACCGTCCCCTCCGGGCCGCGGATGTGCGACGACGCCTTCTCCAGGGTCCAACCCTCGGTCAGTTCCCCGTCCACGGCCTGGATCCAATCCCCGGGGCGGATCCCCCCCGCTTCGGCCGGGGTCCCCGGGAACGGTGCCACCACCGTGATGCGGCCGTCGCGGAGGGTGATCTCGATCCCCACCCCGGAGTACTCCCCGGACAGGGACTCCTCCCAGCTCTGGTACTCCTCGGGGGTGAAGAAGGTGGAGTACGGGTCGCCCAAGGACTCCACCACCCCCCTGATCGCCCCATGGAGGAGGGTCGAGTCGGAGATCTTATCGGCTCGGTAGTAGTAATCGTGGATGAGCTGGTAGACCTGCCCGAGCGGGGAGAACAGGGTATCGCCGGGGGCGGCGCCAATGGCGAGCACGCCCACGAGCAGCAACGCGACGAACGACTTCCGCACCATCTCGCTCACCTCACTCCGATGTTTCGGGCCAGTTCAAGGTACTCCCTCGGCACCGGCTTCGGGCACCCGGCGAGGGCCGCGGCCAGGGGGACCGGCCCCACGTCCGTGCCATGGAAGCCGACCATCGCATCGTACTGCCCGGCGCAGGCGAGCTCCACCGCGGCGACCCCCAACCGGGTCGCGAGGAGGCGATCGAACGGGGTGGCGCCGCCGCCCCGCTGCAGGTAGGAGAGGACGGTCACCCGCGGGGTCAACGGGAGGCCCGTCTTCTCCAGTTCCGCCGCGAGCCAATACCCTACGCCGCCCAGTTGGGCGTGGCCGAACGCGTCCGTTCTGGCCTCCTCGGCCACCGGGCGGCTCCCGAGCTCGAGCGGCCGAGCGCCCTCGGCGACGACGATGATCGAGAACCGCCGCCCGGCGTCGAGCCGCCACTGGAGCGCTTCCTCCACCTGGGGGACCGAGAACGGTTCCTCGGGGGCGAGGATCACGTCTGCCCCGCCGGCCAGCCCGCCGAGGACCGCGATCCACCCCGCGTCGCGCCCCATGACCTCCACGATCAGCACCCGGTGATGGGCATGGGCCGTGGTGTGCAGCCGGTCGAGGGCCTCCGTGACCACGGCGAGTGCCGAGTGGAACCCGATCGCGTAGTCCGTGCCGCCGATGTCGTTGTCGATCGTCTGGGGGATCCCCACCGCCCGCACGCCGTGGCTCGCCAGTCGGTGGGCCACGCCGAGGGTGTCATCCCCCCCGATGGCGAGCACCGCATCCACCCGCCGCCGGTTCAGGGTGTCCAGGATCCGGTCCACTTTTGGGGTGGGCGTCCATGTTCCGGTCGCTGGATCCTTCTCGTACGGGTTCGTGCGCGAGGTGCCGAGGATCGTGCCTCCGATGTGCAGGATCCCCGCGACCTCGCTCCGGCCGAGCGGCACGAGGTCGTCCTCCACCGCTCCCCGCCAGCCGTCGCGGAACCCGACCACCGCGAGGCCTGCCGGCTCGGCGCGCCGCACGATGGCCCGGATCGCCGCATTGATCCCCGGGGAGTCACCGCCCCCCGTGAGGACCCCGATCCTCTTCACGCTAGGCATAGAGAGACCTCCCTCCTGAACCGACCTGGGCGATCATGTCCGTCGCGACGGAGCAGATCGCCTCCTGGATCTCCTTCCCCACCACCCGGGGGTCGAACAGCTTCTTGTTGGGGCGCCACGGGCTTCCCCCGGCATCAAACGTGATCGGATCGAACGCCACCCCTCTAGGGGGGAGGATCTCTGCGCGGTGGTCGGCGAAGAACTCCGCCGCGGTGCGGGCGTACACGTACTGGTAGGTGGTGTCCTTGTTCACCTTGCACACGCCCGCCGCGACGAGGGCCCCGACCTGAGAAGAGGACAGCCCCGATGCCCCATGGAGGACGAGCGGGCGCGGCCGGCGGCCCGCCCGTAGCCGGTCCGAGATCGCGCGCGCGAGGTCCACGCGTAAGGAGAGCTCCCGCCCTGCCGAGACCCCGTGCTCGGTCCCCACCGAGACCGCGAGGAGATCGACCTCGGTCTCCGCGACGAACTGAAGGGCCTGTTCTGGGTCAGTGTAGAACGCGGCGTCGGAGACGATCTCGTCCTCCGCGCCCCGGATCACCCCCAACTCCCCCTCCACGAGGACCCCATAGGGCTGGGCGAGCTCGACCACGGCCCGCGTCGCGCGCACGTTGTCCGCGAACGGGAGCGCCGAGGCATCCACCATCACCGATGAGCAGAGGCCCTCGGCGAGGGCGGGGCGGATGAACCCGTCGCTCTGGTCGGGCGTGACGTGGTCGAGGTTCACGAACACCCCGATCTTCGCGTCCGCGGCCACCGCCTGGACGTAGCGGACGAGGGCCCGCAGTCCAGCGAGGGGGCGGCCCCCCCCGGCGAACTTTGCGGCCCCGACCGACACTTGGACCAATAGATCGCTTCTCGCTTGCTCGTAGGCGGCGAGGAGCCCGAGGAGGACATTCGGCTCAGCGAAGTTGTTGGCGATGAGGGCGAACCGCTCCTCGTGAGCGCGACGGTACACCTGTGCCAGTTCTCTTCCTCCCAAGTAGGGCATAGGACGGCCTCCTTCCTCCCGTAATGATACCGCTAGAAGCGAGCTTCCTTGGGGAGGACGACGATCCCGGCCTCGGTGATGGTGAACCGAGCTCGGTCCGTTTCGGGATCGTACCCGATCCTCTCCCCGGGGGGGATGCGCACCCCCTTATCCACGATCGCGCGGCGGATCCTCGCCCCCCGCCCCACGTCCACCCCCGCCAACAGGACCGAGTCCTCAACGGTGGCGTAGCTGTTCACGCGGACCCCCGGCGAGAGGACCGACCGCGCCACGTGCGACCCAGACACGATGGAGCCTGGGGAGAGGAGCGAGTTCACTGCGGTTCCAGTGCGGTCCGGCTCATCATGGACCGTCTTGGCGGGGGGCCAAGGCTCGTGGTAGGTGTGGATGGGCCATTCCCTGTCATAGAGGTTGAACTTGGGGGTGATGGCGACGAGGTCCATGTGGGCCTCCCAGTACGCATCCAGGGTCCCCACATCCCTCCAGTAGGGAAGGGGGTTCTTGTTCGCACGCTCGAGTGGGAAGGCGAACACCCGATCCTCGCCCACCATGCGGTTGATGACGTCCCGGCCGAAGTCATGCGAGGAGTCCGCGGTCTGGGCGTCCTCTTCGAGCCGCCGGGCGAGGACCTCGGGTCGGAACACATAGATCCCCATCGAGGCCAGGCACACCGCCGGATCGGTGGGGGACGGGGCGGGCTGGGCTGGCTTCTCCTGGAAGTGGAGCACGCTGCCCTCGCCATTGACCACGAGGACCCCGAGCTCGCCCGCGGCCTCCGCGAGGGGCACCGCCACCACCCCCACCGTGAGATCGGCCTCCCGTTCCTGGTGGAACCGCACCATGGGCCGGTAGTCCATCTTGTACACGTGGTCCCCGGCGAGGATGAGGATCGCCTCGGGAGCCCCTTGCTCCATGGCGAACCGCTCGACCGAGTACCAGTTTTGATAGATTGCATCAGCAGTTCCGAGGTACCAGTGCTCGGCCGCGCGCTGTTGGGGAGGGACGGTGATGAGGAACTCCCCCAGCGCAGGGCTGAAGATGCTCCACCCGATTTGGATGTGCCGCTCCAGGGACAGGGACTTGTACTGGGTGAGGACGAGGATGTGGCGGAGCCCGGAGTGGAGGCAGTTGGTGAGGGTAAAGTCGATGATGCGGTACAGGCCAGCAAAGGGGACCGCCGGTTTGGCCCGATCGCGGGTCAAGGGATAGAGCCTTTGCCCGCGGCCGCCCGCCAGCACGAACGCCAGTACGCCGCTCACCATGCCCTCCCCGTGCGAGTAACCCCGGCTGCGTTCTCGCACCGCCCGTACTTTACCGGGCGTGGTCCCCGGCCGCACGGGGCCGCGATCCCCGGCTCAACCGAGGTCGGGTGGGATGGGGAGGCCGATCTCGCCGTAGGCAGCGGCGACGTGACCTCGAAACACGCGGTCGAACACGGGTTCGTGGGCAGAAGTGTGGTGCGGACCATACCACCAGAACCAGTCGCTTCCCTCCGCGACGAGGAGGTGGTCGCGAGCCCGCGCCCGCGCCGCGGGATCCGGGCAGGACCGGACCGCATCGAGCGCCCGTGCGAGGTGGCTCCAGGCCGCGTTCTGCTGGGGGTGGCCGATCCACGTGCGGAAGTCGGCGTCGATCCACGATCCGGGCCACAGATCGGGCAGGGTCCGCGGGACGGAGGGCCGCGGATCGAGGTACCCCGACACCGTGGTCGGCACGAGGTCGGGGGAGGAGCGAACGAGGCGGTACAGGGCCTCCAAGAAGGGCTGGCCGTTCCGCTCGTAGAAGTCCCAGGCGTTCTCGCCGTCCATGGCGATGAGGACGAGCGGGGGTGCATCCCCGCGCCACGTCTGGCCGATCTCCCGTAGCCGCCGGACGAGGTCCTCGGCCGCGTCGGCCGCCGGCCAGCGGTGGTAGTCGAACCCGATGAGGTTCGAGAGGTACGTGTCGCGGAACAGGATCGTCAGTTCGCCCCTACCGGTCGCGAAGCGCCACGGGCGGTACAGGTCCTCGCGGTGGGGAGGTCGGCCGAGCGAGCGGGCGAGGATCGCCCCGTCGGTCGCGATCCAGCGCACCCCGGCCTGGGCGAACACCGCGGCCGCGTCCGTGCTCACCGCCCCCTCCGCCGGCCACATCCCGAGGGGGCGGCCCCCGAACGTGGCCTCGTGGTGGGCGAGGGCCCGGAGGACCTGCTCGCGGGCGTCGTCCGGGGCGGCGAGGGGCGGGATCGGGTCGCTCGGCTGCGCCCGGTGGGCGACCTGGGAGTCGAGGAGCAGGGGGAGGATCGGATGGTAGAACGGCGTCGCCGTGAGCTCGACCAGCCCCTCCGCTGCGAGGGCCCGGTAGCGGGGGAGGACCTCGCCCACGAGGCGGCGATGGACGCCGGACAGATACTCCAGGTCGTCGTGCGCGAACCGGCCGCGCTGCGCCAGATCCCGGAGCGAGGGATCCCCATCGAGGACGGTCTGGCCGATCCACGAGAGGAGGAACCATCCCCACAACGCCCGCTCCCCCTCCGGCGTGACGGCGGCCGCCCGCAGGCGATTGAGATCCGGGACCGGAAGCCCCCGCCGCGCCACCGGGAGCGGGATTGCGCCGGAGAGGAGGTCGCGTACAGCCCCCTCCCCCGCCGTGGCGGGGAAGTAGCCATCGCTCAAGGAACCCGCGGCGTACCGGGTCAGCTGCTCCGTCAGGCAGGGGGTAAAGTTCACCGTCACGGGGACCTCGCCCCGCCCGATGAACGCCGCCATGTCCGTGTAGTCCTTCGTCGCCCGGAGGCGGGTCCAGGGGAGGAGGTTCTCTCCGCTCCCCGGGAGGGCGTACCACGGTTGGTGCATGTGCCACAGGAACGCGACGTGGACCTTGGATCCCATCGGCGGGCGATGGTACCCGAGGCTTGCCCCCAAGCCAACCGGGCCTAGCGGAGGGTGAGCTCCTGTATCGGTCCGTGCGTCTTAAGGCGATGCATTATACTGGCAAGACCGGCACACTCGATGTGCGCCAAAGGCAATGCATGGTCATCACTTTTGGCGCCGGGGGTGGTAGACTTGCCTTAGGGCTCGTCCGCCATCCTGGCGCCTGGCGGTGGAGCAGCTACCGAGCAACAGCCGGGGAAGAAGAACCCCCGGACTTTCTCGCCACGGATTGGGTATTGTCCCAATTTCACCAGGACCGTGCTCGGGCGGAGAAGGAATATCGGAAGTTTGTCAAGGAGGGGCGCGGGATCGACGTCTGGGCCGATCTTCGCGGTGGGGTGATCCTGGGAACGGAGCGGTTCGTGGAGGCGCTGGAACCGCTATTGCGAGGGAGGTCCTCCGCGGTGGAGATTCCCCGGAGGGAGAGGCTGGTGACCCGGCCCAAACTAGAGGAGCTCTTTTCCGGCATCAAGGACAAGTCCGATCGAAATGAACGGATCTATCAAGCCGTTCGTGTTTACGGGTATACCCTCAAGGAAGTGGCAAATGCATTGGGGTTGTACTATTCGACGGTGAGCATCATCACCAACCGGGTGGCGGAGGCGAGGAAACACCAAAAATGAAGACCTGACCCTCATGACCTCACTCAACTCACCATTCAGACTGCGGCGCTTCATAGAAATCATCCGCCACTTTAGGCAAATTGCTATGAAGAAAATTACTCCAGTTGATTTTGTTTGCCGTATCTCTGGACATTTCTATTCCCATAACAGCCTTCATTTTTGTGTTTCCATATTTATCAGTAACCGGCCGACCCCAAACGATGGTGACCACCTTTGCTCTACCATCAGCAAATATCGCCTTAAAAACGTTAGTTGCATCAAACAGCATTACAGTCCTTACTAAATTAATCGTTAGGTTATCGTCAGCGACCAAAGAAATTACCGGCTTAGACTCATCGCCATTCTCGAAATCGATCCCCGCAACCCGTGGCAGATTCAAATTTGATTCTGCGCCGATTTCTGCCTCCACCGTGCTTTTAAGCCATTCCTGGTATGGTTTTGGTTTTTCCTCTTTTTGAAACACTTGTTCCTCTTCTATAGGGGTAACCGCCGATTGTTCCGGAGTGGAAGGTTGCTCGATTTCTTGCTCTGGTTTTTGCTCTTGTTCTTGTTGAAGAGACACGGGTTCGCTAACCTCTGCAACCTGCTGTCCTGCATTATATCCATCTGGCACTGACCATATCCCCGTAACTACTCCAACTATAAACAGAACTAACGACGCAGCACCAATTATCCAAAGCCTTTTCTTGCCCCCGTCGCGTTTAAAGATAGATCTAACAATCAGCATAACTAAGGTTACAACTATTCCAGCCACGCCAAACAATGCCATAACCCAGCAAAACAGCCATGCGGAAAACCTCCTTCTAAGACTGCTTTCTGGCCTCCAGTTCTTCCCAACGGGTTTGTTTGGACTTGACTAGCTTGAGCATTGGTATTACCTCCTTTTAGACTGTACCTCCTTACATTTCACTCGTCATCATCTTCCTCCGGCAACCAGAATTCACCACAGCCGTTCGGGCACGCCGGCCCTGCGCCCCTGTGGCGGAACCACTTTTACCCCCCCCGTTTTCCGCTACCGTTTCGGGGATAAACCCTATATTTACAAGATACTCCATGGGCGATCGATAGTCAAGGCTAGAGTGCCTGCGCTCGCAGTTGTAGTAGTCCATCTGCCTCCCGATCACCCACTCCAGCTCCTCCAACGTCGCCGCGTCTAGAAACAGCGACACGTTCTCCCCCTTAAAGTGGGCCCAGAACGACTCCATCCAGTGAAGTGAAGGGGTCAGGTCTTCACCTTTGGTGTTAGGCGCGACACACTTGGCGTGTGGCACGCCCGTTACGCATCGAATATGAGGGCGCGGTGTGCCACATCAAAAGCCGTGGTAATGACCGCCAAGATATCTTCCTGGACGACGAAGACCGGTTGAGCTTCTTGAAGGTCCTGGAGGACGTCGTCACACGGTACAACTGGATCTGTCACGCCTCCTGTTTGATGCCAAACCACTGTCACCGGCCTGTGCAGACGCGCTCAACCAATCCCAGGGGATGCAGGTCCTCAACGGGGCCTACCCCCCGGGCTTCAACCGCCGGAACAACCGGCTGGGGCACGTCCTGCGTGGTGGAGGCCGCGGATACACCCTCAAGGAGATCGCCGAGGCCTTGGGCCTCCAGTACGCCACGGTCAGCCGTCGGCGAGAGAGGCGCGAGGCGGGGCCGTCGTACTGTGAGATCTGTCTCTGCGCTATTGTTTCGGGGTGAATGAGCCGGGCGGAGGGCTACGATTTGGGGGCAGGGGGCTACGATGGGGATCAAGGACCTCCCGGAGATGGATCGGCCGCAGAAGCTCCGCGCCCGCGGGTCCCAAGGCGTTGTCGGACGCCGAATTCCTCGCCGTCCTCATCCGCACCGGGACGAGGGGGAAGAGCGCGGTCGAGCTGGCCCAAGCGCGCCTGGAGGACGCCGGTCCGCAGCTCGCGCGGTGGAGCGGGGACGACCTCGCCCCCCCCCGCCAGCTCGTCGAGGCGGGGAAGATCTGGGGATCGAGGTCCTCGTCCACATCATCGTGACGAAGACGAATCACACCTCGCTGCGCGAGCAGGGCTACATTCCGTGACCGGCCGGCGCTGGCCCGAACGAGGGATGCACGGAGAACAGCCGGCACGCGCTTTCCCACGTGACCTCCGCGAGTTCGGGCACGGGGATCCCCCGCAGCGCGGCGAGCCGCTCCGCCACCGGGCGCACCTTCCCCGGATCGTTGCGCTGGCCGCGGAACGGCTCGGGCGGGAGGTAGGGCGAGTCGGTCTCGAGCAGGATCCGCTCGAGAGGGATCGCCGCGGCGGCCTGGCGGAGGGCGTCGTTCCGGCGGTAGGTGAGGGGGCCCCCGATGCCGAGGTGGAGCCCGAGGCCCACGATCTCCTGGGCCCGGGATTCGTCCCCGCCGAACCCGTGCACCACCCCGCGGGGCGGCCGCTCCGCGCGGAGCAGCTGGAGGAACGGATCCCACGCCGCCCGCTCGTGGAGGATCACTGGGAGGGCGAGCCGCTTGGCGAGCCGGAGCTGGGACCGGAACGCCTCGATCTGGACCTCATGCGGGGAGAGGTCGCGGTAGAAGTCGAGCCCACACTCGCCGACGGCCACCGCCCCCTGGCGGAGGAGGCCCGCCAGTCGCGCCTCTAGCTCAGGGGTGAACGCCTTCGCGTCATGGGGGTGGAGCCCACTGGAGGCGAACACGTGCCCGTGCCGGCGGGCGAGCTCGAGGGCCGCCTCCGACGACCGGAGGTCCACCCCTACGTTGAGGACCGCTACTCCCTCCACCCGCAGCGCGGCGAGGAGCTCCGCGCGGTCGCGATCGAACGGGGGGAAGTCGAGGTGGGCGTGGGTGTCGAACAGGTTCATGAATCCCGGCGAGGCTCGGGCTCGATTGAGGCGAACGCCCACGGGAGGGACCCCACCACGTCGCGGGGGAGGGCGGCCCGCTCCGAGGCGCCGGCGGTGGCGAGCTCGGCAGCGAGGCCATGGACGTAGGCCCCCACAACCGCTGCGGCGAGAGGCGTTGCCCCGCCCGCCCAGAGGCCCCCGATCATCCCGGCGAGGACATCGCCTGAACCGCCGTGGGCGAGGGCCGTGTTCCCGGTCGTGGTGAGGTACACGTCCCCGCCGCCGGAAACGGCCGTGGGGGGCCCCTTGAGGACCACCGTGGCGCGCGAGCTTCTGGCCATCCCCCGTGCCCAGCGGATCTTGTCCGACATGGCTTCGTCCGGATCCACGGCCGCGAGGCGGGCGAACTCGCCGACGTGCGGGGTGAGGATGATCTCCCCATGCCCCGCCCGCAGGAGCGACGGGTCCTGGGCGAGGGCGAACAGGGCATCGGCATCGACGACGAGCGGGACCCCGGACGCAACGAGCGCGTGCACCACCTCCTTGGGGCCGGGACCCCGCCCGAGGCCGGGGCCGACCACGACGAGGTCCATCTCCTGAGCCCGCCGCACCGCTTCCGCGGCCGCCTCAGGGGAGAGCATCCCGTCCGCGGCCCGGCCGGGGTGGACGAGCGCTTCTGGCAGGAGGGCTGCCACGATCGGGAACACGGGCTCCGGACACAGGACGTGGACGAGGCCCGCACCGGCGCGGAGCGCCCCTTCGGCGCAGAGGGCGGCCGCGCCGGCCATCCCCACCGCGCCCGCCACCACGAGGATCTTCCCGAACGTCCCCTTGTGGCCAAACCGCGGCCGGCGGGGGAGGAGGGAACCACAGAACGACGCGTCCACGACGTGCGCTACGGGGCTCACCTCATCCCACACCGACGGGGGGTAGGCGACATCCACCACCCGCGCCTCGCCGCATAGCCCCGCCGCGGGGGGGAGGAGGTGGCATGGCTTCAGCGCCCCCATGGCGAGCGTGAGCTCGGCCCGCACCGCCGGGCCGGGGACGGCGCCGCAGTCGGCGACCAGTCCCGATGGAAGGTCGAGCGCCACCACCGGGGAGCCGGAGGCGACGACGATCTCGATCGCCCCCCGGGCCAGACCGCGCGCCCCCTGGGCAAGCCCGATCCCGAGGATCCCGTCCAGCACGAGATCTGCCTCAGCAATCCTCGTGCGGAGCACGTTGAGTTCAGCCGCGCGGCGGATGGCAACGAGTCGGTCCGGGAACGACGCGCGGAATGCACGTTCCTGTTCAGCGGTGGGACCGTGGGGGGTCCCGAGGACGACCGCCTGTACGTCGGCCCCGGCGAGCCCGAGCCACCGCGTCGCGGACAGGGCGTCGCCGCCGTTTCCGCCCTTCCCGCACACGGCGAGGACGCGGCCGGTGGCGAGGCCACGGTTCCAGGCGCTGATCTCCGCGGCGGCCCCCCGTCCGGCCGACTCCATGAGGAGGAGCGGGGCCACCCCGTGCTCGGCGGCGCGGCGGTCGAGCGTTCGGATCGCTTCCGCAGTGAACACCTTCAGCACGGGTTTCATTCTAGGCCCGACTCCGCAGCCTGCCAATGGGCGATGACCTCCGTTGCGACCTCAGGTGCCGGGCGGCCGGTCACGTCCAGCCAGTGGACGCGCGGCTCGGCGCGGAAGAACGCGAGCTGGCGTCGTGCGTAGGCCTTCGTGTTCCGCACGATCCGCCGCCGCGCTTCATCGAGGTCGTACTCCCCGGCGAAGTAGGGGAAGAGCTCCCGATACCCGATCGTGCGTACGGCCGGGGCATCCGAGGGGAGGTCGAGGTTCCACAGCCGCCGTGCCTCCTCGATCAGCCCTTCCGCGAGCATCCGCGCCACACGGGCCTCGATCCTCCGCCCGAGCTCCGAGCGCTCGACGGTGAGCCCGACCGGGACGAGCGGCCACGGGAACGCCTTCTCGCTCCCCCACGCTGCGGTAAGCGGCCGGCCGGTGAGGCGATGCACCTCCACCGCGCGGACGAGGCGCACCCGATCTGCAGGGTGGATCCGGGCGGCGGACGCCGGATCCACGCGTGCAAGCTCTTCCCGGAGCTCCGCGGTGGGGCGCTGGGCGAGCTCCGCCCGGAGCTCCGGGTCGGCGGCCGGCCCGGGGGAGAGCCCGCGGGTGAGGGCCCGCACGTAGAGCGTGCTCCCGCCGACGATGATCGCCCGGTGGTCGCGGCCCTGGATCTCGGCGACAAGCCGTTCGCAGTCCGCACGGAACCGGGCCGCATCGTAGTGCTCCCAGGGGTCGAGGGTGCCGACGAGGTGGTGTGGGACCCGAGCGAGGACCTCTCGGGGAGGCCGGTCCGTCCCGATCTCCAAGCCCCGGTAGATGGCCCGGGCATCGGCGGAGATGATCTCCCCTCCCACCGCCTCCGCCACCGCCACCGCGACCTCCGACTTCCCCGCCGCGGTGGGCCCAACGAGGAGGAGGACCGTCATGCCTCCTCGGAGAGGAGGAGCTCCCGTAGGGAACGGAGCAACTGGTGCCGCGCTGGGTACTTCAGCTTCTCCAGCGCCTTCAGTTCGAGTTGCCGCACCCGCTCCCGGGTGATCTCGAACTGGCTCGCCACCTCCTTCAGCGTGCGGGGATGGCCGTCGAGGAGGCCGTAGCGCAGCTCGAGGATCTCCCTCTCCCGCGGGTCGAGCTCGGCCAGCGCCTCCCGCAACTCGTCCCGCAGCCGGGCCCGGATCGCTTCCTGGGCCGGGTCTTGCGCCGTCTCATCGGCGATGAAATCCCCTAAGGTGTCATCATCTTCGTCGGACAGCGGGCGCTCGAGCGAGGTGGTGAACGCGGCGGCCTGCTCGATCTTCTTCACCCGATCCACGCTCGTTCCGAGGAGCTCAGCGAGCTGCTCGTAGCTCGGCGGCCCCCCGTGCTCGCGGATGTACTCCCGCCGCAGCCGGCTCAGCTCCTGCACCGCCTCCATCGTGTGAACGGGGACGCGGATCGTGCGCGCCTGATCCCCGATCGCGCGCGTGATCGCCTGGCGGATCCACCACGTGGCGTAGGTGGAGAACTTGTACCCCTTGCGCCAATCGAACTTCTCCACCGCCCGCATGAGCCCGATGTTCCCCTCCTGGATGAGGTCGAGGAACGATAGCCCGCGGTGCATGTAGCGCTTGGCGATCGAGACCACGAGCCGCAGGTTGGACACGGCGAGCTTCTCCCGTGCCGCCTCCCCCTCGTGGAGGATCCGCTCGAGCTCGCGCTTTCGCTCCGGATCCGCGACCCCCTGGGCGAGCTCCTCCAGCGCTGCCGTACCCGCCTCGATCTTCTGGGCGAGCTCCACCTCTTCCTCCCGGGTGAGCAAGGGGACGCGGCCGATCTCGCGGAGGTACGTGCGCACCGGGTCGCGGCCCCGCTCCACCGGCTCCTCCTCCGGCTCGGAGTCGGCGAGCTCAGCGATGAGGGGGATGAGGTCGGTGAGTTCCTCCTCCTCTGTCGTCCCCGGTTCAGGCAGGTTGGGGGGAACGATCTCCGGGTCGTCGGGCATCCTCACCTCCTTCGCATCAACCGGAGGCGCTCCTGGCACAGCGCCTGCAACGCGGCGTTGAGCCTCTGCACCTCGTCCGCATCGCCGGCCGTCTCGGCCTCGACGAGGCGCCGGCGGGCTTCATCCAACCGTCGGTTCAGGCGCGGAAGGTGGAGGAAGCGGGTCTCCGCATCGGCGATGGCCTGCGCCTCGTTCGAGAACGGGAGGTCGAGGAGGGCAACTTGGGTCAGGACCTGCACCGAATCGGGGGGGAGCTCGCTCGCCAGCCTGCTGGCGGTCGGCCGTTCGCCCCCGTGCCAGAGCTCCACCCACTTCGCCACGATCGGGCGGTGTTCGGGGCGGAATTCGGCGAGGTCAAGGTCGCCAAGCACCCGCTCCGGTAGTTTCCCCGCGACGAGAAAATGGAGGAAGATCTCCTCCGGCCCGATCCGGGGCCGCTCTTCGTTGGGCACGGCCACGCGGGCCTCGCCGCGGAGGTAGCCCCACACCTCCTCTTCGCGCAGGGAAAGGAGGGCGGCGAGCTCGCGGGCGAGCTCGTGCTGGAGGGGGACGCTGCGGATCTCGGGCCAGAAGGTCTTCGCCTCGACGAGGACCTGCTCCTTGCCCTCCACCGTGGCCACGTCGTGCCGACTGGCGATGGCTTCGACGAAGAAACGATGGAACGGGAGCGCCCGGGCGAGGACCTCCCGCGCCGCATCGGCCCCCTGGCCGCGGACGAGGGAATCCGGGTCTTCGTCCGGCGGGAGCACGGCCACTGCCACCCTGAGCCCGGCCGCGCGGAGGATGACGAGCCCGCGCAGGGCCGAGGCCTCCCCGGCCGCATCGCGGTCGTAGGCGATCACGACCTGGTCCGCGTGCCGAGCGATGAGGCGGGCCTGGGCGTCGGTGAGGGCGGTGCCCATCGAGCCGACCGCCTCCCCGATCCCCGCCGTCTGGAGGCTGATCACGTCCGTATACCCCTCGACGAGGACGGCGCGGCCGGCGGAGCGGATCGCGTCCCGGGCGAGATCGAGTCCGTACAGGAGCGTCCCCTTCGTGAAGAGGGACGTATTGGGGATGTTCACGTACTTGGGATCGCCGGCGAAGCTCCGGCCCGCGAACGCCACGGGGCGGCCCTGATCATCGCCGATCGTGAACATGACCCGGTCCCGGAACCGGTCGTAGTAGCCCCTCTCGCCGGCCACAACCAGCCCTAAATCGCGGAGCGTATCCACCCCCACCTGACCGAGGGTGCGGAGGAGCCCATCCCAGCCCTCCGGGGCGTAGCCGAGCTTGTACCGCTCCCACACCTTTTCCTCCAGCCCCCGGCCGAGGAGGTAGTCGCGGGCCTTCTTCCCCGAGGGCCTCCGTAGCTCGCGGGCGAAGTACTGGACTGCCTGCTCGTTTGCCTGGAGGAGCTTCGCCCTGCCCTCTCCTCCCGCGGTGCGGATCTCGATCCCCAGCTCGCGGGCCAGGCGGGACAGGGCCTCGGGAAACGATAGCCGTTCGATCTTCATCAGGAACCCGATCGCGTCGCCACCGGCGTGGCAGCCGAAGCAGTGCCAGAGCCCCTTATCCGGGGAGACGAGGAGGGAGGGGGTGTCGTCGGGGTGGAACGGGCAGCGGCCCTTGAACCTCTGGCCGGAGGGTTTGAGGGTGATGTACCGCCCGATGAGCTCGACGATGTTGACCCGCGACTTCACCTCCTCGACGTCAACGCTCGGCATCGCCAAGGCCCTCCAGGTAGGGGTTCCGCTCCCGCTCCCGGCCGATGGTGGTGGTCAGGCCGTGGCCGGGCAGGACCTGCCACGTGTCGTCCAGGCTGAGCAGCCGGCGGAGCGACTTCGACAGCGCCTCCCACGAGCCGCCGGGCAGGTCGGACCGTCCCACCGACCGGGCGAACAGGACGTCGCCCACGATCGCCACCTTCCCCTTCTCCCACAGGTAGGCGACCGATCCCGGGGAGTGGCCGGGGAGGTGCCACACGACGAGCTCCTCGTCCCCGAGGGGGAGGCGGTCGCCCTCGGCCAGGGGACGCGCGAGGGGAGGAGGCTGACGGCCCGTTAGCCAAAACGAGCCCACCTCGTCGGGGTGGTAGAGGATGGGGGCGCCGGTGCGGGCGCGGATCGCCTCGGCCCCGTCGGCGTGGTCGAAGTGCCCATGGGTGAGGAGGATGTACCGCACCGCATGGCCGTCCCACGCTGCAGCGAGGTCCGGCGCAGCGTCGCCCGGATCCACGACCGCGGCCTCGCCGTCCGCCACCAGGACGTACGCGTTCGTGCGCAGTGGTCCCACCACGAGTCGTTTGAACTCCACTAGTATCCCTCCCTCCCGGGCACGGCCTGGGCACAGGCCAGGACGCCGACTTCCCCGAACCCGGCTTCCCCGAGGGCCCGCGCTGCCTCGGAGGCGGTAGCGCCGGTCGTGATCACGTCGTCCACCACGAGGACGGCTTCCCCCTCGCCGCGGACGCGGGCGGAGAAGAGGCCGGTCATCGCCTTCTCCCGTTCGGCACGGGGGCGCCCCACCTGGGGTGGGGTCGGACGTCGCTTCGCGAGGAGGGGGCGGAACCGTATCCCCAACGTCGCTGCCACCTCCCGTGCCAGGAGCTCGGCGGGGTGGTACCCCCGTTCTCGCAGGCGGCGCGGGTCCGGCGGCACGCAGGTGACGGTGGTCAGCTCTGCGGAAGGGACGTCGTCCAGCGCGGCCGCGAGGAGCCGCCCGAGGGGTCGGGCGAGGGCGCGTTCCCCCTCGTACTTCAGGGCTTGGACCGCTCTTCGCAACGTCCCCTCGTAGGGCCCAATCGTGCGGGCCCAGGCGTAGCTCCGCCCCGCGACGGCACACGCCCGGCACAGGTCCAACCCCTCTTCGATCCCCATCCCGCACACGAGGCAGATCGCCCCCTCCCAGCGAGGGAGTGCATCCGTACACGCCTTACAGAGCGGGGCGAGATCCGGTACCGGCTCCTCGCACACGAAACAGACCGGCCGGAATAGGAGCCCCACCGCCCCCGCCGCGGCCCGCGCCGTTCTAGGAGGCGACGAACCTCGCCACATCGATGAGACGTGCCGCATAACCCCACTCGTTGTCGTAGAACGCAAGGACCTTCACCACATCCAGCCGGTCGGAGAGGACCATCGTGTAGCTCGTGGCCACGACCGACGAATGGTTCCGGCCGATGACATCGCTCGACACGATCGGGTCGTCCTCAACGGCCATCGCCTCCCCGAGGGGCGTCTGCGCTGCGGCGTGGAACGCCTTGTTCACGAGCGCCGCCGCCTCCTTGGCGCTCTTCCCCGGCAGGGGCTTCCGCAACTTCGCCACGAAGTCCGACACCGAGCCCGCGGGGACGGGGACGCGCATCGCGATCCCGTCGAGCTTGCCCGCGAGATCGGGGAAGATGGCGGGGATGGACCGCGCCGCCCCGGTGGAGGTGGGGATGATGTTCGCCGCCGCGGCCCGCGCCCGCGCAAGGTCCTTGTGGGGCGCGTCCACGAGGCGCTGATCTGCGGTGTAGCCGTGGACGGTGGTCAGGAACCCGTATTCGATCCCGAACGCCTCGTGGAGGACCTTCACCACCGGCCCGAGCGAGTTCGTGGTGCAGGAGGCAGCGGACACGATCGCTGGCTTCCCCCGCTCCGCGAACTGACCCTCGTTCACCCGCCACAGGATCTGCAGCACCTCGCCCTTGCGCGGCCCGCTGGGGGGGGCGGAGAGGACGATCCGCTTCGCGCCCGCCTTGAGGTGCGCCTCCGCCTTGTCGGGATCGGTGAACACCCCGCTCGACTCGATGACCACGTCCACCTTGTGCTTCGCCCACGGGAGGTTCCCCGGTTCCTTCTCCGCGAGGAACGGGATCTTCCGTCCATCCACGATGAGCGCTTCGCCCTCGACGTGGATCGGGAACGGGGGCCGCCGGTATACCGTGTCGTAGCGGAGGAGGTGGGCTGCCGTCTCGGCCGGGAGGAACGGGTCGTTGATCGCCACCACCTCTACCGGCCATCCGCCCGTGGCGATGATGCGGAGGGCAATCCGTCCGATTCGTCCGAATCCGTTGATCGCTACACGTGCTGCCATGGTCTCTCCTTTCGGCACATCTGGATGAACAAGTCGTGCACCTGCGCGTCGTCGGTGAGCTCGGGGTGGAAGCTCGCGGCGAGGAGGCGGCCTTCCCGCACCAGGACCGGGACATCGCCCAGCCAGCCTAGCGCCTCGACGGTCGGGCCCATCTGCCGCACGAGGGGCGCGCGGATGAACACGGCCGGGATCTCCCCGAGCCCGTCCGCGGAGACGCGGGCCTCGAACGAGTCCACCTGGCGGCCGGTGGCGTTCCGCTCCACCGCGACGTCGAGGACCCCGAGGAACGTCTCCCCCCAGTTCGTGATCCGGCGGGCGAGGAGGATCATCCCCGCGCAGGTCCCGAACGCGGGGAGCCCCCTCGCGAGCGCCTCCCGGAGCGGGGCTGCTAGTCCAGTCCGCGTCATGAGCCGCCACATCGCGGTCGACTCGCCCCCGGGAAGGATGATCCCCGCGAGCCTTGCCAACTGCTCCGGCCGAAGCACGGGGCACCCCTCCACCCCGAGGCGGGCCAGGGTCCGCAGGTGCTCGCGCACATCCCCCTGGACCGCGACGACCCCGACCGTCATCGGTGTTGCATCAGCTCCGCGCTGGGGATCGCCTCGATCGTGATCCCGGGCATCGCCTCCCCGAGGCCCATCGAGACCTGCGCCAGGACCTGGGGGTCGTCGTAGTTCGTGCAGGCGAGGACGATCGCCTTCGCCCTCTTCTCCGGGTCGGCGCTCTTGAAGATCCCCGACCCCACGAATACCCCGTCGCAGCCGAGCAGCCTCATCAGGGCCGCATCGGCCGGGGTGGCGATCCCCCCCGCGGCGAAGTTGACCACCGGGAGGCGTCCGTGCTCCTGGATGAGCTCGAGGATCTCCGCTGGGGCACCGAGCTCCTTCCCGTAGGAGACGAGCTCGGCCCGGCTCATCCCGGCCATCCGTCGGATTTGGTCGTTGAGGAGGCGCATGTGGCGGACGGCCTCGATCACGTTCCCCGTTCCGGCCTCGCCCTTCGTGCGGATCATCGCCGCCCCCTCCGCGATCCGCCGCGCCGCCTCGCCGAGGTCCCGGCATCCGCACACGAACGGGACCTTGAACTGCCACTTGTCGATGTGGTGGAACGGATCGGCCGGGGTGAGGACCTCGCTTTCGTCAACGAAGTCCACCCCGAGGGCCTCCAGGATCCGCGCCTCGGCGATGTGGCCGATCCTCGCCTTGGCCATGACCGGGATCGAGACCGCGGCCTGGATCTCCTTGATCTTCTGCGGATCCGCCATCCGGGCCACGCCGCCCTGGGCGCGGATGTCCGCCGGGACCCGCTCCAGGGCCATCACCGCTACGGCCCCGGCTTCCTCGGCGATCCGCGCCTGGTCAGCGGTGGTGACGTCCATGATCACCCCGCCCTTGAACATCTCCGCGAACCCCGTCTTCACCCGATACGTGCCCTTCTCCATCGCTCTCACCCCGGAGGTACAGTCCAAGTCCGGAGCCTCAAGCCTTCGCCCGCGGACTTGAGACTGCCTTCCTGAGCCGGCGGGAGGAATCGAACCCCCGACCCGCCGCTTACGAAGCGGCTGCTCTGCCTGCTGAGCTACGCCGGCCGGTGAGAGTAGCTTACCGAAAGCAAGAGGGGCCGCAAGGAACGACGGCCCGCGGCGCGACACACTTTCTACTGCGATGCGGCGTGACCTGTCCGGTTCCCTATCGCATGACCGTCCAACTACCGACCTCGATCCCTCCGGCCACGGTCACTCTGCCGCTCAACTGGTTCGCGTAGGGGTTGTACGTACCGGTTAGGGTGAGCATGTCCTGAGAGCCCGGGAGCTCGAACTGGAACATGAACTGGCCGGCGGTGTACGATCCGCTCCCGGGAGAACTCAGCCCAGCTATGAACGCCGTGCCGACGACGCTTTGTCCCTGATGCGCAAGCTGCAGCGCGAACTGGTACGGTGCGCCTTGGAGATACAGTGTCCCGTTCCACATCCCGGTGAGGTTGCCCCCGCCACCGGAGCCCTCGGAGACGGTGACGGGCCACATGGCGCTCGCCTGCTTCCCGCAGTTATCCGTGACCGTGACCCCGATCGTCTGCGTCCCGGCCGAGGTGAACGTGTAGTTGACGGTGGATCCTGAGCCACCAACGCTCCACGTGTACGTGTAGGGGGAGCTCCCGCCGGTTGCTGTGGCCGTGAACGTCACTGCCGTGCCCACCGTCGCGGTCGAAGGTCCCATGATCGAGACCGTGGGGGCTCCGCTGAAGAGGCAGCACCCCGTGAGGAGCCCTGCCCCGACCGCCACAAGTACCGCTGCCGCTATCCTCTTCCCGCCCATCCTCTCCTCCCGGGCGCTCTGCCGTCCCAAGCACGACGAGCCAAGCCCTTCTCTAGAGCTGTCAACCTCGAAGCCCCCTTGGAGAGGCCGGCAGCCTTGATTCGCGTCGGCAGTATAGCAGGGACGGGAGATGGAGGGAAGGGAGGCCCGGCGCGCGACACCCCCTCGCACGTTGGGTGAGAGTCGCTGTCACCGATGGCATGGAGGCGCTCTCCCCTACGATGTTCCTTCGTCATGGGCGCTCCCTCTCTTCTCCCACCCCTGGGGGAGAGGGTGGGAGGGGGGCGTTCCTCCGCCCTCCGCCTCGCGTACACTGGCGCCATGACCAACCCAAGCGGTCGCGAGGTCGAGATGACGGTGGAAGTGAAGGAGCTTCCGGAGCTCCATGTGGCTTGTATCCGCCATGTGGGGCCGTACAACAGGATCGGGAGCGCGTTCGAGAGACTGTTGCACTGGGCCGGGCCCCGCGGGCTCCTCCGGTTCCCGGAGACGAAGGTCATCGCCGTGTACCACAACGATCCGGACGTGGTCGAGGAGGCCAACCTCACGTCGAGCGTCTGCATCACTGTGCCTGAGAACACGGCCGTGGAAGACCCCGTGAAGAGGATGACGATCCCCGGCGGGCTGTTCGCGGTGGCCCACGTGGAGATCGCTGGGGACCAGTTCGGGGCGGCATGGAGCGCGCTCATGGAGTGGATCTCCACGAGCGGCTACCAGCCCGACGATCGGATGTGCTACGAGGTCTACCTGAACGACCACGAGACCCATCCGGAGAAGAAATTCATCCTCGACATCTGCGTGTCGATCTGCCCGCTGTAGAGTCCCGTCGTGGAGGGGATTGAGCTTCGGAAGGCGCTGGAGGAGGCGCGGGCCCTCGAGGGAGCGCGCCTGGCGAAGGTCCACCAGGTGGGGGACGTCTTCTTCCTCCGCACCTACCGCCCGCGCGGGGCGCTCGTCCTCGACCCCGGGGGCAAGGCGTTCCACCGCACCTCGCTCCGCCCGCCCGCCCTCCCCTCGCCTCCCCCGTTCTGCATGCTCCTCCGCTCGCTCGCCGGACAACCCCTCCTCGCCCTCGATCAGGCTGGACTGGACCGGGTGGTGCGCCTCCGGTTCCCGGAGGCTGACCTCGTCCTCGACCTCCGCCCACGGCAGGGGGACGTGTTCTTCCTCGCCCGCGATGGACGGATGGCCTCGTTCCGCGGGGGGGAGCTACGGCCCGTGGATTTTGCGGCCGCCGATGATCCCGTAACCGGCCTGGGGCCCCTCCTCCGCCGCGCCGCCGCCGCCCACGTGGGGCACCCCCCGGCACCGGAGGAACTGGCCGCGTTCGCGGCGGACCTCCTCGCGCAAGCCCCAGCGGGATACCTGTACAGGACGGCGAGCGGGAGGGTGGCGAGCTTCTTCCCCCGTCCCGACCTTGGAGAGCCGGACGCCACCTTCCCCTCGTTCAGCGAAGCCCTGGACCATCTCCTCGAGCAGCGCCTGGGGGTGGGGCTCGCCCGGGATCAGCTCGACCAGGTCGAGCGGGCCCTGCGGAGGCGGGAACGGGCCCTCGCCGCGCTCGCCGCGGCGGAGGCCGAGGCGCAGAACTGGCAACAGTTCCAGGCGCAGGCCGACCTCATCCTCACGCGGATCGCGGACATCCCCCGGGGGGCCGCGGTGGCGGTCGTGGAGGGGTTCGATGGGCGACCGGTTGAGCTTGAGCTCAACCCGGCCCTTCCTCCGGCAGCCCAGGCCCATGCGCTCTATGCGAAGGCGAAGAAACTGCGGCGGAGGCTCGCGAGGACCCCCGCTCGCCGCGAGGAGCTTGCGGCGGAGATCCGGCGGCTGCGGGACCTGCGGGACCTCCTCACCCAGGAGCCGCACCTCGCCCCGTACGTGGCGGGGGAGACCGCTGCCCTTGCCCCCGCTTCCCCACGCGAAAAGCCCGCCCCGGCCGCGCGCCCCCGCGAGCTTGTTGTGGAGGGCTTCCCGATCCAGATCGGTCGATCGGGAGAGGAGAACGACCGCCTCGTCCAGGGTGCCCGCCCCCATGACCTGTGGCTGCACGCCCGCGGCGTTCCCGGCGCGCACGTCATCATCCGTACGGAGGGGCGACCTGTGCCCCGCGAGGTCCTGGAAAGGGCCGCGGAGCTCGCGGCCTGGCATTCGCGGGCGCGGGGTGAGCGTAAGGTCCCGATCAGCTACACTGAAGCCCGTTATGTGCGCAAACGAAAGGGGGCACCGCCAGGCATGGTGACGCTCCAGAGGGAGGAGGTCCTCGTCGTCCCGGGGGACAGGGGACCGTGATCGAGCTCGTCTACGGGCTGCTCTCCCTTGCAGCTCTCTTCTTGTGCGTGATCCCCCATGAGGTGGCCCACGGCTACGTGGCGTGGAAGCTCGGCGATCCCACAGCCAAGGCAGCGGGGCGGCTCACCCTGAACCCGCTCAAGCACCTCGACCCGATCGGTTCCGTCGTCCTCCCGCTGGGGCTTCTGCTCCTGCGGCAGTTCGTCGGCGGGAGCCTGGTCGTGTTCGGGTGGGCGAAGCCGGTCCCGATCAACCCGTACTACTTTCGCGACACGTGGAAGGGGACGCTCTACGTGAGCCTCGCCGGGCCGGGGACGAACTTCGCGATGGCCCTCGCCGCTGCCGGACTCGGTCGCGGCCTCGTCGCCCTCGGGGTGAGGAACGCTTACGTCCTCGCGTTCGTCGCCCTGATCGTCCTCCTCTCCCTCGTGCTGGGGCTGTTCAACCTCCTCCCCGTCCCCCCTCTCGATGGCTCGAAGGTCCTCGCCTACTTCCTTCCCGTGCGGTGGCGGCTCGCGCTTCTGCGCTGGGAGCAGTTTGGGTTGGTGATCGTGGTGGCCCTCCTTTTCCTCGGGGTCCTGCAGGTCGTGTTCACGGGGGCGGAAGCGATCGCGCTCCACCTGATTGGGCTTCGGTGGGCCCTCCTCTCCGGGCTGTGGGGTTAGGCGGCTATAATCCCGTACCGTGACCGAGGGAGGGTTTACCGTCGAACGTGAGGGGAGCGAGGTCGTGCTCTCCATCGAGGTGCCAGCGGAGGAGATCCGGAAGAAGGAACAGGACCTCCTCGCCGCGGCCCGGGCTCAGCTCACGGTGCCCGGGTTCCGCCCCGGCAAGGCCCCCGAGGACCTCATCCTCCGCCAGTACGGCCCGGACGAGTTCGCCCGCGACCTCAAGGAAGACCTGATCCGGGAGTGGCTCTCCCGGGCGCTAGGGGAGCTGGACCTGCATCCGGTCACCACGCCGGCCGTGGAGACGACCGCGTTCACGCCGGGCGAGCGCCTCGCCTTCCGGGTTAAGTTCGCCGTCCTCCCTGAGGTGGCGATCCCGGACGAGCTGGTGGTGGAGGTCCCGGAGCCCCCGCCGGCGGAGGTCACGGACGATGAAGTTCAGGCTGTGCTCGCCGACCTCCGCCGCGAGGCAGCGGTGCTCGAGCCGAAGGACGGGCCGGCCGAGGAGGGCGACGTGATCCGCCTTGAACGGGCCGGCCGCGATTGGGAAGGTGAGGCCACCGCGTCCCGCCCCATCGGGAGGCAGCTTCTCGGGGTGAGGGCCGGGGAACGGGTCACCCTCACCGAGGAGGGCGGCCGGTCGGAGGTGTTCTCCGTGACCGGGGTGTATCGCCTCCTCCTCCCCACCCTGGAGGAGGCAGCCGGGACCTACGGGCACCCCTCGTGGGAGGCGTTCGAGCAGGCGGTACGCGAGGAGCTCGGGCGGGTCGCGGAGGCGCGGCGGTTGCAGGCGCGGCGGCTGGCGGCGCTCGATGCGGCGGCCGATGCCCTCGGGATCGAAGTCCCCCCCACCCTCCTCGCCGAGGCCGTCGCCGCGGAGATGAAGGAGCTGCGGCTCCATCCCGACCAGAGGCCGCGGCTGGAGGAGGCAGTGCGGCGCAAGCTGCGGCGGGAGATCGTCGCCCAGCGGGTGGCGGAGGCGAGGGGCCTCCAACCGGACGAGGACGAAGTGAAGCGGCGGGCTGAGGAGCAGGGCCGCGAGGAGAGCGCGGTGTGGGTCGCGCTCGTCCTGGAGAAGGCCGCGGACTGGGTCATCTCCCAAGCGAGGAGGCACGAATGAAGATGCAGCGGTTCACCGAGCAGGAACGCCTGATGTCCTACTACGACCAGGTCCTGGCGCGGCTCTTCGCCGACCGGATCATCTTCCTGTCCGGGACGATCATCACCGGGGCCCCGGGACGGGTCATGCAGTACGTGGGGGCGGAGTGGATCGTGTCCCAGATGTTGAGCCTCGAGGCCGAGGACCCGGAGAAGGACATCCAGCTCTACATCAATAGCCCCGGGGGCGACGTGTCGGCGGCGCTCGCGATCTACGACACGATGCAGACCACGAAGTGCCCGGTGCGCACGATCTGCGTCGGGGTGGCCGCCTCGGCCGCGGCGATCATCCTCGCCGGTGGGGCCAAGGGGAAGAGGTTCTCCCTCCCCAATGCCAAGATCCTCATCCACCAGCCGTGGGTGTCCGGCGTCGGCGGCCAGGCGATCGATGTCAAGATCTACGCCGACGAGATCATGAAGACCCGCGATCGGGTGAACGAGATCTTGGCCAAGCACACCGGCCAGCCGAAAGAAAAGATCGAGAAGGACACGGACCGCGACTTCTGGATGAGCGCCGAGGAAGCGAAGGCGTACGGGATCGTGGACGAGATCATCCCGCCCCGCCGCTAGTGGGGGGTGTGAGAACCGCTGTCACCGGTGCCGACCGATGCGCGGAGGTTCCGTTAGCTCGTACGCCCGTTCATCAGGAAGCCGACGTGCGAAGGTTCATGGTTCGTAGTTCCGCGTAGGCTGCTAGCTGTGGTTTGCGATGACGTCTTGAATCTCGCCTGGACCTTCGACAACTGCCCACCGCCAGCAGCCAAACCCTCCATGGGCGTTCACCGCCCTCACCCACTCATCGAGGAACCTCAGTTTCGTCCGGTCCTGTTCTGTGACCTGTCCTTTCGTTTCCAGAATAAGCATCTCCCCGGACTTAAGCCGGATGAGGAAGTCAGGACGATACTTGTGGACGATCCCCTTGTGCAGGTACAAGATCTCGAAGCCGAGGTGATCGTTTTTCACCCACGCTTCCACAAGAGGGCTGTGGTCGAGGGTGAACGCATCGGATGCCTCCCAGGTACTGTCGTAGACACAGAAGTTGATGTGCGACTTTTGTGTCCGCTCACAGGGCTTACCTGTGTACCGCGTGGTCATGTCTGCCGTAGAGCGAATCGGATGATCGCGGTCAAACACGGGTTCCAGGCGCTCCGCGTTCTCAAACCGAATCGCCTCCCAGATGTGCTGCACAACTCGGGACATATTCAGGGTGATGATGAGCCGCCTGCGTAAGTCGCTGTGGAAGAAGGAAGATGGGGTGATGAGGATCTTGTCGGAGCGGATGAACTGTTCAACGATCCGGACCAGCTGAGCCAGTAGGACTTCCTTACTTCCCTGCCAGCGATGTTGCATCTGGTCATAGACATCGCGGGCCGTCTCGAAGATGATCCTCTGGGTCCGGAACTCCTGGGCCAGCCGCTCCAGGTCAATGGCGGCAATCTTCGAGAGGTCGGGTTTCCCCTCCACGATGGGGGCCAACTCCGCGACCTTCGCTGTCTGTGAGGCGTCAAGGTACAGCGGGGCGATCTTGTCCCAGTCCAACGAGAGAATTGGTCGCATCACGTGGTCAATCCTGACAATGCAAGGCCAACGGATCTCGTACTTTGCCTTCGCTGGGTCCGGGCCAATCGCGGTCTTGGGGTTCGGCGGCGCCACGGTGGAAGGCGCTCCCTCGTGAGGCAAGAAGGTGAACGGAACACCGAAGATGTTGACGTACTCCGCGTCAAACAGACCAGACTCCGGGTCCACTTCGTAGCTCGTCCGCCTCAATCCCCGTCCGACTACCTGCTCACATAGGAGCTGGCTGGTGAACGCGCGCAGGCCCATGATGTGCGTCACGGTCTTCGCATCCAAGCCTTCGTTGAGCATCCCGACCGAGATGACGTTCTGGATCTTCTCTCCGGGCTGCCCAAGCCGTCCGATGGTGTCCACTTGTTGCCGAAGGACCTCTGCCTGCTCGTTCTTCGTCAATTTGCGTTTGGGTTCGCCGTTTTCTTCCCCCTCTTCGTCATCAGGGATGGAACTGACGGCTGTGAGGGGCTCCTCTTCTTCCTCCGCCTTCTTCAGTACCTTCGTGTCGATGTGAAGGATGCAGTTGGGGTCACAGAGTCGGGTGATCCGGATCTGGTGGTGGTCGAAGGCATACTTTACGCGGGCCGCGGTTTCGGTGCGGTTACAGACAGTGATCATCACCGGAGGCGTGGGCATTCCCGCCTTCTCCCAGTGCTCCGCAGTCTCATTCCAGTCGTAACCAAGCAGGTAGTAGGCGTTGAGGACGAGGTCAGGGAGGGGTTCATGAGGTTCGGCCTTCCGGCTCAGGTCATCCTTCACCTCGGGGTCGTTGTAAATGTGGTAGAGCCGTGAGCGATACGTCTTCGCATCGGGCACCGCATCATCCCGGACGACTACACGGGGGGTCTTCACCAAGCCGGACTCGATGGCATCGTTGAGTCCGAAGTCGCTCACGATCCACGGGAACAGAGCCTCCTCCGTGCTCTTCTTCCCTGACGGGGCAAACGGTGTGGCACTGAAATCGTAAGCGACGAGGATGCCTCGGGTGCGGTGGAGCCGATCGAATCCGCCGATCCACTTCGTCGCTTCCTCGATGTCCTCCTTCGCAACCCCTCTGATCTTCGACTCCGCGGGCACACGCCATGCGTGGTGCGCCTCGTCGTTAATGACGAGGAAGTTCCGCGCGTTTGCCATCTCTCCCAGGACCTCGCGGGTGTAGGCCTCATCGCTCTTGGCTCCGCGCTTGTCTACACTGCGTTTCTTCGCGATCTGGGTGTCGGTCTCCCAGTTGAGGACGTGCCAGTTCCGGATCAGCACTCGCCCCTGACGCAGCTTTTCGAGAAGGCTGGGGGGCACGATGCGGAACTCCTCGTAGTAGTTCCCCGGTGCCGAGGGCCCCAGGACCGCCAGCCGATTGCGCACCGTGAGCCCAGGAGCAATCACGAGCACGTTCTTCGCGAACCGTGGATCTTGGGGGTAGGTCACCTTATTGAGGATGTGCCAGGCGATGGTCATCGCCATCACAATCGTCTTGCCGGCCCCAGTGGCCATCTTGCAGCAGCGGCGCAGGATCTCCCCACCGTCACCGGGGATCTCGATTCCTACACGCTCAGAGTCCGGCGCCTCGGTCAGCCAGATCAGGGTCTCGATGGCCTCGAGCTGGCAGAAGAAGAACCGCCGCGCGTCGAACTCCTCCGGGTCGCGCCAGTGCTCCAGCAGCCGCTTGGTGATACTGGATACGCCCGGATAGCCTGCGTTGCGCCACGCCGCCACGCGCGGGCGAATCTGGTTGACCAGCGGAATCTCGACGAAGATGCCCGGATCGTCGAAGGCGCGCGACTCGCCCGAGGCCACCACGTAGCCCGCCGGCCGTCGCCCGTCCACGAGGTCGAAGGTGCGCGTCTCGCGGTCGTAGCGCCAGTGCCGCTGCGGCTCTTCGAACGGCGAGTTGATGATGAGCCGGCCGATGGTGGTCTTGCCCATTACGCGGTCCCGCGCGGTTTCGCAGCACCCGCCACAGCCACGATGGCGTCGAGCGCTTGCCCGATCTCCCGGTCGATCGCGTTCGCCGGCACGAAAGCCGCCAGCGCGTGGTAATCGGTCTTGCTCATGAGATTCGGCAGACCAAGCCGTTCGTAGAACTGCTTGAACAACGGCTCGAGGAATTCGTCGCTCGCCTTGATGTCGGTGCTCCACGGGTCCTTGTCCGACCTCCGCAGGGCGCCTTCGACCTGCCGGATGGCCTCCTCCATGGCCGTCCGCCATGCCACGCCGAAGAGGTCGCCTTGCTGTCTGCGCCCCTGCTCTTCGGCATAGGCGAGCAGTGTCTCCCGCTGACACAGATAATTCTCCAGCTCGCGCCGCGTCCACATCCGTTGCACAAGCCTCGGATCGTCCGGCAAGTTCTCATCCAGTCGGTCATAGATGGCAATGCCGACAAGGTCCGGCTTGGCCTCTCGCAAAGCGTGGAAATGCTTTCGCACCTCGCGCGATTGGTTGCCGACATAGTGCACGAACGGCCGGTCGAGAAACTGCTGCGCCGGATGCTTCAATGCGCTAGCGAAGGCCCGGAGCATCGCAAGATCGGTCGAGCCTTCGAGATACAACACCCAGCCCGTCTCTTCGGCGAGGTAGTAATGCTCAAAGCCGATGTCACGCAACGCCTTGAGCACTTGGCTGCCGCGGTTATCGATCCGATGCGGCTTCCCGACGAAGGCAATCACGATGTCACGATCGGCCGCCTCGTTAAGGAACACTTCCGAGTGGCTGGCGGCAATGATCTGGCTGCCTGTATCCTCTGCCTGCTCGCTGAGCACCTGGTAAATCTGCCGCTGGCGCAGGATCTCCAGGTGCGCGTCGGGTTCGTCGAGCAGTAGCACCGCGCCCGGATTCACGGCCATGTGCGCGAGCAGGAGCAGCGTCTGCTGCTGGCCGCGCCCGCTCGCCGACAGATCGAGCGTGATCCCCTCGCGCGTGCGGTAGTCCATCACCACCTCGCCGCGCTCCTTGATGTAACGCGGTTCGTTGAGCCTCGCGCCAAACAGTGCCTCGATCCGCTCAGCGATCCGCTGCCACTTCCGATCGCCGTTCTCCGATTGGAGCGCCTGCCAGCACAGATTGCGCAACACCTCTGCCGTGCGCCCCTCCCCGAGCCGCACGTTGATCGTGCCCAGCTCCAGCCGGTCTTCGCGGGGCGAAAGGCCGGACATCGACGGTAGGTAGGCCAGGCGAAGCTCGGCAAGATGCGACGGCACGTCCAGTCGCTGGCCATCCGTGGCGCGCGGCGGCCGGCAGTAGAAGGACTCTTCGTTGGCGTAATCGAACTCCAGCCCGCACGCCCACGTTTTCCCCTGGTCCACGCCTTCGACGGCGATCTCGATGAGCACGTTCTGCGTGCGGGTCTTGCCTTGCGCACGGCTGCCCTCGCGGACGTGCAGATCGCGCCAGAGCAGATTGGCCACGGGCACCGGCACGGCGACCAGGTCGCGCCGGTTGATGGTCACGCCCGGGCGTTTCTCGGGCACCGCGCCGCCGCCGCGCTTTTCCAGCCAGCGTTTCGTCCCCACGTCCCACAGGGCGAGCGCCTGCAATGCCGAGGTCTTGCCGGCGTTGTTGGGGCCGATGAGCACGACGCGTTCGCCGAGTTCGATCTCGACGTTCTCAAACAGCTTGAAATTGCGTATTGTGAGCTTGGTCAGCATGGCATCACCTGAGATTCATCACCTTCAGGCTCTCGATGCCCCGATCGTCCACGATCTTGACCGCGATGCGCTTGTGCTCCCCGGGCCCGAACGGGAGTGAGACTGTCCCCCGGTAGGCTTCGATGAGGTCGGGGTCAATCTCCGCCCGGAGGTTGCGGGAGAGCTTCGCCCAGCCCTCGTCGTCGCCGGCCATCGGGAAGAAGACCTGGCGGGGGAACAGGCTCCGGCCATCGTAGTCCGTGTCGAGAAGCCACATCGCGATCCGTTCCGGCCCTCCTGACTCGATGTTGCCGGTCACCGTGTTGTAGTAGTCGAACCCGTTCACCGAGACGCGCACCTTGCCTGCGTGTTCTCCTTCGGTGATCCGCTCCACCTGCACGTCCGGCTGGCCGATGAGCCAGAACGATTCGTTCGATGCCCGCTTCTTCTTCAGATCCTCCGTCAGAAGATCCGCGTTCATCTGCACCTTGAGGAGCGTCACCCCAGGCCAGTTGGTCTCCTCGATGTCCTTCGCCGCCTCGGGATCGAACTGGAACGCGGCGAAGATGATGAGCTTGGGCCGGGGAACAAGCCTCTGGGCCTCTTCGAGGGCACTTGCCACCTGGCGCTGTTCCAGGGGAGCATGATCCGGTCCGAAGGACACGACTGCACGGGTGGCGCCGTTGCCGCTTGTCTCCCCATCGGCATGGAGCCAGCGACAACCCGCCAGCGGTTCCAGACGGACGAAGCGGATGGACTGTCTTCCCCTGCCGCGGATGCCTGTCTTGAGAAGCTCGTCGCGCCATTCTGCCTGGCGAAGGGTCTCGCCGGAACGGGCAACGGACGCGTCGGCCGTAGGCTCCCTTTCCCCCTGGGAGAGGGTCGGGGTGAGACTTTCCTCAATGGATTTGACCGCCGGTGCAGGTACCGCCTCGACCGTGAACGGGCCGGTCACACGCACCTTCTTCCGGTCCACAAAGGGCTGGTCGTAGAGCGTCTCCTGCGGCGCGTGCTGGGCGATCGCCTCGTCGATCTTCTCCCGCATCGCCCGGCGCGCCCGATGGAAGCTCTCGAAGGCCTGCCTCGTCTCCTTCGGCCAATCGGCGGGAAACTCAAAGGGCACCTCAGATTCCAACAGTCCGTTGACCTTGACCACCTGACCGCTTGGCATCGTGAGGGTAGCACTATCGGGAGCGGCAAAGTCCACGAATTGCCCCTGACGCCCACCCTGGGTCACTTTGAACTTGACTGGCTTGCCTTTGAGCGCACGATTGAGTTCGGCAAGCGCCTGTTCGACTGCGGGATGCATCCGGGCGTAGATGCCGTCGATCTCCGGGTTGTTGGCGATGGATTTGAGGGTCACATGCGGGACGGTCTTGTACTTGAAGCCGCTCCCCACGCCCTCGTTGAGATGGGCCAGCTCGTAATAGTCGAACATGGCGGTCATCAAGCGCTGGCGGGCAAGGGTGAGCGCCACGCGCGAGGTGTCGCAGGTGATCCAGCGCCGGCCCCACTGCTCGGCCACATAGGCCGTGGTGCCGGAACCGCAGTTGTGGACAGCACAGACTTCTGTCAGGAAAGAGTGGACACCTTCGACTTCCAGGTCATAGACCTCTTCCTCTGTGAATTCTGTAATGACTTCGACGATTCGAGCCGGCATACGACCCGCGCCGAAAAAGACCAGATCACCTTTCCGAAGCTCTTTCGCCTCTATCCATTCCGCCGTCTCGGGCGAGAATTGCTGACTGGATACGTCGCCGATATATTGCCAGACGGCTTCGAGGTTGCGTTCCACGTCCACCGCAGGAATGCGAATTATTTTCAGCCCCAATGACTGCATGAAGGCGTCGCGCGCCTGATCATGGGCAAGCGCTTCCTCAGTACCGTGGGCGGCGGCGCCATCTACCTCCACCACAAGGGCAGCCTCGCGGCAGTAGAAATCGCCAATATATGGCCCGATGGGATGCTGACGACGAAAAGTGATACCCAGTTGGTTCTTCCTCAGCACCTGCCATAATTTTCGCTCGGGCGGGGTCATTTCTCGGCGGAGTTCTTTACTTCTGCCGCGAAGGGGTTGAGGGATGGCCGACCAATCTAAGCGGCCACCGAGCGTGTGCGGACGTCGGTGGGCCAGCACTTTGTGATCGGCGGTAAGCCACAGGGTTTGTTCACTGTGCTCATGGCGGATGCCGATCATTTCCCCACGATACCATTTTCGGATGAGCCGAAGGACGCGGTGGGGTTGAGCACCATGGCCCAGGACGTAGTCATCAGGCCGGATGGTTTCGATGGGGATTACGGCAGCCCCCCTATCATCCCCCCGTAAACGGGGGGAAGTAGCCCCACTATCGTCCCCCAGTAAACGGGGGGAAGTAGCCCCCCTGTGATCCCCCCGTAAACGGGGGGACAAGGATGCTCCCTCCCCGTGTACGGGGAGGGCCGGGGTGGGGCTCCCCCAGACCCCCGTCCCCTTCCGCACACACGTCGGGTCGAAGACCAGGTCACCCGGGTCGGTGGTCATGAGGAGACAGCGCTCAAGGACTTTAATTGCTGTCTGAACGACATAAACTTTTCTTTCTCGAATGAAGCCACCACCCCCAGTATCACTCCAGACATTAACTATTGGTTGTACCGGGTAATCGTCTAAATACCTCACATAAGCAATTCCATTTCCTCGTTCAGCAATTCGTCCAACTTCTGCTAATCTCTTCAATCCCTCTAATGAAACTGTCCAATGTCGATCATGTCCGGGAAAATAATTTTTTCCATTAAACTCGAATTCAACAGTCGTATTGGCGCTTTGTCCTTGGCTTGCCAATGAACCGAGGAAAAACGGCCTCCATCCTTTTGGGATTCGTCTCGGATCGTCCATCTCTTCTTTCGTCAGTGGTCGGCTTTCCCGCCCGTCTGGAGATTCGATATTCGTGTATCCAACACCACCTTCGCCACCTATTTTTTTTGATGAATAAAGCTGATTGTATTTTGTGGTTTTCTTATCCTTCGCATACAAAACAAGGAAATCAGTGACGTAAGGGATTAATATTTCGGTGAATCCACTTGTTTTTTCAACTGTAATGACTGAGACAAAATTGTCTTTTCCAAACACCTCATCCATCAACTCCCGGACGTGGTGGACGTTCTCGTCGCTGATCTGGACGAAGATACTGCCGCTCTCGGTGAGGAGCTCCCGCGCTAGCAGCAGCCGATCACGCAGGTAGGTAAGGTACGAGTGGATGCCCAGTTCCCAGGTGTCGCGGAAGGCGCGGATCTGCTCCGGCTCGGCGGTCAGGTCCTCGTCCTTACCGTCCTTCACATCGCGATTGTTCACGAAAGGCTGGAAGTTGGAGCCGTACTTGATGCCGTAGGGCGGGTCGATATAGATCATCTGCACCTTGCCCGCCATGCCCTCTTTTTCCAAGAGCGAGTTCATCACCAGCAACGAATCACCGGCGACCAGGCGGTTGCTCCAGCCGTGGGCGTGCTTGTAGAACTCCACCGCCTGGCGGATCGGGGGGTTCTCCTCCGGTGTCTCGAAGAGCGACGGCTGGTACTGTTCCCCATTCCTCTTCAGAACCGCCTCGATGATCGTGGACGGGTCAATGCGCTCGTGAACATGGAGGGAGACGGTTGGGACCTCGAACGAGGTGTGCTCGGCCTTGCCCGCCCATACGAGCTGCGGATCGAGGTGGGGATCGTAGGCGTAGGTCTTCTTCTGCCCAGCATCGGGGTCGGTCTCCGGCGTTACCAGGCCCGCCGGTGGGTTGTTCAGCCGTTCCTTATCCTTATGCTTGTACTGCTCGACCCGTCTCTTCGGGCTGCTTCCCCTCTGCTGAGCCATGCCGCCCCCTCGCATCTAAGGATACCAGATCCACTAGCACATCAAATAGCATATCGAAGGCACTGGTCAGGTGCACGATGGGCCCGCCGGCTTCGCGCCCCGAAGCGGCCGAACGCCCTCGCCTTCACCACCCGTGGGCCGGGAGGAGCGAGCTGAGGTCAGGCTGTGACCGAGCCCGCTTTTGGGCCTCTACCCACCGGGCCGCAAGGTCGAGGTGGTCAAGCTCGCTTCCCACCCGAACGTAGGCCGGGATGACGTGGAGCGGGGCTTCGACCGCGATGGTCCGTGGCCCCTCCCACGTCTCCCCCGTCCACAGGTCGCGCCACTCCCGAGGCGGGATGTGGACCGTGACCGACCTTGCCCCGCGTTCCCACACCGGGCGCACGAGGAGATCGGGTCCATAGAGGTACGTCTCCCAGAGGTCCACGTACTCCGGCCGGTCGGGATGAACGAACACGAGTGGCCGCACGATCGGCGTGCCCCGCTCGTGGGCGGCCACTGCCTGGGCATAGGTGTAGGCCCGGAGATCGTCGTGGAGCCGGGCGTAGAGGATCCAGATCGCGACGAGCTCCTCGTCGTAGGTCGGGGCGAACCGGTACCCTTGGGCATCCACCCGCGCCGGGGTGCCGTCGGGGGGCCAGCTCCACGGAGCGAGGTTCGCCGTTGGCCCGACCTCCATCAGGGGGCAGAACGCGGAGAACCCAAGCCAGCGTGCGAAGACCTCCCGCGACGGCCGGCCCGTGTACCCGCCCGTATCCGAGCCCCAGATCGGGAAGCCCATCGCCGCCGCCCGCTGGAGGGCGAGGACCGAGTTCCGCAGGCCCCACTCGTTCGACGCCGGATCCCCACCCCACGCGATCGCGTAGGTTGAGGTCCCGACCCAGCCGGCGCGGACGAGGAGGAGGGAGTCAGCCGGGTCGGGCAGCGCTCCGTGGGCGGCGCGGGCGAACCACAGGGGGTAGGCGTTGTGCCCCTCGCGGTAGCCCGTCCCATCGGAATAGGAGCCGGAGAAGAGGAGACCGTCGGGGACATCCTCGTCGCCCCGGTCGAGCTTGAACCCGGCGATCCCGAGGTCGAGGAGCGGGGCGAGGAGCCCCTGCCACCACGCCGCGGCCTCGGAAGAGGTGAAGTCGAGGAGCGCCGCGCGCGGGGGGTACGGGATGCGCTTTCGCACGTGGTATCCTCGCGTCACCGCCTCCGCCCGCCGCGCATCGAGGACCCACGGCCCGAGCCACAAGACCGGCTGCACGCCGCGGCCCTTCAGCCAAGCGAGCATCGCTTCTGCGTTCGGGAATCGTTCAGGATCGAACTCGAGATCCCCGTAGCCCATCGTCCCCCCGGCCCACGGCCGGTCGAGGACGTAGGCGGAGCATGGGATCCCCAGGGCGTCCATCATCAAGATGTCCTCGACGACCATCGAGTTGTAGGGCCCCCTGGCGGGGGTCCCATCGTAGAACGTGGGGAGGTTCCACACCTCATCCCGCCAGCGCCATGGCCCGAAGACCCATTCCGGGGGGAGCACGGTCGTTCCCACGGTGCGGCTGTACTTCTCCACCACCTCAAGCGGCGTTGCCCCGCCGAAGATGCGGACCACGAGCTCCGGACCCTCGTATTCGATCGTGACCTGGGTGGGGGTGGGCCGTCCCCTCCCATCCCGGCCGAACCGGTAGATCCCCGGCCACGAGCTCTCCACGTACAGGCCCCAGCCCCGGGAGGAGACGAAGAACGGGCTGTAGAGAGCATGGGTGGGGAGGACGTACAGCCAGACCTCCTGTCCACGGAGGTTGAACCCCGCGTCGCGGGGCGGGAAGGACTCGTGGAGGATCCCCTGGACGGGGCGTTCCAGGAGCCCGTAGAACCCCTCGTCCTCCGATACGCGGAGCGTGATCCCGAGCCGCTCCCAGCGTGCCTTCCCCGCGACGGAGAACCGCACTTGGATCGCCCCTTCCTCGGCCGGCCGGAGCTCGACGCGCGCCGTGCGGCCGTCGGACGTGCGGTAGGTGAGCTCGGTCCCGTCCCCGTCCTTGACCACGCGGGGCGGGCCCACGAGGGACGCCCGGCCGCCCCACCCGTTCACGTAGAGCGCCGATCGGTTCGCATCCACAACCTCGACGACCGTTTTCCCACCGGAGGTGAAGACGGCCGCGAACGGAGTATCGCGAATGGCCACGTCGAGCGCCTGACCGGCGGTTGCGACGCTGAGGCCGATGACGAGGAAGACCCCGAGTCCGCTCCGTGAGTTCATCCGGATCCGCCCGGAGCGTCGCTTGCGGGGGGGGATCTGTCAACCCCACCGGCCGGAAGGGCGTTGTCCCGCCGCGTCGGCTACAATCCGTTCTCTCAAGGAGCGAGGGCGGTCATGAAGCGGCGGAGTGAGGGGGAGAGCGATCCGATCGTGGGCACGGCTGTCCCTCGCCTCGATGCCGAGGCGAAGGTGCGCGGCGAGGCCCGCTACGCGGACGACCTCGTGTTCTCAGGGATGGTCCACGTGAAGACGATCCGCTCCGAGCGCCCCCACGCCCGGGTCGTGCGCCTCGACCTGTCGGGGGTGGGGTCCACCCCCGGCGTGGTGGGGATCGCCACCGTGGCGGACATCCCCGGGGAGAACATCGTCCCCATCATCTACCGCGACATGCCGCTCCTCGCCGGGGGTGTGGTCCGCTATGTCGGGGAACCGCTCGCCCTTGTGGCGGCCCAGACGCGGGATGCGGCTGAGGAGGCGGCCGCGCGGGCGCAGGTCGCGTACGAAGATCTACCGGCGGTGTTCGATCCCCGGGATGCCCTCGCCCCTGGCGCGCCCCCGATTGCCCGCCCGGATGCGGCGGACGAGGGGAACGCGTTCAACCACATGGTCATCCGCAAGGGCAATCTTGCCCATGGGTTCGCTCACGCTGACGTGATCGTGGAGGGGGAGTACGAGGTCGGGTATCAGGAGCACGCGTACCTCGAGCCGCAAGGGGTGATCGCCGTCCCGGAGGATGGGGGGATGACGGTGTACGGAACCCTCCAATGCCCGTTCTACGTGCAGAACGCTGTTGCCAACGTATTGGGATTGCCCTTGGCCCGGGTCCGCATCGTCCAGACCGCAACCGGCGGGGGGTTTGGGGGCAAGGAGGATGTGCCGAGCCACCTCGCGGCGTTGGCGGCCGTCGTCGCCTGGAAGCTTCGCCGGCCGGCGAAGCTCGTCCTGGATCGGTCCGAGGACATCGCCACCACCTCCAAGCGCCATCCGGGGATCATCCGTTACCGCACCGGGGCCAAGCGCGACGGAACCCTGACCGCGGTCGAGGTCGAGTTCTACTACAACGCGGGGGCGTATCAGACTCTGTCGAGCGCCGTCCTGTGGCGGGGCTTGGTCCACGCCCCGGGCCCGTATCGGATCCCCAACGTCAAGGTGGACGCCTATTCCGTGGCCACGAACACCGTGCCCTGCGGGGCGTTCCGCGGGTTCGGCTCCCCCCAGGTCATCTTCGCCCACGAGTCGCAGATGGACGAGCTCGCCCGCCGGCTGCGGATGGACCCGCTCGAGCTGCGCGCCAGGAACGCCCTGCGGGTGGGGGACGAGACAGCCACGGGCCAGGTCCTCACGGAGTCGGTGGGGCTTGCGGCGTGCATTGCGAAGGCGCGGGAGATCTCCCGCTGGGAGGAGGTGCAGGCGGAGGTTGCGGCGTTCAACCGCCGGGAGCGGTTCAAGCGCCGCGGCATCGGCGCTTCGACGGTGATGTACGGGGTGGGGATGGGGGCAAAGGCGCCGCTCCTCGATAAGGCGGGGGCCTACCTCAAACTGGAGGCGGACGGGTCGGTCACCCTTGCCGTGGGGACGACGGAGATGGGGCAAGGGGCGGAGACGGTGCTCGCCCAGATCGCCGCCGATGGCCTCGGGATCCCAGTGGGGATGGTCCGGGTTGCGCCGGTGGACACGTCGCGCGTCCCCGACTCCGGTCCCACCGTGGCCTCGCGCACGACGACCGTGCAGGGGATGGCGGTCCTCGACGCGGCGCGGCGGCTGCGGCTGCGGATCGAGGACGCCGTCCGCGCGATCCTGGGCTGCCCCGAGTTCACCGTTGAGGGGCACCGGTTCTGCCACCCGCAGGACCCCGCTCGTTCTTCGTCGCTCGCCGAGGTTGCGCGCTGGATGTGGACCCATAACTGGGACATGGGGGCCACGGGCTGGGCGGAGGCGAAGCCCGTGGACTGGGATCCCGCCACGGGCCGCGGCAACGCGTACTTCGTGTACGCCTACGCGTGCCACATCGCCCTCGTCGAGGTGGACCTCCTCACCGGGGAGACGCGCGTGACCGGGTTCTGGGCCGTGCACGACTCGGGGAGGATCGTGAACCCGGCGACCGCCCGCGGCCAGGTCATCGGCGGGATCGCTCAGGGGATCGGGTACGCCCTCATGGAGGACCTCCCGTCCCGCGATGGCCGGATCCTCGCCCCCTCGTTCACTTCCTACCACATCCCGACGGCGCGCGACGTGCCGACGGGGATCGCGGTCGCATTCGTCGAGGCCCCCTACTCGGGCGGGCCGTTCGGGGCGAAGGGCCTCGGCGAGGTCCCGCTCATGGCGTCTCACGCTGCGGTGGCGAACGCGGTCTCGTCGGCCACCGGGAGCCGCCTGCGGGCGTACCCGGCGATCCCGGAGCGGGTGCTGGACCTGGTGGCGAACGGCGCTTGATCCGGGAAGAGCCCGCGCCGCGTCGCCGCCCCACGTGGCCCCTCGCCCTCGGCCACGGGCTCAACGACGGGTACGGCGCGTTCCTGTCGGCCTTGCTCCCCCTCCTCATCAGCCGGTTCGGGATCTCCCTCGCTGCCGCTGGGGTGCTATCGTCGTTTCGATCGAGCGTGTCAGCGTTCGGCCAGCTCCCGCTCGGGGCGCTCGCCGATCGGGGGTGGGGGCGGTGGCTTGTCCTCCTCGGTCCGGCCCTCACCTGCACGGCGATGGGCCTCCTCGGGATCCTCCCCACGTACTGGGCGGTCGCTGCGGCCCTCGTTGCGGCGGGGATCGGGACCGCGGCGTTCCACCCCGCTGGGGCATCCCTTGTGTCGGGAACGGATGGCCGGCGGGGGATCTCGATGGCCCTTTTCTCCGCCGGGGGCACCCTCGGATCGGCGTTCGGGCCGCTCCTCATCGCGTGGGTGGTGGGGAACCTGGGCCTGGCGTTCACCCCGCTCCTCCTCCTCCCCGCGGCGGGTGTCGTAGCCCTGCTCGTGCGGGCCCTGCCCCGCGAGGCGCGGCCGGCGCGGGAGAGGCAGTCCCGGCTGCGCGACCACCGTGCCACGGGCCAGCTCGCCCGGTTGTGGGGCATCGCCGCCCTGCGGGAGCTCGTGAGCGCATCCTACCTCACGTTCCTCGCTGTCCTGTGGACCGAGCGCGGGGCCTCCCTGACGATGGCCAGCCTCTCCCTCACCGTGTACTCCCTGGCCGGGGCAGTGGGGGATCTCGTCGGGGGGCGGCTCTCCGACCGGTTCGGCCGGAAGAGGGTCATCGTGGGGTCGGTGGGCGGGGCGATCCCCCTCCTCTACCTGTTCCTCCTCACCGATGGTGGGCTGTCGTTTGCGTTCCTCGCCCTGGCGGGGGCTGTGCTCGTCGGCTCGATCCCCGTGTCGGTCGTGCTCGGGCAGGAGCTTGTCCCCGAGCAAAAAGGCCTCGTCTCCGGCGTGCTGATGGGGCTCGCGTGGGGGGTGGGGGCCCTCCTCATCGGCGGGGTCGGGTACTTCGGTGACCTCTTGGGGCTCGAGGTCGCGCTCGGGCTCCTTACGTTGTGCCTCGTCCCCGCGACCCTCCTTGCTGTCGGGTTGAGGGAGCCCTCGCGCGAGGCGGGATCCGCGGCCTGATCGGTGCTTAGATGCGCTTCCCCTCCGTGCGGCAAGCGGGCGACATGGCCCTCGGTTTCCCGTTAGGATGAGGGGCATGCGCATCGCGGACGTGGGGGAGTTCCCGCTCATCGCGCGGCTGGCGCGGATCGTAGCCTCCGCCCAGCCGGACGTGGTCGTGGGGATCGGCGATGACGCGGCTGCCCTCGACCTCGGGGGGGACCGTCTCGTCCTCTTCACCGTGGACAGCCAGGTGGAGGGGAGCCATTTCGTGTTCGACCGCATCCCACCCCACCTCCTCGGTCGGCGCCTCCTTGCTGTGAACGCAAGCGACATCGCGGCGATGGGCGGCCGGCCCACGCACGCCCTCGTCTCCCTCGTCCTCCCGCCGGACCTGGCCCTGGCGTGGGTGGAGGAGCTCTACGCCGGCCTTGAGGAGGAGGCAGAGCGGTTCGGGGTCGCAGTGGTGGGAGGGAACGTCGCCCGTTCCCCGGGCGGGATCGTCCTCGACCTCGCGCTCGTAGGAGGGGTGCCCCGGGCGCACCTTCTCACCCGCGCCGGGGCCAGGCCGGGGGACCTCGTCCTGGTGACGGGAGCCTTGGGGGAAGCGGCAGCCGGGCTCATCGTGAGCGGACGGGCCGACCTCCCCGTTCCCGCCGCGGAGGGGGAGGCCCTCGTCGCCCGCCACCTCGTCCCGACCCCGCGGGTGAGGGAGGGCCGCCTCATCGCCGCGTCTGGGCTCGCCACGGCGATGACCGACCTCTCCGATGGCCTGGGAAGCGACGTCGGGCACCTGTGCGACCGGAGCCGGGTCGGAGTGAGGATCCACGCGGAGAAGCTCCCCGTGCCCCCGGCCGTGGCGCGGGTGGCGGAGCTCGCCGGGGAGCCGCCGTGGGACCTCGCCCTGTTCCATGGAGAGGACTTCGAGCTCGTGTTCACCTGCCCGCCCGACGCAGCACGCGTCCTGTCCGAACGGGTCTCGGTCGAGACGGGAACGCCCGTGTCCGTGGTGGGGGAGGTCTTGCCCGCCCCCGCGGGCCGCTGGCTCGTCCTCCCCACGGGGGAGGAGATCCCCCTCGCGCCGCGGGGGTTCAGGCACTTCTCGGGACCGGCACCCTAGACCCGCCCCCTGGGGGGAGAGGAGCTCAGGGTGGCACGGGGAGCCACGTCCCCTATAATCGCTCCGGGGTAACTGGGGGAGCCCGTACGGGGCTGAGAGGAGGTCCCACGCCTCGACCCCAGAACCTGATCTGGGTTATGCCAGCGGAGGAAAGGTTACCCATGCGAACGAGGCCCACCGAGGTTCAGCCCGCCTGGACCGCCGCAAGCTGTCCTCTCGCCCCGCGGGGAGATCCGATCCCCAGTCCCCAAGGAGGCGTCCCATGAAGAAGCTCGTGGGGTTCATCGTGGCCCTGGCCGTGGGCGGCACCGCGGTCGGGGCGGAGCGGTTCGTGGTGTACACGTACCGGTCGTTCGTTCGCGACGGGCCGGCCGCCGCGATCGAAGAGGCGTTCGAGGCCGCCCATCCCGGGGTGGACCTCGTGTGGGTTGCCCCAGGCGGCGGGGCGGAGATGCTGTCCCGCCTCATCGCCGAGCTCGCCGTCGGGGCGACTGACGCTGACGTATTCCTCGGCGTGTCGGCGATGGACCTCCCGCGCGCCCTCGCGGCGGAGGTCTTCCAACCCTACGATCCAACCCTCATCCCCAACCTCGCCCACGTCCCGGAGGACCTCCACTTCGACAGTGCGGGACGGGTTCTCCCGTTTGATCACGGCTACGTCGCGTTCGTGGCGAGCAACGCCCTGCCCGCCGATCTTCTCCCGCGGACGTTTGCCGACCTCCTCCGGCCGGAGCTCACGGGGAAGATCATCCTCCAGGACCCGCGGACCTCCACCACCGGGCTCGCGTTCCTCCTGTGGACAGTGGCCCACTTTAGGGACGACTGGCCCGCGTTTTGGAAGGCGCTCCTCCCCAACACGCTCACCATCACCAAGGGGTGGAGCGAGGCGTTCGCGATGTTCGAGGCGGGCGAGGCGCCGATCGTCCTTTCCTACTCCACCGATGCGGCCTACGCCTACCTCACAGGGGGCGCGGCGACCTACCACGTGCTGACCCTAGATGGGGAGGGATACCGTCTCATCGAGGGGATGGGGATCGTGCGGACCTCAGCGAAGCTTGATCTTGCGCATTCGTTCCTGGATATCGTCCTCTCGCCGGAGATCCAGGAGTTGATCCCCACATCCCAGTGGATGTTCCCCGTTCACGATGGGGTCGAGCTCCTGCCGGACTTCGCCCGTTACGCCGTGCTTCCCCCGCACCCGGTGTTCATCCTCCCCACCGATGCCGCCGACCACCTCGCGGAGTGGATCACCACGTGGCAGCAGATCCTCGGCGAGCCATAAGTTTCCGTAATGGGGCAGGATGGGCGCTCGCCCTCCTGCCCCTCCTCTTCTTGGGGGTCACGTTCTTCTGGCCCCTGGGGGACGTTCTCCGCACGGGGCTCCAGGTCGAGGGGCGGTGGAGTGGGGAGCGGATCCTCGCTGCCCTCTCCGACCCCTATGTGCAGCGGCTGATCCTGTTCACCCTGGAGCAGGCCGGCCTGTCCGCCCTCCTTTCGCTCGCCCTCGGGTTCCCCCTCGGCTGGTTCCTCACCCGGTACCACTTCCCCGGGCGGGGGCTCCTGCGGGCGTTCACGATCGTCCCGTTCGTCCTCCCCTCGATCACGGTCGCGCTCGGGTTCATCCTCTTCTTCGGCCGCTCCGGGCACCTCAACCGGTTCCTGATGGGCCTGTTTGGGCTTGGGGAGCCACCGATCCGGGTCCTGTACACCCTGTGGGCGGTCGTCCTCGCCCACGCGTTCTACAACGCGCCGGTGGTGGCGCGGTTTGTGAACGCGGCGTGGGAGGGGGCTGACCCAGGTCTGGTTGAGGCGGCGCGGACCCTCGGCGCGCGGCCGGCCCGCGCGTTCGCGACGGTGACGCTTCCCCTGCTCCTCCCTTCCCTCCTTTCCTCCCTTGCCCTCGTGTTCATGCTTTGCACCCTCTCGTTCTCGATCCCGCTCGCCCTGGGGGGGGCGCGCTACGCCACGATCGAGGTCGGGGTGTACCTCTACGCCCGCGGTGTGCTGATGGACTTGCCCCGCGCGGCGGCGCTGGCCACGATCACCCTCGGCCTGTCCCTCGTCCTCACCTACCTCCACCTGTGGGGAGGGGGCGCGTTCTCCGCTCCCCAGGACGGGGGCCGGCCCGCCCCAACGGTCCCCCTCTTCTCCCGGGACCGGCCCGTCCGGGCGTTGTGGCTCCTCTACCTCCTTCCGGCGGCGGTCGTCTTCCTCGGCCCGATCGGGGCGGTGATCGCTGACTCGTTCCTCCACCCCGCTCCCGGTGGCGCGTCCCCCACCCTCCACTGGTACCGGATGATCGCCTCCCCGGCCTGGAACCCGTTCATCGAGTCCTCCCCCCGGGGTGCGGTGCGGATGAGCCTCTTGGTTGGCCTCGGGGCGACGGGCCTTGCCCTCGTCCTCGGGATCAGCGTGAGCGCTGTCCTGCGCCGGGTGAGGTCGCGCCTCCTGGAGACGCTCCTCATGGCCCCCTTGGCCGTGTCGTCGGTCGTCCTGGGGCTCGCGCTCCTCCTCGCGTTCCGCCGGCCGCCCCTCTCCGCGCTCGGGGGGGGATGGGCGATCGTCCTTGCCCACACGTTGATCGTGTACCCGTTTGTGGTGCGGGCGATCCGCCCCCGGTGGGATTCCCTTGACCCCACCCTCACCGAGGCCGCGCGGACCCTCGGGGCGGGCCCGCTCAGCGCGTTCCGCACCGTGACCCTGCCGTTGCTCGGGAACGGGGTCCTCGCCGCGGGCGCCTTCGCGTTCGCCCTTTCGTTGGGGGAGATGACCGCGGTCGCGATGCTGTCTGGACCGGGCGTGATGACGATGCCGATGGCGATCTACCACTTCCTGGGGAGCCGCGACTTCGGGGCGGCGTCGGCGATGGCGACCGTGCTCATGGTCACCACCGCCCTCGCCGCGTGGGCGTGGGACCGCGCCGGCTCCCGCTGGCTGGGGGGATCCCGTGCTTGAGGTCCGCGGGCTCACCAAGCGGTTCGGGGAGGTGACCGCGGTCGCCGACTTCTCCCTCGCCGTGGCCGACGGGGAGACCGTTGCCCTCCTCGGCCCGTCCGGGTGCGGGAAGACGACCGTCCTGCGGATAATCGCGGGCCTGGAGCAGCCCGATGCGGGCCAGGTCCTCCTCGCCGGCCGCGACGCCACCGACTGGCCGCCGGAGAGGCGCGGGGTGGGGCTCGTGTTCCAGAGCTACGCCCTGTTCCCCCACCTCTCCGTGGGGGCGAACGTCGCGTACGGCCTCCGGTTCCGGCGGGGGGTGGATCGGGTGGCGCGGGTAGAGGAGCTCCTCTCGCTCGTCGGCCTTTCCGGGTACGAACGGCGGAAGCCGCATCAGCTCTCCGCCGGGCAGCAGCAGCGGGTGGCCCTGGCCCGGGCCCTTGCCCCCGAGCCGGGGATCCTCCTCCTCGACGAGCCCCTGTCCGCGCTCGACGCCGCGCTGCGCAAGGAGCTTCGCGGCGAGCTGCGCGCGATCCTCGGGAAGCTCGGGATGACCGCCCTCTACGTGACCCACGACCAGGAGGAGGCGCTCGCCCTCGCCGATCGGGTGGCGGTGATGCGGGAGGGGAGGCTCGACCAGGTCGCCCCGCCGGCGGAGCTCTACGCGCGGCCGCGGACTTCGTTCGTGGCTGCCTTCCTCGGCCGGGCTAACCTCTGGCCAGGCAAGGTTGTGTCCGTGGACGGCGACCGGGCTCTGGTCGAGGTCGCTGGAGAGAGGTTTCCCGCCGAGCGCGGGGAGGCAAGGGAAGGGGACGAGGTGTTCCTCTTCTTCCGGCCGGAGTGGGTGCACCTGGGAGATGGGCCGTTCGTGGCCGCGGTCGAGGGCGCCGAGTACCTCGGGGACCGTTGGGAACTCCGCGCCCGCTTTCGCGACCTCCCCCTCGTGCTTATCGCAGCCCAAGACCCCCGAGCGAGCACTGCACTTTCGTTCGCGATTCCGACCTCTCAGGCGATCCGCCGGCAGTAGTCTCGCCTGCTGTCCGACAACGAGCCACAACCGCTAGCAGGGACGGGCGGAGTGTGCTGGGCGGCAGTAGAAGGGGCGGGTGCAGTTAGGTGGGAATCTTAAGAACAAAGGTCTGACCCCGTCGGCCGCCGCTTCTTTCGGTCAGCCCTGTGACCTCCCTATATTTACAACCCCAACCGCCGGCTCGCAACGCTTCCGGGGCCAAAAGCCAGACGCGATCGGCTGGATTGTCCCCAAGCTCCCTACCGGTAGAGCGGTCAAGGGACAAAAATCGGCTCCGGTGGAGCATACACATAACCAGCACGCGTCTCTTCCTCCTCAGGTAGCACGTATGGCTGATCGTGTGGAGATGTACAGCCGGACAGAATCCATCGCTTGTCCGTTAGACGGAGAAAGATTGCAGCATGTACCATCTTCTCACCATCCATAGCTACCCAGAACCAAGCGAAAGCCCTGTTTCCTTCTTGATATACACCGTCATATACTCCATATTCATATTCCTCTCCCCACTCTTCCTCCTCTTGTTTAACAAAGATATCAATGGCCGCTTTGGCTTTTTCGCTTGTTAACGTATCCCCTTTGTAAAAACCCGTGGCCAGAAGAACGACTCCAGCGAGAAGGACCAACCCGACCGCTCCCATCGCCACTCTACGCCGCACTCGAACGTCCATACCTCCTCCTTTCTATCCCGCAACTTCGGGATAGCCGGCGTTTATACGGGCCGCCGCTCCCAGATTTTCCTACATTAATCCGCTATTTCTTGGGAGTTACGCAGCTCTCTACAACCCTCCTTTCATGGCACACTATAGCACAAAAGGCGGAAGCCTGTGAAGAGGGGAAGATAACTCCACCCACAAATCATCTGAGCCCGGTTTCTTCAGCATCGCTTCTCGGGCGTACACCTAAGGATTCCGGCTGGGGGATAGTGGAGGATCGGGGAACTGATGGGAGGAGAGGATGAAGCGCAGTCGGTTCGCCGAGAGATCTTGGCGATCCTGGCGGAAGCGGTTTCGGGGGATGGGGGTGAACGAGGTGCGGGACTACTGGCGGCTAAGGCAGGAGAACACGCAGTTCAGGAAGATGATCGCTGACCGCGACCTTGAGATCGAGGCAATGAAGGAGGTGATTCGAAAAACTGTAGCGCCGCCGGCGCGACGCAACTGTGGGGGCAGCTTGTGGAGTTGCAGGTGCCGGAGCGGCGTAGCTGCCAACTGGTCGGGATGTCTCGCTCGGCCTATCAGCGCCGTTTGGTGAAGCGGAAGGAGGGCGAGGAGCTTGAGGCACGGCTGTAGGTCATTGCCCGGGAGCATCCTTATGCCGGTTACCGCACGGCGTGGGCGATGTTGCGTCGGGAAGGGTGTGGGATCACCACAAGACAGTGCAGCGGTTGGGGCGGGGCTGACGCAGCCACGGAAGCGCAAGCGTCAGCGCCGTGGGGCGTCCCGGTTCGGGCCACCCACGAGGACCATGTGTGGACCTACGACTTCCTCCACGACCGGACGGAGAGTGCGCGCCAGTGCGGATGCTGACGGTGGTGGACGAGTACAGCCGGGAGTGTTTGGCGATCACGGTGGGCCGCAGGTTGCGATCGGCGGATGTGATCGACATGCTGGCGGATCTGTTCGTGGAATGGGGAGCGCCGGAGTTCTGCTCCCAGCAGGTGGACCTGCCACCGGCGGCGGGCCACCCCCGCTGCGGAATCTCTCCTCTCCTTCGTTGCGTCAGTTGTGAACAGGATTGATCTGGCTTGTGGACGATCTCCCAGGGAGTACGTCACCACTCCGCGGCGGACGCGGGCCTTAGTCGCTGATGTGCCGTTCGTGGCCGGTGTGGGCGCAGGGTCGGATCGTGCAGTGAACTACGTTGAGTTCTCGCAGCTTTTCCTCAAGCTCGGCGACAAGCCGATCGGCCTCCTGAACCGTGGTGTTAGGTGCCAGTTCGAGATCGAGATCGAGGTGAATCGCGTCGGGGCCGATGAACTCGGCGATCATGTCGTGTACCCCCGCCACTCCGGCCACGCTCTGGGCGACCGACTTCACCCTCTCGTAGAACTTCGCACTGGGCGAGAGGCCGAGGAGTACGTACGTGTTCTCGCGGATCAATTTGCCCGCCATGACCCCGATCAGTCCGGCAACGAACATCGCCGCAATGGGGTCCGCGAGGGGGAACCCCCGTTGGGCCGCGAGGACGCCGATCACCGACGCGAGGATCGTGATCTCGTCGTTGATGTTGTCGTAGAGCGCGGTCTTCACCGTGATGTCGCGCCTCTGGCCGATGAGCATGAGCCCGAGGGGGATCAGGTTGACCACGAACGAGAAGGCGAGCACGTAGAGCGCGATCTCCGGGTGCTCAAGCGGTACCGGGGAGATGAGCCGCGCGATCGCCTCGCGGAGGATCTGCAGCCCGGTGACGGTGATGAACGCAACGGACACGATGAGGGAAACGACGTACCGGAACCGCATATGGCCGAATGGATGCTCGCGGTCGGCGGCGCGGCGCCCCATCCGTTGGCTGAGGAGGAGGGACGAGGTGACGACGATGTCCACGAGGTTGTTCAGGGCCTCGCTGAGCATGATGAGGAACCCTGTGTAGGCGAACGCGCCCAGCTTTACCGCGAGGAGGAGGACTCGGGTGAAGAGGTTGACCCGGAGCTTCCACGCGCCGTCGGAGCTCGCGCGGGTGCGCGTCGTCGGTTCGGTCATGGGTACGGGCTCCCTCCTTGGGTGCACGCTCTCGGTGGGGGAACGAAACAACCAGGGGAAAGTGTACCCTACAGTCGGCGGGTCAGCCTACGGGGTCGCCGTTTCGCCCCCGATGGAGGCGAGGGCATCTCCACACCGTAGCCACAACTCTGCCACGATGCACCGACCCGTCGCGGCTACCCTCCCCGGCCTTGGAGGTACGAGACCATGCACCGATCGAAGTGGACGGTTGGCGTGATCGCTCTCGCCCTGGCGGCCGCGGTCGCCGGTGGCGTGACGCAGCGGGGGAGGGAAGGGGCGGACCAAGCGGCGGCCGACGCCTCGGGAGGGGCTGCGATTCTGGCATTGGGGAGCGGCTTCACGACCGCATTGGCCGCAGCCTCAACAAGCCCCACCGTGACCGAGATCGTCCTCGCCGGGAGCGCGATCCAGGTGACGGGGACCGGGGCCGTTGCCCAAGGGTCCCGGCTCCTCATCACGGCCGGGGGGACGTACCACATCCGCGGCACCCTGGATGACGGCCAGGTCGTTGTCTCCTCGGCGGACAACAGTCCCGTGAACCTGGTCCTCGGCGGGGCGCGGATCACCTGCTCGACGAGCTCTCCGATCTACATCGCTCAGGCCAAGGACGTCGTGATCAGCCTGGCCGCGGGCACGGACAACACCCTCACGGACGGGAGCTCCTACCTGTACGAGGTTGCGGGGGCCGATGAGCCGAACGCTGCCTTGTTCAGTGCGGACGACCTCGTGATCACAGGGACCGGATCCCTCACCGTGAACGGAAACTACAGTAATGGGATCCAGAGCAAGGATGACCTGGCGCTCAGCGGGGCGACGGTCACGGTGGCGGCGGTCAACGACGGGATCAAGGGCCGGGACTCGATCACCGTCAGTGAGGCCACGATCACGATCCGCGCTGGTGCCGACGGGATGCAATCGAATAACGACGAGGATCCAGAGCGAGGCACGGTCACGATCGAGAGCGGCACGATCCGCATCACATCCGGGGAGGATGGGATCCAGGCCGAGACACGCCTCGTCGTGCACGGCGGGACGATCGAAGTCCTGTCGGGGGGCGGGAGTGCCAACAACGTTGGACAGAACCCGGTCGGCGGGATGGGGTTCCCCGGGCGGCCCCCGTCAACGGCCACGAGCCTCCCAAGCATGAAGGGGCTCAAAGCCGGTGTGGACCTGATGATCACCGGTGGCACGATCCTCGTTGACTCCGCCGATGATGCGCTTCACTCGAATGGAACGATCACGATTGACGGCGGAACCCTCACCCTCGCCTCGGGCGACGACGCGATCCACGCCGACGAGGCGGTGATCATCAATGGGGGGCAGATCCAGGTCAAGGCGTCGTACGAGGGGGTGGAGGGGAACACGATCACGGTCAACTCCGGCGAGGTCCGCATCACCTCCACCGACGATGGGATCAACGCCACCTCCGGCGGGGCGGCGGCGATGCCGCTGGGCCGTCCCGGGATGGCCTCGTCCTCCAGCACTTGGCTGTTCGTGAATGGGGGATGGATCGTTATCAACTCCGGTGGAGACGGGCTTGACGTCAACAGCTCGATCGCGATGACGGGGGGGACCGTGCTCATCCACGGTCCGACGCGGAGCGACAACGGGGCGCTCGACTACTACGGCACGTTCAAGATCACGGGCGGACTCCTCGTCGCTGCCGGCAGCGCGGGGATGGCGCAAGCCCCGAGCACCTCCTCGACCGTGAACTCGGTGCTGATGACCTTCACCACGCCCCAGCCGGCGGGGAGCCTGTTCCACATCGCCGCGGCAGGGGGTGGGGACGTGTTGACCTTCGCCCCGGCCAAGGCGTACCAGTCCGTGGTCGTCGCCTCTCCGCTCCTTACGAACGGCTCCACCTACGCCATCTACCTCGGGGGGCGTTCCGCCGGCGCGGCGACGGATGGCCTCTCCGCGGGGGGGGACTACACCCCCGGGACCGAGGTCGCCCGGTTCACGGTCGCCGGGAATGTCACCTACGCCGGGGCGTCTCGGATCAGGCCGCCAGGCTGGTAGGCGAGGTCTGGCGACGATCAGGGGGCCATCATGGGACCGATGAGGAGGACGGAGTTTCAGTTCGCGGAAGGCGGACGAGGATGTCCCTTGAGTGGGTCGGCCGGGGGTGACCCGGGTGCCCTCCATCGCGCCTCGTCCGAAACGGTGCAGCCCCCATCCCATCGTTACGGCCTCTTTCGGCGCGGCACCGGAAGCGGTGCGGGCTCCGCGGGTCCCGGCCTCGACGCCGTGGCCGAGGCCTTGCGCGGAAGCGGGAACGGCGGCCACGGGCCGGGGACGACGAGCCGCCTTGAGCGCAAGTACCTCCTCTCGCCCGAGGAGGCACGGCAGGTCTCCCGGTTCCTCGCCGCCCGCCTCGAGGTGGATCCCCATGCTCGAGGGAGGCCCGGGAACGCCTACACGGTCCGCAGCGTGTACTTCGACTCCCCAGGGCTCATCTGTTACCACGCCAAACAGAACGGCGCACCGGTCCGGGAGAAGTACCGCGTCCGCACCTACAATGAGCCGGGGTCGGCCCCCATCTTTCTCGAACGCAAAGCCCGTCAGGGACACCTTTACCGCAAGGAGAAGGCGCGGCTGAACGATGCCTGGCTGGGATGTCTTGCCGCACGGGATGGGCTGGGCTCCCCAGCCGCGGCGGGCTGTCCGACCGTCGTGCAACGCCTCCTCTACCGCATGGACCGCCAGGCGTTCGTCCCCACGGTGCTCATCGCCTACGAGCGCGAGGCGTACGTGGAATGGGCGGACCAGGATACGGTGAGGATCACCCTCGATCGGAACCTCCGGGCCCAGGCGGTCCCCCGCCTCGAGGAGATGTACGATGAAGGGGACCTCCGTCCGCTCCTCACCCGGTGGGCGATCCTCGAGGTCAAGTTCAGCGGTGTGGTCCCGTGGACCCTGCGCGAGCTCACGCGGCGGTTTCCCCTCCTCTGGCGGGCGTGTTCCAAATACGCCGCGAGCATTGAACATGTCGTTCTTAACTCAGCCACAACGAAGGGGGTAGGGGCCCATGCTCAGCTCCTCTGAACCGCTTCTTGGCAACCTGCTGCCGGTGCTCGCGGCGGTCGGGGTCAGCCTCGGCCTTGGCCTGTACGTGGCCTTCGTCTACCGCCTCGCTACGCCGGGGGCCGCGTTCTCGATCACGATCCAACACACGCTTCTCTACCTCGCACTCATCGTGTCGCTCGTCATGGTCATCATCTCCAATCAGGTTGCGCGGGCGTTCACCCTCGTCGGGGCGCTGGCCGTGGTCCGGTTCCGCACGCCGGTGAAGGACACCCGGGATGCGGCGTTCATCTTCCTCGGCCTGGCGGCGGGGATGGGGGCTGGGGTGGGGATGTACGCCGAGACGGCCGCGGGCGTGGGGCTCATCGGGCTATGCATGATCGCTGTCCGGTTCCTCCGCCTGGGGAAGCGCCCCCATGGTGAGACGCTGGTGAAGTTCACCATCCCCAGCGGAGGGGGGGGCGAGCCTGCCTACCCCCGCGACGCATTCGAACGCCACTTCCAGTCCGTTCGCCTCATCGGCACCCGCTCCGCTTGCGACGGGGAGCGTGTGGAGTTGACCTACCTCGTGAAGCCGCGGCGGGATGCGGACCTTGTCGCGTTCTCGCGCGCCCTGTCCGCCTACCCCCTTGTGGAGAAGGCGACCGTCATCGTCTGCGACGATGAGGGGCTTGCGGAGAACGTGTTCTAGGGCGGTGGACGGATAGAAAACGGCGCAGCGGAGTGGATGGGCCCCGCTGCGCCGGTGGGGGAGGCTAGGACTCGCCGCGGGGGGGACCGGGAACCCCTCCTTGTTGCGCGAGGGACGGGGCCGGGCACAGGATGCTCTCGTTCCCGAGCGGGGTTCTCTCGCTCGCTACGGAGGGCCCCCGGGGGACAGGAGCGCGGACCGGCCGCAGAGCAGTGCTCCTCCACGCCCAGCGGAGCAGGGCGACGGACATGCCCGACGTGAACACCGCAAGCCCTGTCAGGAGAACCACATTCCATTGGGTCATCGTCGTTCCTCCTTTGCCTCCTGGTGGGGAGGCGCGACGAGGGTGCCCCGGTGGGATGGAGATGGTGGAGCGACGGTGCGGCAGTTCCGTGGAGATGGGCTAGGGCGGGAGGATTCGAACCTCCGAATGGCGGCTCCAAAGGCCGCTGCCTTGCCACTTGGCTACGCCCTAGTGCTAAAGGAGGATAGCCCGTTCCCTTCCGTGGGACAAGGTTCCCCTGTTGGCGGGGGATCGCGTAGACTCCGGCGATGGCCGATCGGGCAGGGGGGTGCCGATCCGGGGGGTGGGGATGACGGTCCTCCTCTTCTTTCTCCTCGGCTTCGGACTGGGATCGCTCCCGTTCGCAGTTTGGGTGGGGAAAATTTGGACCAAGACCGATGTCCGCGCCCGGGGGGACGGGAACCCGGGAGCGGTCAACGCATGGCGGGCGGAGGGGTGGCGGGTCGGGCTCCTCGCCCTCGTCCTCGACGTGGCCAAGGGCGCCCTCCCCGTCGCGCTCGCCCGCTCGCGCGGGGGCCTCGGAGGCTGGGCCCTTCTCCCGGTGGCGTTGGCCCCCCTCCTCGGCCACGCGTTCTCTCCCTGGCTCGCCTTCCGGGGCGGGAAGGCCGTGGCATCCACATTCGGGGCGTGGTCCGCTCTCACGTACTGGGAGGTCCCGACCGTGCTCGGGCTCTCGTTTGCCCTCGTCCGGACCGTGCAGGCGGTGGACGGGTGGACGGTGATCCTGTCCTTCCCCGTTGTCGCCGTGTACCTCATCCTGCGTCGGGCCGAGCCGTGGCTCCTTGCGACCTTGGGAGCGAACTTTGCCCTCCTCGTCTGGACCCACCGCCGTGAGCTCCGCTCCCCGCCGCGGTGGCGCCCGCGAGGGGGATCCACATGAGCTTTTTCGTCTCCCACGAGTGGAGCCTGGCCGTGTTCATGGCGGTCCTGGCGGGCATTTCCCTCACGAACCTCGTCGCGATGCGGCGGCTCGGCAGGCACCCCCCTCTGTCCAAGTACCCCGCGGTCTCAATCCTCGTCCCCGCCCGCGATGAGGAGCGGAACATTGAAGCTTGCGTGGAGTCCCTCCTCCGCCAGGACTATCCGCAGTTCGAGGTGATCGTCCTCGACGATGACTCCCACGATGGGACGTGGGCGTTGCTCCAGGAGATCGCGGCGCGGTCCGGGGGACGGGTACGGGTCCTCGCCGGGGAGCCGGTCCCCGCTGGCTGGCTCGGGAAGCACTGGGCGTGCCACCAGCTCGCCCAGGCTGCCCAGAGCGAGCTCCTCCTGTTCACGGATGCCGACACGGTCCACCATCCGTTGGCGCTGCGCGACGCGGTGGGGGCCCTTCACGCGGAGGGGGCGGGCGTGCTGAGCGTCCTCCCCCGCCAGGCGGTGGGGAGCTGGGGCGAGAGGCTCGTGATCCCGGTCCTGGCATGGGTCATCCACACGTTTGTCCTGTTCATCCTCCCCCGACGGATACCGACCGCGGTGGGGCAGTTCATGCTCTTCCGGCGGGGAACGTACGAGGCAGTCGGGGGCCACGCCGCGATCCGGTCCGAGGTCGTGGACGACCTCGCCCTGGCCCGCAACGTGCACCGGGCAGGCCTCGGCTGGGCGTTCCTCGACGGATCCGGGCGGGTCACGACGCGGATGTACCAGGGGTGGAACGAGGCGGCGCGGGGCCTGGCGAAGAACCTGTTCCCCGTGTTCCGGTACAACGTCCCGCTATACCTGTTCGTGTGGACCTGGCTCCTGTGGCTCGCCTGTCAACCCCCGCTTGTCCTCATCTTGAATGCCGTGGGCGGCAGGGTGGCCGAGGGGATGATCGTCCCCGCAGCGGCCACGATCGGGCTGTCCCTCGTCACGTGGGTGCTCTCCGCAGTGCGGTTCCGGCTGCCGCTTGCTCAGGTCCTCCTCTACCCGGTGACGATCCTCCTCGTCTTCGGGATCGCCCTGCGATCGCTCCTCTGGCACCTGCGGGGCCGCGGCACGTGGAAGGGGAGGCAGATCCACGTCGAGCACGATCCGCGCTAGCGATCGAACAGGGTCCGCCAGTTCGCCGTGAGATTCGCGCAGGTCGTCCCCGCTGGGACGCGGATCGCCACGAAGTAGCTCCGCTCCCGCACCGGGTCGACGTGGGCCTCCCCGCCCGCGTTGAGGAATGGGTTGCTCGCCCCGAGCGTCACCTGCTCGTTCGTCCACGTGAGGAGCCCGCGGATGAGGTCGGGAGCCAGCACCTGCCCGTCGAGGAGCTTCGACAGGCGCTGCACAACGTACACCTCACCCGAGATGAGGCCGAGGACCCTCACCCGCACCGTGATCCCGGGTTGGCCATCCCCGTCTTGGTCGAACATGCGGGGATCATCGGCGGTCGTGGGCAGCGGGTCGCTCACGGGATCGGCGAGCCGGGCCCCGTGGACCTCGGTCGGCCAGAGTTCGACGAACCGCCACCCTTCGCCCGTTCCTTCCAGCGTGGCTATCCGGTCCACAGTGCCGAGCGAGCGGAGGAAGGCGTCCGGGATCTCGGTGACGACCATGCCCGTCCCGTCGTCGGTATCCACGAGACAGTGGGTCTCCGACACCGTGACGATGCTCCCAGTCTGCCCCATCTCGACGTGGAGGATGAGGGTCGTGGTGCGGATGCGCTGGCCCACGAACGGGTAGACGACGATGTCCGAGGTCACCTGCATCACCGCCCACGTTCCGGTGAGGTCGAATGGAGGCATTCCTTCCCCACTCCTGAAGGCGGGGAGCCCAATTCCCAGGGCCACCAACAGGCAGGCAGCGGTTTCCCTCATATTTCTCTCCTTGGTCGGGCAGAAGACACGGGCCCCACCCCGACCCCTCATCGTACCCGGTTGCGGGCAATGGGGCCCCGTGGGGCGCCCCGCGACCTCGACAGAAGAAGGGGGACCAGCTATACATCCCTGTTGTGAAGAAAGTAAGGATCTACACCGACGGCGCGTGCATCGGGAACCCCGGCCCCGGTGGATGGGGGGCGGTCCTTCTCTCCGGCCCTCACCGCAAGGAGCTCTCCGGAGGCGAGGAGCGGACGACGAACAACCGGATGGAACTCCGGGCGGCGATCGAGGCCCTCCGTGCCCTCCGCGAGCCAGCGGAAGTGGACCTGTTCACGGACTCCGTCTACCTCAAGCGGGGGATCACGGAATGGCTCCCCCGCTGGAAGGAGGAGGGCTGGCGGCGGCGGGAGGGGAAGCGGCTCCTCCCGCTGGCGAACGAGGACCTATGGCGGGAGCTCGATCGGCTGACGGGGATGCACCGAGTGCACTTCCACTGGCTCGCCGGCCACGCCGGGGATGCGGAGAACGAGCGCGCCGACCGCCTCGCCCGCCGTGCCGCCGAGGGTCGGTAGCAGGCCCTGAGGGATCGCCCGCGGTGCCTGCGACTGGCGGATCCGGCAACAGCGCGTATACTTCGTTCAAGAAAACCCAAACGATGCATCGCATACCCCAATCGCGGGGTTGCCAACCGAGACCCTGAGCTGAGAGTGCGACTTGGCTCACGAAGGCCAAGGAGGCTTTCAGTGGATTTTAGAAGTTTCGCGTTTCACCCCCGGATCCTGTCCGGGATCGAGGCCGCTGGCTACACCCACCCTACTCCGATCCAACAGCAGGCGATCCCCGTCATCCTGGAGGGGCACGACATGATCGGCGTCGCCCAGACCGGAACCGGGAAGACGGCGGCGTTCATGCTCCCCATCCTCCACCGCCTCGCAGAGCGGCCGGGGGACCACGTGCGCGCGGTCGTGCTCGCCCCGACGCGGGAGCTCGCCGAGCAGATCCACCAGGCGACCCGCCTGCTCGGGAGGGACATCGGCGTTCGCAGTGTCGCCCTCTACGGCGGGGTGAAGAAGTGGCCCCAGGCGGCCGCGCTCCGGCGGGGCGTGGACGTCGTGATCGCGTGCCCCGGGCGGTTCCTCGATCTCGATGGGGATCGGGCGCTCGACCTCTCCCATGTCGAGGTGCTCGTCCTCGACGAGGCCGACCGGATGTGCGACATGGGGTTCCTCCCCGACATCCGGCGCATCCTCGCCCTCCTGCCCAACGATCGGCAGACCCTGTTCTTCTCGGCAACGATGCCCCCCGAGATCCGCCGCCTGGCGCAGGGGATCCTCCGCGCTCCGGTCACGGTGCAGGTGGACGCGGGTGTCCCGGCGAAGACGGTGTCCCACGCGTTCTACCCGATCACCGAGGGGCGAAAGCGGGACCTCCTCCTCGCCCTCCTCCAGGGCCCGGCGACGGGGCGGGTGCTCGTGTTCACGCGCACCAAGAGCCGCGCCCAGAGCCTTGCCTCGTTCCTGTCCGGTGCGGGGCTCAACGTGGCGGCGATCGAGGGTGACATGTCGCAACGGGACCGGCAGGGAGCACTCGACGGGTTCCGGTCCGGGGAGTACGAGATCCTCGTTGCCACCGATGTCGCGGCGCGGGGGATTGACGTGGAGGACATCACGCACGTCATCAACTTCGACCTGCCCGATAGTGTGGACGCCTACACCCACCGCGTGGGCCGCACGGGGCGACTCGCCAAGACCGGCCACGCCCTCAGTTTGTCCGCGCCGGCGGACCGCCTCCTGCGGAGCTGGGTGGAGAAGGCGGTGGGGAAGCCGATCGAGTCGCGACGGCTTCCCGGGTTCGACTACGGCGGGGCGGTGGCAGGTGAGGCGCGGCCTGGCTCATCCCGGTTCGCCCGCCGGGCGCGCCTCCGCCGGTAGGGGCCCGTCCGCGCCCGGCTAGGGGACCGCGCCGAGGACGAACCGCACCCGCTCCGGCGTGAACGGAGCGCGGACCATCCGCGCCCCCACTGCGTCGTAGATCGCATTCGAGATCGCAGGCAGCGGCCCGTTGATCCCGACCTCGGAGATGGACTTCGCCCCCCACGGCCCGGTCGGTTCCTCGCTCGGGACGAGGATCGTCTCGATCTCGGGCGCATCGAGGGATGACGGGATCTTGTAATCGAAGAACCCGGCGTTCACGCAGCGGCCCCGTGGGGAGAAGAGCATCTCCTCGCACAGGGCATGGCCGATTCCCTGGAGGACCGCCCCCTCGAGCTGCCCCTCCGCCGCCTGGGGGTGGATCGCCACCCCGCAGTCGGCGGCGACCACGAACCGCTCGACCCGCACCACGCCCGTCTCGCGGTCCACCGCGACCTCGCAGAAGAACGCGGCAAACGGGGGCGGGGACTCGGGACAGGCGAAGGATGCCGTGGCCGCGATCTGGCGCTGATCAGCCACGTAGGTCGCGCGGTGGCCGACCTCGCTCAGGGTGAGGGACTTCCCCGATTTGCGGCTGCGCACCACGCCAGCGGCGAGTTCGAGGGCGGAGGCGCGCTCCCCCAGGGCCGCGGCTGCTACGTCCAGGATCTGGGCCCGCACCTCGGACGCGGCCCGGAGGACGGCGTTCCCCGACACGTAGGTCGTGCTGGAGGCGTAGGCCCCGGTGTCAAACGGGGTGAAGTCGGTGTCCGAGGAGTAGACGAGGACCCGGTCCACCGGCACGCCGAGCTCCTGAGCGGCGATCTGGGCGAGGATCGTGTCCGACCCCGTCCCGAGGTCGGTGGCCCCCACGAGGAGCCGGAAGCTCCCGTCGTCCTGCATGACGAGGGTCGCTGCCGCCATGTCCACGCCCGTGATCCCCGATCCCTGCATCGCACACGCCATCCCCAGGCCGTGGACCCATGGCCCTTCCTCGCGTCGCTGGCCCCGCTTCTCGCGCCACCCGATCCGCTCCGCCCCGATCCTGAGGCACTCCTCGAGGGCGCACGACCGCACGATCTGCGCCGTTCCCTCGCGGCCTTCCCCGATCTTCTCGAAGATGGGCGACGTCTCCCCGACCCGGATGTGGTTCCTCCTCCGGAGCTCCACCGGGTCAAGGCCCAGCTTCTCGGCGAGTTTGTCCATCGCCACCTCGAGGGCGAAGTACCCCTGCGTCGCCCCGTACCCGCGGTAGGCACCGGCCACGGGGAGGTTCGTGTACACCGCTCTCCCGTGGAAATGGACGTGAGGTGCCTTGTTGTACAAGGGGAGCGTTTTCGATCCCACGTTGGAGAGCACGGTCAGGGCGTGGGCCCCGTAGGCGCCGGTGTTGGAGAGGACGCCCATCTCCAGGGCGTGGAGGGTTCCGTCCTTGCTCGCTCCCAGCCTCACCGTGACCTTCATCGGGTGCCGGGTCCGGCTCGCCACGAACACCTCCTGGCGGGTGTAGGTCATCCGCACCGGCCGGCCCGTCCGCCGGGCAAGCAGCGCCGCCACCGGTTCGAGGAGGACTTCCTGCTTGGACCCAAACCCCCCGCCGATGCGGGGTTTGACGACCCGGATCCGGGCCGGGTCGAGCCCAACGACCCTCGCTACGATCCGCCGGACGTGGAATGGGACTTGGGTCGAGGTGCGCAGGATGAGCCGCCCCGCGTCGTCGAAGTAGGCGATTACGCAGTGAGGCTCGATCGTCGCGTGCTGGGAGTACGGGATCTCGCACGTCGCCTCGGCCGTCACCGGGGCCGCGGCGAGGGCCGCCGCCACGTCCCCGATCGGGATGTCCACTGCCGCGGCGATGTTGTGCGCAGCATCGTAGATCCCCTCCGCATCCGGCTCGTCGTGGATGATCGGGGCTCCGGCGGCGAGGGCCTCCTCGGAGGAGAGGACGGGGGGAAGGAGTTCGTACTCCACGCGGATCTTAGCTAGCGCCTCCGCCGCTGCGTCCTCCGTCTCCGCGGCCACCGCCGCCACCCGGTCCCCGACGAAGCGGACTTTCGTATCGAACAGGACCGTATCGTAGGGGGAGGGCTCCGGCCACCCTTGCCCGGCGGTGGTGTACGGGACACGGGGCACGTTCCCGTGGTGGAGGATCGCCCGCACCCCCGGGACCTGTTCAGCCTCGGACGTATCCACGCTGACGATCCGGGCGTGGGCGTGAGGGGAGGGGAGGATTGCCCCCACGAGGGATCCCGGGATGTCGAGGTCGAGGGTGAACAGGGGCTTCCCCGCGACGAGGGACGGCCCGTCCACCTTGCGCACGCTCTGGCCCACTGCCCCCCTCTGCTGCGTCTCTACCGCCATCTTCCCTCCCGCTTCCACTCCGCAGCGCGGAGGACCGCATCCACGATTTTCACGTACCCCGTGCACCGGCACAGGTTCCCTGCGATTGCCTTCCGCACGTCGTCGGGCGTGGGATCGCCGGTGCGGGCGAGGAGCTCATAGGCGACGAGGATCATCCCCGGCGTGCAGAACCCACACTGCACAGCCCCACATTCGAGGAACGCTTCCTGGAGCGGGTGAGGATCGTCCACCGTGCCCAGCCCTTCGAGGGTCATGACCCGCTTCCCCTGGACTTGGGGGGCGACCATAAGGCACGACCGCACCGCCCGCCCATTCAAAAGCACGGTGCACGCCCCGCAGTCTCCGGTCCCACATCCTTCCTTCACAGATTTCATCCCCAACCGACGGAGGAGGGAGAGGAGCGGCTCGCCCGGCTCGACATCGAGGTAGTGCTCGATTCCGTTCAATTCAAAGGAGAGTTTCATCCTGTCTCCGCACTGGTCCTGCTGAAAAGGGAACATCACGTCCCACCCCGTTGGGCAGCGCGGGCGAGGGCCCGGCGGACGAGGACCCCCGCGGTGCGGCGGCGCCAGATGGCCCCCGCGCGGCGGTCATCTCCCACTTCGACCCGGCTCTCCACCAGCCTCTGAACCTCGTTCCATAGCTCCCCTCCGGGCTTGCGGCCGATCAGGGCCTCCTCGGCCCAGGGGAGCCTCTCCCCTCGGTTGGGCCGTGCTCCGACGGCGACCCGCGCCCACCGGATCTCCTCCCCGTCGAGCCCTACGCCGCAGCACGCGTTGAGGAGGGCGATATCGTACCGGGTGCGGGAGACCTTCTCGTGGACGAAGGCTCCCTCCCACGGCGGGAGGACCACCTCCAGCGCTACGGCGCGGCGGAACAGCCCGCGGAACGAGGTCCCGTACAGCTCCTCAACCGGCGCCTTCCCTTCCTTCTCCCCCTGCCAGCGGACCTCCGCCCCGAGGGCCACGAGGACGGTGGGGATGTCGGCCCACGGATGGGCCGATACGAGCGCCCCCCCGAGCGTGGCCATGTTCCGGAGCGGGGGGACCGCCACCTGGCTCAGGGCGGAGGCGAGCAGGCCTCCGGCGTACGCGGGGGCCGCAGCGGAGGCGAGGACCTCGGTGAGGGTCGTCGTGGCCCCGATCACGAGGCCGCCGCGGGACTCGCGAACGTAGGAGAGGCCGATCCGCGTGATGTCAATGACCCCTTCGATGTCGCCCCGCGGGGACCGCAGGAGGTCGACCCCGCCCGCGAGGAGGGCCGCCCGGCCGTCGTAGGCGGCGAGGAGGGAAAGGGCTTCCTCTGCATCCCGGGCGAAGTGGAACCGGCGAATTCCCGTCAGGCGCACCTCAACTCACCGGGCGCAGTATAGCGGCCGCCCAACCTGTCAGGCAACTTGACCATCGCAACGGGGGGTCGCTATACTGGTCCCTCATGATGGCCGCCCCGGGCGCTGGCGATCTCGATGGGAACCAGAACTACCCGCCTCTGATCCTCCTCGAGGGGGTCACCAAGTCGTTCCCGGGGGTCGTGGCCAATGACCGGATCACCCTCGATGTCCGCCCCGGCGAAATCCACGCCCTCCTCGGGGAGAACGGTGCCGGGAAGACGACCTTGATGAACATCCTTTACGGCCTCTACCACCCGGACGCAGGGGAGATCTACGTCAAGGGCAGGAAGGTGAACATCCGCTCCCCCCGCGATGCCATCGCGTGCGGGATCGGCATGGTCCACCAGCACTTCAAGCTCGTCTATCCCCATACAGTGGCGGAGAACGTGGCGTTGGGCCTTCAGGGGACCCCATTCTTCGGCCCGGCCCGGGTTGTGGAGCGGGGCCTCCGGGAGCTCGGCGAGCGCTACCACCTCCCCGTCGACCCCAAGGCCCGGGTGTGGCAGCTCTCCGCCGGCGAGCAGCAGCGCGTGGAGATCCTGAAGGCCCTGTACCGCGGGGCGGATGTCCTGATCTTGGACGAGCCCACCAGCGTCCTTACCCCCCAGGAGACGGCGGAGCTATTCAAGGTCCTGGCGCGCATGAAGGAGGAGGGGCATGCGGTCATCTTCATCACCCACAAGCTGGACGAGGTGATGGAGGCGGCGGACCGGGTGACGGTGATGCGCCGGGGCAAGGTGGTCGACACCCTGCCCGTGGCGGAGACGGACAAGGCTTCCTTGGCGAGGATGATGGTGGGGCGGGACGTGGTGTTCCGCATCTCCAAGGCGGAGTGTACGCCGGGGACGGAGGCCCTCGTCCTCCGAGATCTCCGGGCCCTGAACGATCGGGGGCTTCCCGCCCTCCGGGGCATTTCCCTCACCGTGTGCCGGGGGGAGATCGTGGGGATCGCCGGGGTGGCGGGGAATGGGCAGCGGGAGCTGGTGGAGGTGATCTGCGGTCTCCGGCGGGCCCAGGGGGGGGAGGTGGTGGTGTTGGGGCAAAGCCTCACCAACAGGTCGCCGCGAACGGTGGCCGATGCTGGGGTGGCCCACATCCCCGAGGAGCGCCTCCGAATGGGGATCGTTCCCGGGATGACCGTGGAGGAGAACCTCATCCTGAAGAAGCACCACCGGCCCCCGTTCTCCAGTGGACCGCTCCTGCGGCTTTCGGAGGTGAGGAAGTTTGCCGAGCAGGCGATCGAGGAGTATGAGATCATGACGCCCTCCCCCCGAACCCCGGCCAAGCTCCTCTCCGGGGGGAACATCCAGAAGCTCATCCTCGCCCGGGAGCTCTCCGGGGAGCCAGGGCTGGTGGTGGCCGCCCATCCCACCTATGGGCTGGACGTGGGGGCCACCGAGCTCATCCGGCAGCTCCTCCTCCGGCAGCGGGACGCGGGGGCCGGGGTGCTCCTCGTATCGGAGGACCTGGAGGAGATCGTATCGCTTGCTGACCGGATCGCCGTGATGTTCCGCGGGGAGATCATGGGGATAGTCGAGGCTTCCGAGGCAGAGCTTGGGGAGATCGGGCTCATGATGGCCGGCACAAGATCCGTGATGGGTGATCCGCGATGAAGAGGATTGGACCGTTCGTGGTGGAGAGGCGCCTTGCCCCATCGCGGGGGGCGGTGCTCGGGATCTCCCTGCTCGCGGTGGTGCTGGCGCTTCTGGTGGCAGCGGTGATCTTTTGGGGCTACGGGGTGAACCCGTGGCATGCCTACCGGGTCATCTTCCAGGGGACGCTCCAAAGCCCCCAGGGGTGGGCGGAGGTGGTGCGGCGGGCGATCCCCCTCATCCTGTGCGGGGTGGGGCTGGTGGTGGCCTTCCGCGCCCAGTTTTGGAACATCGGCGCCGAGGGGCAGATCCTCGCCGGGGCGGTGGCCGCCACCGGGGTGGCCCTGTTCTCCGGCCTCCCGGATCCATGGCTCCTCCCAGCCATGTTTTTGGCCGGGTTCCTCGCCGGCGCCGTGTGGGGGATGATCCCCGCCCTGCTCAAGGTGAAGTTCCAAGTGAACGACGTCATCTCCACCCTGATGATGAACTACATCATGATGTACATCGTGGAGTGGCTGGTCCATGGCCCTTGGAAGGGGCCCACCGCCCGTGGGTTTGCCTATAGCGACCTCTTTCCCCCAGCGGCACGCCTGCCCCTGATCCCCGGTACCCGCATCCATTGGATCACCCTGGTGGTGGGGGTGGCCATGGCTATCGCCTGCGCGTTCCTCCTCTCCCGGACGAAGCTTGGCTACGAGACCCGGGTGGTGGGGCAGTCCCAGGACGCCGCCCGCTACGCGGGGATCGATTTCCTCAAAGTGACGCTCTGGGTGATGCTCATCTCGGGGGGACTGGCGGGGCTGGCCGGGGCGGGGGAGATGGCGGGGGTCCACTACCGGCTGCGTAGCCCGGCCCACATCTCCATGGGCTATGGCTACACCGCGATCATCGTTGCCTGGCTGGCCAGGGGGAGCCCCCTCGCCGCCGTGGTGACCGCACTCCTGTTTGGGCTCATCTTCGCCGCCGGGGACGTGATCAAGGTGGCGCTGGCGATGCCGTTCCAGGTCACGGACGTGTTCAACGGACTGATCCTATTTTTCTTGATCGGGAGCGAACTCCTCATGTATTGGCATGTCCGCTGGGCACCCCAACGGGCCGAGAGCGAGGGGTGAGAGATGGGTTGGGAAGAGTGGCTCATCAGCACGATCGGGAGGGCGCTCGCCTACGGGACCCCGCTCCTGTGGGGGACCTTGGGGGAGGTGTACGCGGAGCGGTCCGGGGTGGTGAACCTGGGGGTGGAGGGGATGATGGCCATCGGAGCGTTCTCCGCGTTTGCCGTGGCCCAATCCACCGGGAACCCCGGGCTGGGGATCCTGGTGGCAGCGGCAGCGGGGGGCGGGGCCGCCCTGATCCACGCCTTCCTCACCGTGACCCTGCGGGCCAACCAGTACGTTTCCGGCCTCGCCCTCACCATGTTCGGCCTGGGACTTTCGGGCTTGCTTGGACGGGGGTGGGAGGGCATCCCCCTCAAGCACCCCCTGCCCCCGGTCACCGTGCCGGGGCTAGCAGAGATCCCGGTGCTGGGACCGATGCTCTTTCAGGACCAAAGCATCATCACCTACCTGGGTCTGGTCCTGGCGGTGGTGCTGTGGGTGCTCCTGTACCGCACCCGGTGGGGGATCACGCTGCGGTCGGTGGGGGAGTCCCCGGCCACCGCCGATGCCCTGGGGGTGAACGTGTACCTGGTGCGGTACCTGGCGGTCATCCTCGGGGGGATCCTCGCCGGGGTGGCCGGGGGGTACCTGTCCGTAGAGTACCGCCCCGCCTGGACGGAGGGGATGACCGGGGGGATGGGCTGGATTGTGATCGCCCTCACCATCTTCGTGGCCTGGGATCCCCTCCAGTCGATCGGGGGGGCGGTCCTGTTCGGCGCCCTGTATCACCTGTCCTATCGGCTGCAGCCCTGGGTGGCTCCGGAGCTCCTCAAGCTCATGCCCTACGCTGCCGCTATAATTGTCCTGACCTTTGTGGGGCTCGGGGGCGCCCAGCGCCGCCGGGGAGCACCGGGGGCCCTCGGCGTTCCGTATGCCCGGGGAGAGAAGTGAACGGGGGGGTGAGAACCGGGGATGAATCGGTGATCAGCGCGGAGTCATGGGTGACGAGCCAGAGCATACAAGGAGGTTAAAGTGAGGAAGGGACTGAAGATAGCGGCGATCGTGGCAGCGGTGGCCGGTCTTTCCACCTTGGGCCTGGCCGCGGAGACCATGAAGGTGGGGTTCATCTACGTCGGGCCCATCGGGGACTACGGCTGGTCCCACGCTCACAACGTGGCCCGCGAGATCTGCGAAGAGCACTTCCCCTGGCTGGAGACGGTGTACGTGGAGTCGGTGCCCGAGGGCGAGGTGGAGACCTACATCGACCAGCTGGTCCGTCAGGGCTGTGACATCGTCTTCACCACGAGCTTCGGGTTCATGGATGGGACCTACGCCGCCGCCCTGCGCTACCCGGAGGTGGTCCTCGCCCACTGCTCGGGGTTCATGAGGGCCCCGAACCTCGCCACCTACATGGCCGACTTCTACCAGGTCTACTACCTGAACGGCCTCATGGCCGGAGCGCTCACCAAGACGGGCAAGGTGGCCTACGTGGGCGCGTTCCCCATCCCGGAAGTGAAGCGGCACCTCAACGCCTTCGCCATCGGGGTCCGGGAGGTCAACCCCCAGGCCGAGGTCCATGTGCGCTGGATCTACGAGTGGTTCAACCCGGCGGCGGCCAAGGAGGCCGCTGAGGCCCTGGTGGCCGAGGGGTGTGACGTGTTCGCGTTCACCGAGGACTCTCCCACCGTGGTCCAGGTGGCAGCGGAGCATGGCCTGCCCAGCTTCGGCCACTATTCCCCGATGTACGACTTCGCCCCCGACTACGTGGTGTCCGGCCAGCTCGTCCACTGGGAGGCGATCTACCTCGACTTCCTCCAGAAGGTCCACGACGGGATCTACACCAACGAGAACCTGGAGCATGTGGATTACTGGTGGCTCCTTTCCCAGAAGGCGGTGGAGGTCGGGGCCAAGCCGGGGATGATGATCAACCCCGTGTTCGAGGACGACCTTAAGGCCTACAGCGTAGACCATCCCGTCTTCGGCAAGATTTCCGCCTACGATCTCGTGATGACGCGCTACAACCAGATGGCCGACCCAGGCGTGACCTTTGACCCGTTCCAGGGCCCGATCTACGACCGGAAGGGGATCCTGCGCGTGCCCGAGGGCATGTGGATGTCTGTGGATGCCCTCATCACCCTGGAGTGGGCGGTGGAGGGCGTGGTCGGCCCCTGGCCGGGTGAGCCGTAAGGGGCGTGACGCGGGTGTGGGGGGCGGCCGCGGTGGCCGCCCCTCTTTCCTATCATGAACGGCTCCCGCAGGCCTCTCCATGAAGTGACGCGGGATCTCGTGGCGGTGGCGATGGGGCGTCGCCCGGCGGACCTCGTGGTCCGCGACGGCCGGTGGGTGAACGTGCACTCCGGCGAGATCCTTGACCACACGGATATCGCTGTGGTGGAGGGCCGTATCGCCTACTGCGGGCCGAACGCGAAGGCGCTGATCGGCCCGTCGACGCGGGTCATCCCCGCCCGGGGCCGGTACCTCGTCCCCGGCCTCCTCGATGCGCATGTCCACATCGAGAGCTCGATGCTCACCGTGTCCGAGTTCGCCCGGGCCGTCCTCCCCCACGGGACGACGGGCGTGTTCGCTGATCCGCACGAGATCGCGAACGTCCTCGGGCTCCGCGGGGTGCGGCTCATCCTCGACGGGGCGCAGGGGACCCCGCTCCGGGTCTACGGCCAGGTCCCGTCGTGTGTCCCCGCCGCGCCGGGCTTGGAGACGGCCGGGGCTGCCCTCGGCCCGGAGGAGGTGGCGGAGGCGCTCCGCTGGCCGGAGGTCGTCGGCCTGGGAGAGGTGATGAACTACCCCGGGGTGGTCGCGGGGGACGAGGTGGTCCACGCGAAGATCGCCTCCGCCCTGGCAGCGGGGAAGGTCGTGGGGGGGCATTACGCATCGCCCGATCTGGGACCGACCTTCCACGCCTACGCTGCGGGGGGGCCGGCCGACTGCCACGAGGGGACGCGGCCTGAGGATGCCCTGGCCCGGGTTCGGCAGGGGATGCGGGCCATCCTCCGCCAGGGTTCAGCCTGGCAGGATCTCCTGGCGGGGGTGCGCGGGGTGTGCGAGGCGGGGATCGACCTCCGCCACGTCCTCCTCTGCACCGATGACCGTCATGCGGAGACGATCCTCTCCCACGGCCATATGGACGAGGTGGTGCGCCTGACGATCGAGGCAGGGATCCCCCCGGTGGTCGCGATCCAGATGGCCACGTTGAACACAGCTGAGCACTTCGGGGTGGCGCGGGACGTGGGCGCGATCGCGCCGGGGCGCTGGGCCGATATCCTCCTCGTGCCCGACCTCGGCCGGTTCTCCGTTGACATGGTGATCGCGGGGGGGGAGGTCGTGGACGAGGGACGGACAGCCGTCCACCCCTTTGCCTCCCTCCCCCAGCCGGCGTGGGCAAAGAACACGGTGCGGCTCGCCCGTCCCCTCGTCGCGGCCGACTTCGCCGTAGGGGCCCCCGACAGGGAAGTCGAGGTATGGGCAATCGAGGTCATCGAGAACCAGGCCCCGACCCGCGCTGTGACGATGAGCCTCCCCGTGCGCGAGGGGACGGTCGAGCTCGTCCCCGACGTGGCGTACGCCGCGGTGGTCGAACGGCATCAGCGTAGCGGCCGGATCGGGCAGGGGTTCGTGCGGGGGTTGGGCCTCGCCGCCGGGTGCGCCCTGGCGAGCACGGTCGCCCATGACAGCCACAACCTCCTCGTCGTCGGCACCGATCGGGAGGCGATGGCCCGCGCGGGGAACCAAGTGGCGGAGGAAGGCGGGGGGGTGTGCCTCGTCCGGGGCGAGGAAGTGTTGGCGTGGATCCCCCTCCCCATTGCCGGGCTCCTCTCCACCGGGTCGGCCGAGGAGGTGGCGCAGGGGATGGATGCCCTCCACGAAGGCCTCCGCCGGTGTGGATGTACGCTCACCAACGCGTTCATGACCCTTTCCCTCCTCGCGCTGCCCGTGATCCCCGCCCTCCGCCTCACGGATCAGGGACTTGTGGACGTGGAATCCGGTTCCACGATCCCCCTGTTCCGGGAGGGGTGAGGCCGTTGGTCCCTGCAAGGGGAGCCGGTACACTTGTGGCATGGCCTTGATCATCGAACGGGCGCGGATTGCCGACCTGGGGGGGACGTGCCACCCCTCCGGGTACCTCCTCATCGAGGGAGATAGGATCGCGGCGACAAGCTCTGGCCCAGCGCCGGAGGTCGCGGGGGCTGAGCGGATCGATGCGGGGGGGCGCCTCGTCACCCCCGGTCTCGTCAACGCTCACGCTCACCTCTACTCGTCCCTCGCTCGGGGGATGCCCCTCCCTCACTTCTCCCCCCATTCGTTCCGGGAGATCCTGGACCAGCTGTGGTGGAAGCTCGACCGGGCCCTCGACCTGGACACGGTCTACCAGTCGGCGCTCGTGGGGGCAGTGGGCCATCTCCGGTGCGGGGTGACGTCCCTGTTCGACCACCATGCGTCTCCGGCCGCGATCGCGGGGTCGCTCTCCCAGCTCAAACGGGCCATCTCCCAGGTCGGGCTGCGGGCCGACCTCTGCTACGAGGTCACGGACCGCGGCGGGGAGAGGGAGCGCGAGGAGGGGATCGCGGAGAACGTCCGGTTCGCCCGTGAGGAGAGGGAGGGGGGGCACTTCGCTGCCCACATGGGGCTCCACGCCTCGTTCACCCTCTCCGATGAGACCCTCACCCGCGCGGGGGAGGCGGCTGCTCCCCTCAAGCTTCCGTTCCACATCCACCTCGCCGAGGGGAAGGAGGACCCGCTGGACGCCCTCCACCAACACGGTGTTCGCACCGCAGAGAGGCTGGATCGGTTCGGGATCCTCACCGAGGGGACGCTCCTCATCCATGGGGTCCACCTCGCGGGGGCCGAGCTCGCCCTCCTCGCCCAGCGGCCGGCGAGCGTGATCCACAACCCGCGCTCGAACATGAACAACGCGGTGGGGGCGGCCCAGGTGGGGGCGATGCTCGCCCGCGGGGTCCGGGTCGGGATCGGAACGGACGGGTTCGGATGTGACATCGTGGGGGAGCTCCTCGCGGCGCGGCTGCTCGCGCACCACGTCACGGGCGATCCGACGGCGCTTGGGGATCCCGCCCTTCTCTCCCTCGTCCACCACAACTACGCCCTCGCCGAACGCGCGTTCGGGGTCCCGTTGGGGAAACTGGCCCCGGGCTACGCGGCCGACCTCGTGGTGTGGGACTACGACCCGCCGACCCCCCTCGACGCGGGGAACCTCCTTGCCCACCTCCTGTTCGGCTCGATCAACGAGGGGCTGCGGCCGTGGGCGGTGATCGTGGGCGGGGAGGTGCGCCTCCGGGAGGGGCAGGTCCTGGGACTGGACGAAACGGCGGCCCTCGCGATTGCCCGGGGCGCCGCGGAGCGGCTGTGGGCGCGCGTGTAGGGGCGAGGCATGTCTGATCGGATGAGGGTCCAGCCGTTCGAGGATCTCCTCCGATGGGCCCTCGGCGAGCTCAAGGAGAAGGATGCCATCTTCGGGATCCCGCGGTCCTTGTTCCACGTCCCCCGGGCCGATGCCCCGTACCGCGGGGAGTTCGTCGGCCATCCCCTGGCGACGCCGATCGGCCCCGCCGCCGGCCCCCACACCCAGCTCGCCCAGAACATCGTCGCCTCCTGGCTCTGTGGGGGGAGGTTCATCGAGCTGAAGACGGTGCAAGCCAACGACGAGCTCCAGATCCCCCGCCCGTGCATTGACATGGCGGACGAGGGGTACAACGTGGAGTGGTCCCAGGAGCTCAAGCTCGACCAGTCCGCGGGCGAGTACGTGAAGGCCTGGGTCCTCATCCACGTCCTCCACCACGCCCTCGGGTTCCCTGGCCCGGTGGGGACGGTGTTCAACATGAGCGTGGGCTATGACCTTGAGGGGATTCGGAGCCCGCGCATGGCCGCGTTCATGGACCGCCTGACCGATGCGTCGCCGGAGATCGCGGAGTTGCGCCGGACCCTGCGGAGGAACTTCCCGCGTTTCGCCGAGATCGAGATCCCATCCCGGATCACGGACAACGTGACCCTGTCCACGATGCACGGCTGCCCACCTGACGAGATCGAGAAGATCGGGCGTCACCTCCTCGTGGAGCGGGGCCTCCACACGTTCGTCAAGCTGAACCCGACCCTCCTCGGCAAGGAGGAGGTGCTCGGGATCCTCCATGATCGCCTTGGGTTCCGGGAGATCGCGATCCCGGACCGCGTGTTCGGCCATGACCTTCCGTACGACCGGGCGGTGGAGCTCATCACGGCCCTCGACGGAGTGGCCGGCCGGGAAGGGCTGACCTTCGGGGTCAAGCTCTCCAACACCCTGGCCATGGCCAACCACAAGCGAACCCTTCCCGGGGACGAGGTCTACATGTCCGGGCGGGCCCTGTACCCGATCACGATGGCCCTCTTCCGGCGCCTCGCCCGGGAGTTTGAGGGCGATCTCGCCGTGTCCTACGCTGGAGGGGCCGATAGCGTGAACGTCCCAACGATCCTCGCCTGTGGGGCCCGCACCGTCACCGCGGCGTCCGACCTCCTCAAGCCAGGGGGGTACGCCCGCCTCGGCGGGTGGCTGGAGAACCTGGAAGGGGCAATGCGCGCCCGCCGGGCGCGGAACCTGGACGAGCTGGCGCAGAACAAGCTCGCAGCCCTCGATCGGGCCGCGGAGGAGGCCCTCGCCGCGCCGCGGTACCGGAAGGGCTACTTCCCGGACGGCTTGCCCAAGGTCACGTCGGGGCTCGCCCTCTTCGACTGCATCACCGCCCCGTGCACGGAGGCGTGCCCGATCGGCCAGGACGTCCCGAGCTACGCGTGCCGCATCGCCCGCGGCGCAGCCGGGGAGGCTCTGGCGGGGATCCTGAACCAGAATCCCCTCCCCGGCGTGACGGGCTACGCCTGCCCCCACCCCTGCGAGCGCCGCTGCACGCGGAATAACTACGAACAGGCGGTAGGGATCCGTGCCCTGAAGCGGTTCGCGGTTGAACGGGGGGGGGCCCCCGTCCTCCCTTCGCCAGCGCCCGCCACCGGCCGCAAGGTGGCGATTGTGGGGAGCGGTCCATCCGGGCTCTCCGCGGCGTACTTCCTTTCCCTGAGCGGGGTTCGCGTCACGGTGTTCGAGAAGGACGGCGAACCAGGGGGAATGCTTCGCCTCGCCCCGCCGTTCCGGCTTCCGCGGTCGGTGGTGGGAGCGGACATTCAACGGATCCGGGACCTCGGGGTGGAGATCGTCCTCGACCACCCGGTCGCGGGGCCACCGGAGGGGCTCCTCGATGACGGGTTCGCCGCGGTGTATGTGGGGTGCGGGTTCCAAGGGGAGGCGAAGCTTGGGATCGCGGGCGAGGAGGGGGAGGGGGTGTGGGGAGCCCTCTCCTTCCTCCGTGCCGTGGCCGCAGGGAGGGAACCCGCGCTCGGCTCCCCCGTCGTTGTCATCGGAGGGGGGAACACGGCGATGGACGCGGCGCGGACCGCCCACCGCCTGACTGGGCAGCCGGTGACCGTCCTCTACCGCCGCAGCCGGGCGGAGATGCCCGCCGAGTGGGAGGAGGTGGAGGACCTCCTCGCCGAGGGGAATGCCCTCCTCGAGCTCGTTTCCCCCGAGCACATTGTGCGCCGCTCCGGCCGGGTGGTGGGGGTGGCCTGTGTGAGGACGACCCTCGGCGCGCCCGGGCCAGACGGACGGCGGAGCCCAATCCCCGTTCCGGGAAGCGGATTCGAGGTCCCGGCGGGGGCGGTCCTCGTCGCCGTGGGCCAACGCCCGGAGATGGGGTTTCTCGCTGGGAGCCGGATCCAAATTGGAAAGGACGGGCGAATCGCCGCCGATCCGGAGACGGGGGCCGCCGGGCCGACGCGCGTGTACGCGGGAGGGGACGCGGTGCGGGGCCCGGCGACGATCGTCGCGGCCTGTGCCGACGGTCGGCGCGCGGCGGCCGCGATCTGCCGGGAGATCGGGATCCCGTTCCGGTCATGGCCGGCCCCAAGACTGACCCTCTCCCGGGACGAGATGGGACGGGCCAAACGGGCGCGGGCGCGGATCCTCCCCCGCCGCAGTCCGGCCGTGCTCCCGCGGGAACGGCGCACGGGGTTCGACCTCGTCGAGGCGACCCTCGGCGCGGAGGAGGCGCGGGCTGAGGCGAGCCGCTGTGTTCAGTGCGCGACGTTCTGCGACAAGTGCGTCGAGGTCTGCCCGAACCGAAGTAACCTCGCCTATGCGGTGGACCCCCTGCGGTGGGCGCTCCCCGTCCTCGCCTGTCGCCACGGCACGCTCGTGGCCGTGAGGGAGGAGGCGTTCGAGGTCCGGCAGGGGCGGCAGATCGTCCACCTGGACGACCTGTGCAACGAGTGCGGGAACTGCGCCACGTTCTGCGTCCACAATGGGAAGCCGTACCGCGATAAGCCCCGCCTGTTCCTGGACGAGGAGGCGTTCGCCCGTGACGCAGGTCCCGCCTTTTTCATCCGCCACGGGTCGGTCCGCCGTCGGGAGGGAGGGATCGAGTCCACCCTCGCGGTGGAGGAGGGGGGGATGATGTTCGAGGACCCCTTCGTGACCGTGGCCTTCACGCCGGACATCCGCGTGCGGGAGCAGACCCTGAAGCAGCCGTTCTCCGGGGAGAGGTCGCTGCGGCCGGCCGCGGAGATGCTCGTCCTCCTCCGTGGGGTGACGGGCTCGCTTTCGTTCCTGATCCGAGGGGGGGCCGATGGGTGAACCGATCGCCTTCCGCTGCCTGACCTGCGGGCGGGAGTACGCGCCGTGGACCGTGGATCACGTCTGTCCCCGCTGCGGAGCGGTGGCCGGCGCGCTCGACGTCCTCTACGACTACCGCGCCCTCCGTCGGCGCCTCGATCCGAGGGCGTTCGCCGCGGGGCGACGGTTCTCCCTGTGGCGGTACGAGCCCCTCCTCCCCCTCGCCGCGGAGTACGGTGTACCGTTGCGGGCGGGGTGGACGCCGCTCTACGCCTGCCCCACCCTCGCTGCAGAGCTCGGCCTCGGTTCCCTGTGGGTGAAGGACGATACGGCCAACCCCACCGCCTCGTGCAAGGATCGGGGCACCGCGGTCACGATCGCCGCGGCGCGGATGCTCGGGCGGGGGGCGCTCGTGTGCGCTTCCACCGGGAACGCGGCCACGTCCACCGCCGGGTTCTGCGCCGCGGCGGGGATCCCGTGCTCCATCTTCGTCCCCCAGGCTGCCCCCCGGGCCAAGCTCGCCCAACTCCTCGCGTTCGGGGCGACCGTGTTCCCGGTGGAGGGAACGTACGACGAGGCCTACGGCCTTGCGGTCCAGGCGGCGGACCGGTTCCGGTGGTACAACCGTTCCGACGGGCAGAACCCGATGGTCGTCGAGGGGAACAAGACGGGAGCCCTCGAGGTGGGGGAGGAGCTGCACTGCGACCTGCCCGACTTCGCCCTCGTCGCGGCGGGCGACGGGGCGGTGGTGGCGGGGATCGCCAAGGGGTTTCAGGAATTGGTCAAGGTGGGGCTTGCCGAGCGGGCGCCCCGGGTGTACGGGGTTCAGGCGGCTGGCGCGGCGGCGATCGCCCACGCCTTCGCCCGCTACCGGGAGGGGAAGCCGGTCCTCCCCGCCGCGGAGGGAGCGGAGACGATCGCCGACTCGATCCGCGTCGGGAACCCCCAGGACGCCCTGCGCGCCGTGCTCGCCGTTGCGGAGACAGACGGAGGGTTCGTGACCGTGACCGACGAGGAGATCGTGGCCGCGGGGCAGGAGTTGGCCCGCCGGACGGGGGTGTTCGCGGAGCCATCTGGGGCCGCCCCCTACGCCGGGCTCCTCCGCCTCCTGCGGGAGGGGACGATCCCCCCCGGCTCCCGCGTCGTCCTGTTCGTGACTGGCTCCGGCCTCAAGGATCCCGAGGGCGCCCTGCGGGGGGTGGAGATGCCACGGGCCATCCCGCCCACGCTCGCCGCGGTGGCGAAGGTGGTGGAGGGATGACCCTCTCGTTCCGCGTGAACGGCCGCCCGGTCACGGTGGACGTGCCGCCGGGGAGGCGGCTCCTTGACCTCCTCCGCGAGGACCTCGGCCTGACGGGGACGAAGGAGGGGTGCGGAGAAGGGGAGTGTGGGGCATGCACGGTGCTCGTGGATGGGAAGCCTCGCCTTTCCTGCCTCACCGCGGCGATCCAGGTGGAGGGGAGGGATGTCCTCACCATTGAGGGGCTCGCCGCCTCCGGCCAGCTCCACCCGTTGCAGGAGGCGTTCCTCGCCACCGCGGGCGTTCAGTGCGGGTTCTGCACGCCGGGGTTGATCATGGCCGCCCAGGCCCTCCTCGCGGAGAACCCCTCCCCGACCGCCGACGAGGTCCGGGAGTATCTGTCCGGGAACCTGTGCCGGTGCACGGGGTACGAGCAGGTGGTGGAGGCGGTGCTTCGGGCGGCGGAGCGGAGGCGATGACCGGGGTCGTGCTCGCCGCGGGGGAGGGACGACGGATGGGGCGCCCCAAGCTCCTCGTTCCCGTGGAGGGCCGGCCACTCCTTTCGTGGGTCGTGGACCTCGTGGAGCGGCTTCCCGTGGACGAACGCCTGATCGTCCTCGGCGCGGAGGCGACCGCCATCCGGGAAGCGTTCTTCTCCTCCCGGGGAGAGGGGGCTCACCTCCCCTGGCACCTGGTTGTGAACGAGGATTGGCACGACGGGATGGGGAGCTCCCTCCGCCGGGCGGCGGAAGCGGTGGCGGGCGGGATGCTCGTGTTTCTGGGGGATATGCCGTGGGTCCCTGAGGCCGCGGCGCGGGCCGTCCTCGGCCGGGCGGGGGATCGTCCGGTTGCGCCCGCCTACCGCGGACGCCGGGGGTTCCCCGTCTACCTCCCTCCCTCCCTGCGGCCCGCCCTCCTCCAGCTCTCCGGGGACCGCGGGGCGCGCGGCCTCGTGGGGGACTGCGAGGTCATCCCGTGGGACGATCCGGGCGTGGTCCGGGACGTGGACGCTCCGGAGGATCTCCCGGGGAGGGTGAGGGATCGTGGGCCTGCCTGAGATCGTCCAGCCGCGGGACCTTGCGGACGCCGTCCGCCTTACCGGCGAGGGGGGCAAGCCCCTCGCTGGCGGAACGGACCTTTTCGTTCGCCTGCGGAAGGGCGCCGAACGCCCACCGTTCCTCGTCTACGTGGGGGAGCTCCCCGAGCTCCGCGGGATCCGCACGACGGAGGGTGGGGTCGAGATCGGGGCCGCCGCGACCCACGCCGAGATCCTCTCTGCCCCAGCCACGGCCCAGCTCCCGATCCTCAGGCTCGCCCTCGGCACGATCGGCTCCCCCGCCCTTCGCCACATGGGAACCCTGGGGGGAAACGTCGCCAACGCCTCTCCGGCGGGGGATGGGCTCATCCCCCTGTACCTCCTCGGGGCGCGGGTGAACGTGGTGGGACCAGCTCGGGAGCGGTCGTTGCCCGTGGAGGAGTTCGTCCTCGGCCCAGGGAGGACCGCCCTTCAACCGGGGGAGCTCATCCGTTCCCTCGCGATCCCCCTGCCGCAGGACGGGGCCCACCCCTATTTCCGCAAGGTGGGGAGGAGGCAGGCCCTCCTCATCGCTGTGGCCTCGCTGGGGGCCCTGGTGTGGGTGGAGGACGGGGCGGTTCGCGAGGCGCGTCTGGCCCTCGGGTCGGTGGCGCCCACCGTGCTCCGGCCGCGGGAGGTGGAGCGGGCGCTCGTGGGACGCCCGCTCACGGTGGAGGCGTTGGCTGAGCTCCGCGATGCCCTCTCGTCCGCGGTGCGACCGATCTCCGATCTCCGGGCCTCGGCCGACTACCGGCGTCGCGTTTCCGGGAACCTCCTCATCGACCTCTCGTCCCTCGCGAGCGGTTGACGGGTGGAGCGCGACCGCGGTAAGCTGGGACCCTCCCCGTTCGGAATCTGGCGGGGAGGGTGTTCCTCGGGAGGGCACGTGGAGACAGCGTGGATGGACAAGATCGAACGGGTGGTGATCTCGGCGGACGAGATCGCCCGGAGGGTGCGGGACCTCGGGCGGGAGATCGCCGCCGACTACCGGGGCGGCGCAGGGCGGGATCCCCGCCGCCGACCGCTCCTCGTGGTGGGGATCCTGAAGGGGGCGATGCCGTTCATGGCTGACCTCATCCGCGCGCTTGACCTCGCGATCGAGTACGACTTCATGGCCGTGTCGAGCTATGGCAACGGCACGAGCCCCGGCGAGGTGCGGATCCTGAAGGACCTCGACTGTGCGATCGGCGGCCGCGATGTGCTCCTCGTGGAGGATATCGTGGACACGGGCCACACCCTGCACCACCTCCTCGCTGGCCTGTCCGCCCGTGGACCGGCCACCCTCCGCGTGTGCACCCTCCTCGACAAGCCGCACCGCCGGGAGGTCGAGGTGACGGTGGACTACGTGGGGTTCGTCCTCCCGGAGAACCTGTTCGTCGTGGGATATGGGCTCGACTATGCGGAGGTGTACCGCAACCTCCCGTTCGTGGCCATCCTCAAGCCGGAATGCATCCGTGACGGGTAACAAGCCTTCGCGAACTGCGTGGACCGTTCCCGGATCACCGATCCCCCGACCATGATCGCCCTCGGTATCGAGACCTCCTGTGACGAGACGGCGGTGGCGATCCTCCGGGGAGGCGACGAGATCCTGGCGAACCTCGTCTACTCCCAGACCGACCTCCACGCCCGCTATGGGGGGGTGATGCCGGAGGCGGCGTCGCGGGACCACTTGCGCAAGCTGCCGTCCCTCGTCGCGGAAGCCCTCGCCACGGCGGGGATCGGCTGGGACGGGATCGAACTGGTCGGGGTGACCTACGGGCCGGGCCTCGTCGGCCCGCTCCTCGTGGGGATGTCCCATGCCGCGGGGATCGCCGTGGCGCGGGACGTGCCCCTGATCGGGGTGAACCACCTCGCCGCCCACCTCTTCGCCCAGCGCCTGAGCGAGCCGGCAGCGGGGCCACCGTTCCTGGGGCTCGTCGCCTCCGGGGGACACACCCTCCTCGTCCGGGTGCGGCAGTGGGGGGACTACAAGGTCGTCGGTGGGACGCGGGACGACGCGGCGGGGGAGGCGCTCGACAAGGTGGGGCGCCTCGTGGGCCTGGGGTACCCCGCCGGGCCGCGGATGGACGAACTGGCCCGCCAGGGAGATCCCACCGCGGTCGCGTTCCCCCGACCGATGATCGGGTCGGGCCTCGACATGAGCTTCGCCGGCCTCAAGACCGCAGCCGTGTACTGGCTGCGGGATCACCCGTCCACGCCTGTCCCCGACCTGTGCGCAAGCTACCTCGAGGCGGTGGTGGACGTCCTCGCGGAGAAAGCGGTCCAGGCGGCGCGGAGGCTTGAGCTCACACGGATCGTGGTCGTGGGGGGCGTTGCTGCCAACCGTCGGTTGCGGGAGGTCCTGCCCCTACGCGCCGGCGAGCGCGGGATTGAAGTCGCGTTCCCTCCTCCGGCGCTGTGCACGGACAACGCAGCGATCGTCGCCGCCTGCGCCCACCATCGGTTCACCGCGCTCGGTTGCCCCGGCTCCCTCACCCTGGTGCCGGATCCGAACCTGTCCCTTGATGGTTGGGTCTAGCCCGGTTGACCATGCGCCGGGCGAGGAGCACGGCCAACCCCAGGCCTAGGACGATATCTCCGATGCTGAACGCTGAGGCGAGGGGGACCCCCCCCGGGAGGTAGAGGAAGTCCCCGAGGAAGTTGAGGCGCGTTCCCTCGCCCATGAGGATCGTGTTTCCCGACCGGCCTCCTTCCTGGAGGGCGGCCGCCACCTCGGACAGCCCGGCCCGGTCGAGGGCCGTCGCCGAGGCCGGCATGTATCCCCCGTTGGCGGCGACCACGATCAGGTTGAGGGCCAGCCCCACCCCCATGATGAGGAACTCCGAGTAGCGGCGGTTCAGTCCGATGAATGCCGCAAGGGAGGCATAGGAGACGAGGTGGAGGTAGGCTGTGCCCCCGGGGATGAGGGGGCCCCTGGTCCCCACGGGAAAGATGAGGACCTGGATCAAGAGGGCGATGAGGATCAACCAGGGAGCGCGCAGCCTGAGCTGGCCGAGGTTCGCCAAGTTCCCTCGGCGGATGAGCCCGGCCACGATCCCGATCCCGACGGCCCAGAGGAGCGGCATCCCCTCATCCCGCGGTCCCCGCCGCGGCCTCCTCTCTTCGAGCTCGGGAACATCGCACCTCGTGAGCAATGGCGTCTGAGCTGACGGGCCGTCCCACCGGACCGTCGGTGGGCACGAGGCGTGCTGGTCGGGGTTCCCCTGGGCGAGGCACGCGACGCATCTCAGTTCACGACCGTGAGGAAGAGGTCCACGAGCTTGGGATCGAGCTCCTTCTCCGCCATGGCCTTGAGGATCGTGCGCGCCTCGTCTGCGGTGTAGGCTGGGCGGTAGGGGCGGTCGGTGGTGAGGGCGCTCCACACATCGGCCACGGCGATGATCCGCGACCCCAAGGGGATTTTCTCCCCGCTCAGCCCATCGGGGTATCCCCCGCCATCCCAGTGCTCGTGCTCGTGCCGCACGACATCCGCGATCTCCTCGTAAATCTCTAGCCCCTGGAGGAGTTCCGCCCCGACGACGGGGTGGCGCTTCACCAGTGCCCACTCCTCCGCGGTGAGCTTCCCTGGCTTGAGAAGGATGCTGTCCGGGATCGCGATCTTGCCCAGATCGTGGACGCGGGCTGCGGCCTCGACCTGGTCCACCACTTCATCCGGCAGCCGCAGCTTCCGGGTCAGTTTCACGGCGAGCTCGGCCACGTTCGCAGAGTGGGTCCCGGTGTAGAAGTCACGTTCCCCGACGATCCGGGTGATCCTCTCGAACGCCTCCTTGGCTTGCTGGCGCAGCCGTGCGTAGCTGCGGATGGAAATCTGGACGACCATGAGCGGGCTCCCCACGAGGAGCACGTACCATGGGGAGAGGGGGTACACGATCGCCATCAGGATCGCTAGTACTCCCAAGGTTAGGAACTGAACGTGGAGATGACGAAGGTCGAACCGGAGAAGGTAGGTGAAGCGCACCCCCTCCGTGAGGTGGAGGATCATCGCCACGAGTGACGCATTGACAATGTCGTAGGTCAGGAACGCCACCACCAGAGGGATGAAGTCTGTCCCGGAGGCGTAGGGCGGAGGAGCTCCACCCATAGCTTCGAGGACGAGGCCCGCCGCCGTGACCGAGATCATGAGTTGGCCGAGGTTGAATCCGACAAAGGTGAAGAACTTCCCCGGCCCCCGGGCCAGCTTGTTCCACCGCAGAAGAACCTCAGCTGCCAGCGACCCGACGCATAACGTCGCGATCCCTAGTGGAGCTCCGCCGATGAAAACGGCGGCGGCGCCAACCGATACAGCCACTGACGTCCTTCTCTCCGGGATCAACTCCACCTCGTAGATCTCGGCAAGGAAGTCGACGACCACAAGCAAGATCCAGGTCAGGGCAAACTCGGAAGTAAGCTTGATTTGACTCAGGTAGAAGACGCAGCATACCAAGCCTGCCGCCACAACCAGACCCCAATATACGCGGGCTTTCCGAGGCAAAGCTGTCACCCTGGGAGCCTAGAAAGAAGTAAGGGGGGTCACCACCCCCCCTGGCATCAACCTGGGTTACCTGTGACCTTGTAGGCTACCCTACCCCCACTTGTGGTGAGCCCCGCTCAGGATGGCGAGGAGCGTAATGGCAAGAACAACGTACAACCCACGAACGCCCAGCCTCTGCGTAACCTTCTCTCCCCACTTCATCGTTTCCTCCTTTAGATCGCGTTGTATGCCTGCACTTGAACGATCTCCAGACGCTGTGAACTCCCACAAGCTAATTGGTTCTACTCTCAACCCCCTTTTTGTGACTTTCGTTACCCGTGGTTGAGATCATACAGCGGACGATGCCGGATCGTCAAATGGTGGGTTGCCGCAGCCGTGGCTTCACAGCCGAGCGTGGGGGGACGTAGGCCAGAAGGTCCGTACCTACACGAGAAGTTTGCGCAATGCGAGATCGAGGAGGAGGGAACACGCCGCTGCCCAGAGGAGGGCCCGGCCGATCGGGGTCCACGCTCGCCCCGCCCCCGATGAGGGGGGGAGGAGCTCGTCGCGCACGAACTCGCCCCCTGACAGGCGCGCGATCGTACTCAGGGCGTCGAGGTCGGGACCGAACGCGGCGAGCTCGGCCGAGTAGGGGAGGACGACCGGGAACGACCCCCCGTAGCGGCCGGAGGGCTCGCTCACCGTGAGGAGGTACGCCCCGGACCCAGGGGTAGCGAGGGAGGCCTCGTACCGCCCCGGTGCGACCTGCTCGAAGGAAAGCGACCACGATCTGCGGGGACCGACGAGCTCGCCAGTGAGCTCGAGGCGGTTCGTCCACCGCCCGCCCTCGGCCGCCTCCACCCCCAGGCGCAGGGTCGGCCCGACGACCTCCCAGTCCACGCGCACGCGCTGCCGCTCGCCCCACAGATGCCCAAGGAGGAGGCCCCACAGCTCGCCGAGCTGGGGGGAGCGGAGCCAATCCCTCGTCCAGATCCCAGACATGTCAGCGTTGAGCACCGCCACCTGCCCGAGGCCGACCCGCCAGCGGGCGAGGAGGGGATCGCCGGCGGGCGAGAGGAACGCGACGTCGGCGGTGGGCTTGGGGAAGGTGAGGGTGTAGCCGGCAAGGGGGGGGAGCTCCCCCGATAGAGGGAACGCGGTAGCCCCCGGTCCGGGGAGGACGGCCGTCTCCCGCTCCATGAACCGGGGGCGGGACACGCGCTCCGTCTCCTGCACGAGCACCGGCCGGAGATCGGTCATCGCCGCCAGTTCATAGGACCGCCCCCCACTCACCTCGGCCAGCGTGCGGAGGACCTCAGGATCGGGATCGGTCCCGATGGCGATCGTCGTCACGCCGACCCCCGTTTCGCTCACCTCTGCGAGGAGCGCGCTCAGGGCGGCCTCGTCGCGGATCGTCTTCCCGTCGGAGATCACGATCGCGTGGCGGACGCGGGCCTCGAGCGGGAGGAGGGCCTTCACCGCCTGGTCGAGGGCGGTGAACAGGTATGTCCCCCCGTCTGCGGTCAGCCTGCGCAGCCCCTCAAACAGCTCCTCGCGGACCTCGGACACGGGGCCCGGGCGCACGATCCACTGTGGATACCGGTCGAATGCGACCGCACCGACGATGTCCTCCCCCGGCATTGCCTCCACCGCGGCCGCGGCGGCCTCTTTGAGGAGGTCGATCTTCGTCGCGCCTCCGGCCTGGGCGGACATCGAGCTAGACCGGTCGAGGACGAACACCACCGCTGCCGTCGCCTCCTGGACCCGCTCGGGGACGGTGTAGGTCACGGGAAGCAGTTCCTCGACGGGGCCGAGGTAGCCGGCCACGGCCTGGCGACCCTGGATGACGAGGAGCCCGCCCCCCCCGGCGACGTACGACCGGAGCGCGTCGAGGGTGCGGGTGCCGAGGAGCGCGAGGGGGTAGTCGTCGAGGATCACCAGCCCCGCTCCGGCCAAATCCTCCACCGCGAGGGCCTCCCGCCGCCGGAACGTGAGCCCCGCCGCGGTGAGGAGCTCGTCGGTCGCGGTCGGACCCAACCCAACGACGACGATCCCCGGCGGCTCGCCCACGGCTACCCCCCACGGAAGGGCGTTGTTCTCAGGGATCCGATCGCCGTTCGCCCTCACCTCCACCCGGTAGCTCCAGAACCCGGCCTCGGGGGGCGCATCGGCCAGGGAGAGGCGCGTCCGCCCGGCAGGGAGGTCGAGGGGAATGGCCCGGATCTCCTCACCACCCCGGTAGAGATGGGCCGTGGCCGCGGTCGGCTGCGAAGCCTCGACCGTGGCGGCGAGGGCGATCGTCCCCAGCGGCGCCTCGCGGGGACCCGTGAATTCAGCCAACCGGACGAGGTCAGTCTGGCCGACGGAGCAGACGTGGATCGGAACCCGTTGGCTGCGGGCCCGCGCCGCAGCGGCGAGGAGGTCCCCCCCTGTCGCGCGGCCGTCGGACAGGAGCACGATCTGCGCCCCAGCGGGGGCCAGGGCGAGCGCGAGGTCCACCGCCGCCCCGATGTTGGTCCCGAACGACGAGAACGCTCCCCCGTTCGGGATCTCGCCCACCCCCGGCCACTGCGAAACCTGGGACCCGTCGGCGAACGAGATCACCCCGACCTTCCCCCCGCGGGCGAGGACGGAGGAAGTGAGCTCGGGGAGGGCGTTCGTTGCCTCCTCGCCCACGCTCGCCGATCGGTCGACGAGGAAGAGGACCGTCTCCCCGGTCTGGCGGACGGCGACCTCCGGGCCGGCGAGGGCGAGGGCGAGGAGGGCGAGCGTCACGGCCCGTCCGAGGAGGGCCCGCCGGCGGAGGGAGAGGATGAGCACGACTACGGCCGGCACGAGCCCAGCAAGGGCCCACGGGGTGAGGAAGCGCATCAGACCCCCCTCCGCCGCGCCAGGCCCCACTCGGCAGTGAGGACGAGGAAGGCCGCCGCCCCGAGCCACGGCCAGGCGGTGAGATCAGCCAGGGTCTTGGATATGGGGACCGCGGTGGGAACCGCAACCCGGCCGGGGAGGGACTCTTCGTACGGCACGTTCACGGCGATCACCTCCCGCCGCGCCCCGCGGAGCTCGTACAGCCCAGGTCGGTCGGGGATCCACACCCCACTCACCGGGCCGGCTGGGGTGCTCACCTCCGTCCCCGGCGGCAGTTCGATCGCTTCCCCCACGACGAGGGTCGGCCGCGGCCGGTAAGGCAGGAGCCAGGTAACCACGTTCCGGAGGAGGATCGGGAAGTCCACCGTCAGGGGGAGGTTGGACCGGGGGAGGTCCAGGGTGAGGAGGACCCGGCGCCCGTCGGTGCGTTCCCAGTGGCTGAGGGCCGGGGCATCCCCCGCCCACAGGTCCACGGTCGCGTCGGGGGGGAGGGTCAGCGGATGCACGGCGCTGGCACGGAACTCCTCGGGGACGACGTGGCGGAGGAGGGGCGATGCCTCGCCCCGGATCGGCCCGGCCGGCTCGGGTTCGCCGAGGGAGGCCTCGGGAGAGCCCGCCCCGACGAGGAGGAGGGGCCCGGGCGGGGCAACGGGCAACTCGGTCCGCACGGCCACGGTGAGATCCCAACCCCCGGAGCCGACCCGTTCTACGGGGACCGCCGCCTGCAGGGCGGCCCACAGGTAGCGGTCCTCCTCGCCCACCCACCGCACGCGGACCGTGGCTCCTCCCTCAAGGGCGGCGTAGCGCACGTTGTCCCATGGGAACCCATCTTCGGGGAGGAGTTCGGCACGGAGCGAGGTCTGGACGAGCCCGATCTGGAACACGAACCGATCCTCGGACCCCGGCGAGAGGAGCCGCGACCCGAGGTACGTCCCCGCACCGGTGTGGACGGCCACCTGGACATCCTGGTACCGGTCCGTGTCATTGCGGACCCGCACCAGGGCCTCGTACCCCGACCCGTCGGGGGTTGAGCGGGCCGCGAACGCGACGATCGCCAGGTTGTCCAGGGCGGGGAGGGCGACGATCTCCACGCCGGGGTCGGGAAGCGGGTCATCGGTGATGACGACGGTGCGGCCGAACCCGCTGGGGAGGAGGGCAAGGGCCTCGCCGAGGGGCGGTCGGGCGCCAAGGGTGGGGCGGTACGCGCCAAGGAGGGCGAGGACCTCCTCGCGGTTCGCGGTGCGCGGGACGAGGACCCGCGGCGGGTCGGCCCACACCACGACCGACCACGGGCCAGAGGAATCCCCGATCAGCCGCCGGGCCTCAGCCAGTGCCGCGTCGGCCCGGCCCGTTGCGGCCATCGACGCTGAGCCATCGAGGACGATCGCCGTCGCCCCGGCGGTGCGGGGGACACGGACGATGGGGTGGGCGAGGCCGACCGCGAACAGGGTCACCGCGAGGAGTTGGAGGAGGAGCAGGAGGTCGAACCGGGCGCGCAGCCGTGCCATGCGGCTCGCCCGATCGGGGGGGATCCTCTCCCACAGGAACAGGGCGGACACGGGCTCCTCCCGCTCCCGCCGCCGGAGGAGGTACAGGGCGACCACGACCAGCCCGGAGGTGAGCCAGGCCCATCCCCACGGAAGGAGGAAGCTCACCGGCCCCACCCCGCGAGGACGGTCAACGCGGCCTCGACCGGCGCGGCATCGCTCCGGAACAGGAAGTAGGCCATGCGTAGCTCCCGACATGCTGCGGCCAGTCCCTCGTTCCACTCCCGGAGTGCCGCGCGGTAAGCGCGGGCTGCGCCTGCCCCGAGGACGAGGGATTTCCCGCGGTGGGTCTCCACGTCGCGGAGCCGCACCTCCCCCCACCGGGGCGGATCGAGATCGGCCGCGGACAGGACCTGCACCGAAGCCACGGCATGTCGGCCGTGGCGGAGGGCGAGGAGCCCATCCCGGTACCCATCCGGACACAGGAAATCGGAGATGAGGACGCACAGGCCTGGCTCAGGCCCTAGTTCGGCCCACGCGGCGAGGGACCGGGGGAGGTCGGTCTCGCCCGCGGCGGAAAGTTCCATGAGGGACTGGAACGCGGTGGAGAGGGCAACCCTCCCCCGGCGCGGTGCCGGGGTGGCGACGAGCGCGTCGCGGAACGGGTAGATCGCGAACCGGTCCTGGCCGCGGTAGGCGACGAACGCGAGGGCCGCGGCGAGGCGCCGTGCGAACGAGGCCTTGTTGCCCTCCCCCATCGAGCGGCTTGTGTCGAGGAACAGGTACAGAGGTGCCTCCACCTCGTGGGCGAAAGTCTTCGTCACCAGCCGCCGGTGGCGGGCGTACACGGCCCAGTCGATGAGGCGGAAGTCGTCCCCCGGTTGATAGGGGCGGTAGTCGGCGAACTCTACGGATGTCCCCTTGCGCCGTGCGAGGTGGCCACCGGGGAGGGTTCCCCCCGGCCGGCGGAGGGTGATCCGGGCCCGCGCCAGGGCCCGCAACTCGGACGGGGAGAGGGGGCCATCGGTCATGGCACGCGGACCGCCCGGGCCGCCTCATCCACGAGCTGGCCCGCCCCGACGCCGTCCGCGTCGGCGCGGAAGTTGGGGATGACCCGGTGCACAAGCGCCGGCCGCAGCGCAGCCTGGATGTCCTCCACCCCCACGTGGTGCCGGCCGGCGAGGAACGCCCGCCCCTTGGCCCCCAGGATGAGGGCGAGGCCCCCCCGGGGGCTCGCCCCGTACTGGACGTAGCGCCGCACCGCCTCCGGCGCGGTGGGGCTCTTGGGATGGGTGGCGAGGACGAGGGCCGCCGCGTACTCCATGAGCGGCCGTGGCACAGGGTACTCCGCCACCACGGCCTGGGCGCGCCGCACGGCGTCCGCGGAGAGGATGGGCTCGGGAAGGCGGATCCCCACGCCCTCCGTGTTCCGACGCACGATCTCCACGAGCTCCCCCTCGTCGGGGAACCCCACCTCGGCCTTGAACAGGAACCGATCCACTTGGGCCTCGGGGAGGGGGTAGGTCCCCTCCATCTCGATCGGGTTCTGGGTGGCGAGCACGGTGAACGGGTTCGGCAAGGGATGGGTCTCCGTGCCGATCGTGGCCTGTCCCTCCTGCATCGCCTCCAGCAAGGCAGATTGGGTCTTCGGCGTGGCTCGGTTCACCTCGTCGGCGAGCACGACGTGGGCGAACACGGGCCCGGGCAGGAACCGGAATCCGTCCCCGGAGAACACGTTCGTGCCCACGATGTCGGCCGGCATGAGGTCGGGGGTGAACTGGATGCGGGAGAAGGATAGACCGAGCGCGCGGGCGAGCGAGCGCACGAGGAGGGTCTTCCCCAGCCCCGGCACCCCCTCAAGGAGGACGTGTCCCCGGGCGAGGAGCGCCCACAGCGCGATCTCGACGACCTCCTCCTGGCCCACGATGACGCCTGCAATCTTCTCCCGGAGAAGGCAAAATGCCTCCCGGGCCTCGATCAAGTCTCGTTCTGTGATCACGGGTTCCCTCCAATGAGCTCGAAGTAGCGGCGGACGAGGCTCCGCAGCTCGGGGGGGATCCCCCGCGCCCGGAGGGTCACCTCCACATCCTGCGGTGTGAGCGCGGGGGGGGCGTTCCCGGCACTGGGGGAAGGCTCCCCGGGGATCCCGGGGACGATGTACGCCCGCATCTCCCCCTCCCCTCCCACCACCACGTTCGGCTCCTCTTCGCCGGGGGTGGGAGCCCAGTCCCCGGTCGGGCCGGACTCAACCGGCCCGCCGCCGACCGTCCCCGGGAAGTCGGCTCCCTCCTCTCCCCCCGCGAACGGATCGCTCCCATCGAGCTCCGCGTCGCGGGGGGCGGGCGGGCCCGCCACCGTTTTCTTCCCCTCCGCCGAGCCCCCCGTCGTCGTGCCCGAGCCAGCTCCGGCAACTGGAGCGTCGCTCAGTGCCCCCGTGGGTTCGTGCTCCCCGTCCTCGCTTGCTCGGTCCGCCGCGGCGAGCACCGCGGCCACGGCCTCCTCGGCCTCGCAGGCCGGCGCCTCCCCCCCCTGGTCGAGGAGCTCGCTCAGCCGCTCGCGGAGATCGGGCCGTGCCACCTGACGGGCCAGAGGCGCGAGCTCCGCTCGCTCGGAGGGGGATAGCCCACCCGGCGCGGCCGCGGCGATCCGCTCCGCGAGCTGGCGAAGAAGGCCCTCCTCCTGAGCGAGCCGGGCCGCCACCTCGTCCCCGGACAACCCGCCCGTCAGGGCGTCCTCCAGCCCGAGGATCGAGGCGAGGAGGTCGTGATACGGGGAGTACGCGGGGATCTCCGCCTGAGCTGGGTAGACCGCAGGGGATTCCATGACGGGGGGCGGGGCCTCGCCTGCGGCCTCGTCCGGAGGGGGCACGGTCCCAACCACTTCTTCCGCAGCGGGCGCCGCCGCCTGCGGCGGAGCTCCCGAGAGGGGGGAGGCGAACCCCACCGCAACCGCGAGGGCCACGACGAGCGCGGAGGCCCCGTACTCCACCGGTCCGGCGAGGAGCCGCCACCCCCGGGGATGGGCCGCGACGATCTCCGCGCAGAGCGGGCCTGCCAGGGGGGAACTACCGCGCTCGATCACAACGTCGAGCGCGGCGAGCCGTTCCCCGACCCCGAGCTTGCGTCCCACCTGGAGGAGGAGCCGTTCCCAGGGTAGGGGCCAGCCCCACCCCACCGCCGCCAGGGCCGGGACGGCAAGCCACACCACGGTCGGCAAGGACCGGCCGAGGAGGCGGCCGGCGAGGGCCGCCCCAAGGACGAGCGCCACCGCCACCAAGCCCGCCCGGAGCCCGTTGCGGGCCCGGACCCATCGTCTCACGCACCGGAGGATCGCCCGTTCGTCCATAACCACGCTCCCAGCGCCCCGGCATCGAACGCCGCGTACAGGGCGAGCCCCCCCCATCCGCCCCCCGTGCCCGCCCACAGCCCGCCGATCGCGGGGATGGGACTGATGGGGAGACCGGCGCCGGCCGGGAGGACGATGACAGCGAGGAGGGCCCCGTACTCGAGCACAAACCGAAGCCCCTCCCAGTGTACAACCGCCGCTGCACCGTGGCCAACCAGCGCCCAGGCCAGCCCGTAGGCGTACAGGAAGCCGAGGATCGCCGCGAACTGCGGCCAGGGGAGCCCTGCCTCCACCCGATGGACGAGGAGGAACGGCAGGACGAGCACCAACCCGAACCCGACCAGTCCTCCCAGGCGCGCGGCCCGCCGGGGAGGTCGGTACGCGCCGTACCCCCGCTCCGCCTCCCCGATCTCCAGGGCGAGGAACCCGATGAGGAACGCCACCGCATGGGGAAGGAACGGTCCCCGCATCAGCGGGCCGAGGGCCGCGGGGGCGGACTCCGGCCAGAGGATCGCCGCGGCGAACGCACTCCCGACGAGGATGACGAACGCATGGTATGGATTAGTGAGGTGCTCGGACAGGCTAGCCATCGGGCTCCCACCTCAGCCGGTACTCGTACCGCGCAGCGCCCCCCTGGCGCTCCGCGATCCGCTCCGTGTACACAAGGTCCCCCGCGCGGGCGACCGGTCCCACCGCGGCGAGGAGCGGAGCAAACCCAGCGTCGACCGCCACGCTCCCCACCACGTGCCGGGTCCCGCCGGCGGCCCACGCCCGCCCATACCTCCATAGGATCATGGTTTGTCCCGGATTCGCCGCAACGATGGTCCGTGGCCCATCGGGTCCCCACGCCCACTCGATATCCATCCCTGACCGTTCCGTTCCCGGAGGAACCCGCTCCACCCACCACCCCGAAACCTCCTGGATCCCCTCCCGGATGGGGACGATGACGAGCGTATCATAAGAAAAGCGTGAAACATCACGTGAGGAAAGCGAGTATAGTAGCATTGTTATCGCTTGTGGGGATCCGAAGAAAAGTGGATAAAACAGGGAGAACGCGAGGACGACGGAGATGAGGGCGGCCATCCCCCACGGCCGGCCGCGGCGGGAGAGAGGTGGAAGCGCAAACCCTAGCGCGATCAGGTAGAGCACGGTTCCCCCGATGAGGAGGCCCCGCGGGGGGGGACGGGGGCCATGGCGCGCCACGGCGTCGGCGAGATCCGCCGCCGATAGCGACGGGATCACAGTTGGGGTCTCCCCGTCGCGGACCAGGCCGCCGCCGAACGCGGCCCACGCCGCGAGTGCCTCCGCCGCGGGAGCGGACACCGCGGCTCCTCGGGTTAGGCGGACTTCCGAAAACGGGCTGAGGAGGAACGGGTCCTCGGGGAGGTCCTCCGGGGCGAGGGCGATCATCGGCCCTCCCGCGGGGTACGCCACGACCGACCCCACGGTCGCAATCGGCTTCTCCACCATCAACCGGAGGGGGAGCGTGGCCCGCGCGAGCTCCGTTCCATCTTCCTCGACGACCACCGTCACCGGCGCGGAGCCCGCCTCGACCGGCCACGGGAACGCGAACCGTGCCCGGCCCCCCGGAGCGAGGAGGAGCGGGGCCCGCAGCCGCTGCATCCCCGCGCCCCGCCACCCCGATCCCACACGTTGTTCGACGCGGAGCGTGGCGGAGAGGACGGAGCTCTTGCCGTTCGTCACCGTGATCGTGAGCGGGTTGACCTCGCCCAGCACCGCCTGCCCCTGCCATCCCACCTCGCCCCCCACCTGCACCTCTGCCCAGCCCGGCTGCGCCACGGCTACCGCACAGAGAACGGTCCAGGCGAGCCAAGTCATTGTGGGAGGCCGTTCACCGCTTCCAGCGCGTCGGATGACAGGACGTCAGCGTAGACCTGGGTCGTGCGGATCGAGGCATGACCGAGCTGCTTCTGGACGAGGCGGAGGTTGAACCGGGATGCCCGGTAGAGCATCGAGGCATAGGTGTGGCGACAGGAGTGGATCGTGAACCGCGACGGGAGGTCCACGGCGCGGGCCAACCGCTTGAACATGAGGTAGACCGCCTGCCGGGTGAGGGGGCCTCCGCGGGGGGAGAGGAAGAGGAGGTCCTCCGGCCCCACCGGTTCCCCCGCCGTCCGCTTCCACGCGATGTACTCGCGGAGGTGGTCGCGCAGGGCCTGGCCGATGTCCACCCCACGCTCCTTGCCGCCCTTGCCGCGGCGGACGATGATCGCGGAGTGCCCGGGCTCGAGGAGGAGATCCCCGATCCGCAGGGCGACGATCTCCGACACGCGCAGCCCGGCATCGAGGGCCACGTGAAGGATTGCCCAGTCCCGCACCGGTCCCTTGTGCCCGTTGCGGCGGGCTGCGTCTGCTTCCCGCCGGGCATGGGCCTTCAGCCGCCGGACCTGGTCCGGGGTGAGGAAGTCCTCCTGCGTGAGCTCAAGCGGCATCGGCACCCCTCCTCAGACTTTACATTTGGAACATCGCACTTTACATAAGGGCGACCGGCCTGTCAAACCGTGCCCGGAACGCCGTCCTGGGGTGGGGCGACTTGACAAAAGGGGCCTTTTGTCAAGTGCCCCGCCCAGAGGGCCACAGCGGCCGCCCATCGACCGGCGCGGGTCTTTCCCCGTCCCCCCGCCCGCGGAGGCCCGTTACGGCCCCCTCAGTCGAGGGTGTACCGGTCGATGATCTTCTTCTCCTCGCCCTCGATCTCCGCCGACACCTCGATGTACTCGCGCAGCCCCGAGGTCATGAGCTTCTCCTTGAGGAGGCTATCGAGCTGGAAGATCCCCGCGGAGTTCGTCATCCGCACGTGGATGTGGACCGGCTTCTCCCTCCCCGGCTTGATCTCTACCTTCTCGATGGCGAGGGCGGACACACTGTGGATCGTGGGCTCACCGACCCGGAACGGAATCCGGGCACGCCCCTTTTCCATGTCGAGGGCATCCGCGACCTTGAGGACGCCCCCCTCCACGGTGAGGGGACGCACGGCAGCGCGGTGGGCCCAGATGGCGTGCATCGTCTCAGCGAGGAGCACCGTCCGTACCGGCTCGTCGTAGATCCCCGTGAGGAGCTCATCGAGGAGGGTTGGCGCGAGGATCATCGAGAACAGCTCGTGGTCGGCGCGGTGAATGGCGTGGCCCACGTCGTGGAGCGCGGCCCCGAGGAGGACCACCACCTGCGCTTCCTCGTACCCGAGCCCGTGGTCCGTCACCCCCAGCCTGACCCCTGCTCCGTGGAGGAGCTCCAGGATCCGCAGCGCGATCCGGGTCACGATCCGGACGTGGGTTGGCCCGTGGTCGTTGATCTTGAGGCGGTCGATCGCGGTGATGTTCGAGCACGCGGACAGGGTCCGCAGTCGCTGCGACCGGGCGATCGCCTCCTTCACCTGAGCAAGTTTCGTCTCGCTGGTCATGGGAGCATTGTCCCTACCGCCACCGCTCCCACCAGGCCGGGGGCGGACCACTGCGGTGGGATGCGGCCTCCAGGGCAGCGACCCGCTGCGCGAGCTCGCGCACCTCGGCCGCGAGGTGTTCCACCAGCGCCGCCCACCCCGCCTCCTCCGTTTGGTTCGGTTTAGCCTCACGGTGGGCAAGTGTTGACGAACCGGCCGAGATCTTCTCGTCGTCCCTCTGCGTCTTGTAGCGCAAGAGGTTGGACGCTTCGGTCAGTGTATGCCCGGTTTCGCACAACGCCTGGAGGTCGCGGAGGAGGCGAAGGCCTTCCTCTGTGACGAGGATCTGGTTGTTGGGGCCGCGCCGGAGCGAGCCCAGGAGGAGGTCTCGGATCGCCTCGATCCTGTTCCGGACCTGGTTCTCGGTCGAAAGCCCCAGCAGTGGGACCAGCTCGGGCACGGTATGCATCTGATTTGCCTCCTTTTGTCCTGTCTTGGGCGGAGGGTAGCGCTGACCGGCTGCCGTGGCAACCGGGGGCCACGGGGAGTAGCCTTGCCCCGCAATGCCCATTCGGCGGTTGGAGGAGGCGGTGATCCGCAAGATCGCGGCCGGGGAAGTGGTGGACCGCCCGGCCTCGGTGGCGAAGGAACTTGTGGAAAACGCCCTCGATGCCCGCGCGGGGCAGATCGCGGTGGAGTTCGAGGGTGGGGGGATCGACCTCCTCCGCGTGGGCGACGATGGTGTGGGGATGGCCCCTGACGAGATGCGGATCGCCATCGAGCGGCACACCACGAGCAAGCTCACCACGGAGGAGGATCTCCGCCACATCCGCACCCTTGGGTTCCGCGGCGAGGCGTTGGCCGCGATCTGCGCCGTCGGCCGGGTGACGCTCGCGTCGCGCCCGGCTGGGGGGGAGGAGGGCCACGAGATCCGGGTCGAGGGGGGGCTCATCACGGGGGCGCGGCCTGTGGCGCGGCCGGTGGGGACGACGGTCGAGGTGCGGGATCTATTCTGGAACGTTCCCGCGCGGCGCCAGTTCCTCGATTCCCCGCCGGCCGAGGCGCGGCGCCTCCTCTCCACCCTGCGCCGGATCGTGCTCGCCCAGCCCGAGATCGGGTTCGCCGTGCGCTCCGCAGGCCGCCCTCTCCTCGACGTGCCCCCGGCGCGGGATCCGTCCGTGCGCATTGGGCACGTGTATGGGGAGGCGTTCGCCTCCCAGCTCGCCCCCGTGGAGATGGACGAGCCGGGGCTGCGGTTGCGGGCGTGGTTCGGCCCGCCGGAACTCGCCCGTCCGACGCGGGTGGATCAGCACCTGTTCCTCTCTGGACGCGCCATCCGCCCCGGCGTCCTCGCCCTCGGGGTGGCGCAGGCCTACGCGCGCTACGTCCCTCGGGGGCAGCACGCGGCGTTCTTCCTCTACCTCGAGGTGGACCCCGAGCTGGTGGACGTGAATGTGCACCCCCGGAAGGAGGAAGTGCGGTTCCGATCAGAGCGGGCGGTGATGGATCTCCTCCGACGGGCTGCCCTGCGCGCCCTCGGCGGGCGGGGGATGCCGGAGCGGCCGGGTGCGGGGGAGCCAAGTGGGGGGCTCGTGCCCTCCGCGCAGATCGGTCCCGCGGTCCCCCTCCTCGCCCCGCCTGTCGGCCCGGCCGGTCAACCGTGGCGGGTGGTGGGGCAGGCCCAGGCGAGCTACATCGTCGTCGAGGGAGCGGACGGCCTGGAGATCGTGGACCAACATGCGGCCCACGAGCGCGTCCTGTTCGAGCGAGCTGACACCGGGTCCACTGTCCCGGCCCAGGAGTTCCTCGTCCCGGTGCAGATCGAGGTCCCGTTCGATCGGGCGGAGGCGCTGCGCCGGGCGCTCCCGGCCCTCCGCCGCCTGGGGATCCACCTGGAGGCGTTCGGGGAGCGGGCGTTCCTCCTTCGCGGCTGGCCGGCGCCGCTCGCCGAGCGGCAATCGCGGCTTGGGTTCCAGGAGCCGATTGGAGCGGTGGCCGAGCGACTGCTGGACGGGGAGCCGCCCCTCGTTGAGCTATGGCGGGAAGTGGCGTGCGCGGCGGCGATCCGGGCTGGGGAGCCGCTGCCCGCCGCGGAGCAGGAAGCGCTCATCCGCGACTGGAAGGCGACCGAGGAGCCAGCACGGTGCCCGCACGGCCGCCCGGTGGCGGTCCGGCTGGAATGGACCGACCTCGCCCATCGCCTCGGCCGTTAGCGGACCGGTCAGCGGATCTCAAGGGAGAGGGTGTAGGGGAAGCGGGAACCCGCCTCCCGGCAGGAGAGGACAATCTGCCAGGCCCCGGTCGCGTGGGCCCGGTATTCCAACCCGAGCCACGAGCTCCCCTCGATCTCCCCCACCTTCCGTCCGCTGGGATCGAGGAGGGAGAGCGCACACGGGGACCCCGTCTCGATGTGCACAGTGATGATCTCGCCCGCCCGCAGGTTGACCCGGTACACGCCCTTCCCGTTCAGCGTCGCGTACGGTCCCGCCCACCCCAACGACCCACGGTAGGTCCCGGGGGCGAGGAACGGCGCCGACTCGGCGGCGTTGGAATCGGGCAGGGTCCGGGTAGGGGAGACTTCCGTCGCCATCCCGGCGGCCACCACCTCGTCCTGTCCTCCCCCTTGTCCGTTCGGGGTCGCGGCGGCGAGGACGGGGGAGAGCCCTCCTCCTGGCCCCACCGAGATCCGAACCGAGGTTGGATGGATCCCTAACGGAATCCCCGCCTGGGAACCGTCCAGCCGCACCGTGAGGCGCGATCCGAGCCCGATCTCCCGCCGGGAGAGGAAGAGCTGGCCGAAGTACAGCGCGTGCCCCCCCTCCCACTGGATCCGCTGGAGGCGGGCCACCCACAGCCGACCCCTCTCCGCTGCGGTTCCGATCTGGAACCGGACCTCGATCTCCGCGGGCGCACTCCCGTTCGGGAGGGAAAGGCAGAGGAACGCCTCGACCGCGATGTGGGAATCGCCACCGGTAGGGAGACTGAGGAAGTCCCACTGGGCCCCGCACTGCGGATTAAGCCAGTACCAATCCGCATACCTCTCCCCACTGGTCCAGAACCCCTCCGCGGGGAGGGCCATCCCATAGCCCATCGCCCCCGCTACCCCGAGCAGCCCACCCAGTACCGCGAGCTTCCACGTAGAGGTCCCAACCATGGCCTTGCGAGTGTCGGGTTCCGGGCTGGGGGGGCCAACGTCCGGTGTACTCGGGGGGGTGGATGTAGGTTACCTCGCTGCGGCCTCCCGTCCGCGCCGCAGGCGGTCATAGGTCCAGCCGTGGGCGGTCAATCATCCCATCACGAGCGCCGCCCCTCCCAGGACCGCGCAGTAGAGGGCGAACGGCCACAGTACGCCGGACCGGACGATGTGCAGGAAGGCGCGGATCGTGATCAGCCCGCTCCCCAACGCGCAGCCCATGGCCACAGCGAGGCCGATCCAATCCAGGCCGGGTTCGGTCATCGCCCCGAGGAGGGCAAACAGGCTCCCGCCGGCGACCGCCGGGATTGCGAGGAGGAACGAGAACCGCGCCGCCACGGTCGGCCGGAGGCCGAGCCCGATCCCCATCGTCAGCGTGGACCCGGACCGGGAGATCCCGGGGAGGAGGGCCACCGCCTGGGCCACCCCCACGGCGAGGGCATCGCGCAGCCGCACCCTCTCCCGCGCGGCTCGTCCCGCGCACCGGTCGCCGAGGAGAAGGGCGAGCGCCGTCACGAGGAGCATCCCTCCCACGAGCGATGGGGAGGCAAACGCCCGCTCGATCGGTCCGCGGGCGAGGAGGCCCACCACGGCCACCGGCAGCGTGCCGAGGGCGAGGTACCCGATGTACCGCTGTTCCTCCCCCCGCTGGCCCGCCCGGACCACGAGGTGGGTGAGGTCGCGGCGGAAGTGGAGGAGGAGAGCGAGGAGGGTCCCGAGGTGGACGGCCGCTTCGAGGGCCGCCCCCGGCGCGTCTACCCCCAGGGCTGCCTGGGCGAGGACGAGGTGCCCGGAGCTACTGACGGGGAGGAACTCCGTCAGCCCTTGGAGGAGACCCAGCAGAGCGTAGCGGATCACGGCCCCTCGCCCCCGGTAGGGAGAACCCGATGGAGAGCGCCGTGGTTGGGCACGACCCCACGCACTCCCCGCACTTGATGCAGTCCGCGGAGTTGATCTTCCGGTGGGGTTCGATCCCCATTGGACAGGAGCGGGTGCACAGGCCGCACTCCGTGCACCGCTCGCCGCGGAGCCGCAGGCCAAAGAAGCTCACCCGATTGAACAACGAGAGGAGCCCCCCCATCGGACAGAGGTAGCGACACCAGAACCGGGAGACGAGGACCATCCCCCCCACCACCGCGGCCAGGGTCGCCATGTGGAGGAGGAACGGCGCGTTCACCTCGGCCACGCCGAGCCCGAGGTAGGGGAGGGAGGCGGTGAGCGATCCCGCAGGGCACAGCTTGCAGAACCACGTATCGGCGAGGCGCCACGCGGCCACGCCCGTCCCCACCAGGACGAGGAGTTTCAGGGGCGACAGGGCCCGCACGAAGCGGACCTTGCGGAACGAGAGGAGGTCGTTCACCGTCCCGAACGGACAGAACCAGCCGCACCAGCCGCGGCCGAGGAGGAGCCCATAGGCGGCGACCGCCCCCAGGAAGTAGAATGGGACCGTCCCGGAGATGATGAGGTTCTGCATGAGCCCGATCGGGCACACGGTGATCGCGAGTGGACACGCGTAACAGTGGAGTCCGGGGAAGATGAGGTGCGTCATCCCGATCCCGGTGGCGCCGAAGATACCGAGGAGGATCCCCAGGGATTGGGTCCCCCGGCGGACGGTGCGCAGTGTCACCGGATCTCCCCGAGGGCCGCGAGGATCCGCGCCGAAAGGTCACTCGTCCCGAACAGGACCCGTCCCGTTTCCGCGACGAGGATCGCCGGGACGACGACCTTCCCCGCTGCGGCGACCCCGGCCGCCTCAGCGCGTGCCCTATCCTGATCAGCGTCCACAAGCTCATAGCTGATCCGCGGGTTGGCCCGTGCCACCTCGGCGACGAGGGCTTGGACATAGGGACACGATCGGCACCACGGGGTGTGGAACACGACGAGGTGCGCGGATCCCCGGAACGCGGCGAACGCCTCCCGCTCCGCGGGGGAGAGGGTCGGCGCCTCGGTGCGGACCTCCTCGATCCCCACGCACGCCGTGCAGAGGACGCTTCCGATCCGCCTCGCTTGGGTCGCCTGCCCGCGGAGGATCCCCACGGCGAGGCTCGCCCCGGCCACGCCGACCAACAATAGCGCGACGACGAACAGCCCGCGGCCCCGCAGCACCACCGCCAGGATCAACCCCACCCCGAGGGCGATGAGGATCCACCCCACGGGGATCCCGGACGGCTGCCGTGCGGGCTCCCCGAGCGCGAACGCGACGCCCACCGCGTCCTCGATTTGGAAGCAGGAATCGCCGATGCAGTAGTGGTACACAACCGCCACCGAGCAAGACTGCGACTCGGCGGGGGGCGCGACCGCAAGCTCGGCCACCCGCTCCCCGAACGCGGGGATCGTCCCCACCTCCAGTTCGACCTGGGTCGGGAGCCCCTGGACGGAGACCTTCACTTCCTCCGCGTCGTAAGGGGCGGTGTTGACGAGTTTCACGGCGAGGACCTGCGGCTCACCCGCGGCGAGGCTGACCTCGGGCGGGACCACGATCTCCAGGATCGGGACGGGCGGGCCGGACGCGATCGGAGCAGGCGCCATCTCCGGCTCGGGCGTGGCCGCGGCGAGGAGTTCGGTCAGCTTCTCCGCGAGCTCCTCCCCGTGGAGGTCGCGGTAGCGGATGATCCCGTCCCGGTCGAGGAGGTAGGATGTGGGGATTTGGTAGACCCGATAGAGCTGGGCGAGCGAGTTGTCCCAGCTGCGGCCCTCGAACGCCACCGGCCACGGGATCCGTTCGCTATCGAGCACGGTGCGGAGCTCCTGCTCGCTCGTGTCCAGGCTGAGCCCGATGATCTCGAACCCCGCGTCGTGGTACGCCGCGTACAGCTCGCGGAGATGGGGGAGTTCGGCCATGCACGGCCCGCACCACGTGGCCCAGAAGTCCACGAGGACGATGTTCCCCCGCAGGTCAGACAGGGCCACCGGATCGCCATCGGGGAACGCGGTGAAACGCACCTCGGGGGCGGGGAAGCCGGGGATGAGGGGCGGCTTGGGCGAGACGTAGCCGGTGGGGGTGAGCGTCACCGACGCACCGCCGGGGTGGATCTGGGAGAGGCGGTAGCTCTCCTTCCCCACGGTGAACGCCTCGGTGAGGGCGAACCGCTCGTGGCCGTCGGGATCGCCGTGGATGATCCCGTCCCTGTCCACGTCCACCGCGTAGAAGTCCCCCTTCGTCCCGTAGGTTCCGTCGAGGTCGCCATCGACGAGCACGAACGCGACGCGGGCCCCGTCCACCCCGAGCTCGCCGTGACGGGGGGCCCCGCCGAGGAGGTAGACGTACCCGCGCCCCGCGGGCCATAGGACGGTGAGCGGGTAAGGGAAGGGCTCTCCCCCGGCAGGGGTGGCCTGAAGTTCGGATCCCCATTCCACGTACTCGGGGGCGCGGGCGCCGGCGACGAGCTCGTCGCCGGAGATCACCTGATCCCGGTTCCTATCCACCCACAGGTCGGCCTGCCCATCGGCCCGTACCCCGAGGAGGAACGGGTAGTGCGCGGTGCCCAGCGTGACCTCTCCCCACTGCGCGAGGGCGAGGGGGGGACCATCGAACCGCACCGCCTGGGCCGGGGTGGCCTTCAGGCGCAGGGGGATGAGCGGTTGTGCCCAGTCGCCCGCGATCCCCTCCGGGGCCGGAGCGAGGCGCACTTCCTCCCCCAGGGCGAGGCCCCAGGCGCTCCACAACACAAGAGCGGCCAGAACAACCCTCACGATCGGTCCTCCTGCGCGGCGGCCTCCACCCGGGCTGCGACGATCTCCGGGCCCGCCACCGCCAGCACGTCGAACAGCCCCGGTCCGACCCGCGACCCCGTCACCGCGACACGGACCGCGGGGGCGAGGGTCTTCAACGGGAGGCCCCGCTCGTCCGCCACCTGTCGCAGCGCGGTCTCGAACCCGTGGGCCGTCGGGTCGTCCAACTCCCCCACCCGCACCGCCAGGATGCGCAGTGCGGCCCTCACATCGGAAGTGAACAGGTCCAGAGCGTCGTCGGGGAGGGGGATCGGGCCAGGGAGGTACGGCCGGGCGCGATCCGCCATCTCCACGAGGGTCTTCCCCCGTTCGCGGAGGAGCACCGCGGCCCGGGCAAGCTTGTCCCTCCCCGCTGCCTCGACCGTGGCCCGATCCGCCACCCCCCGCCCCACGATCCGGTCCGCGAGGAGGTCCCCCAGCCGGTGGGGATCGAGGCGCCGCAGCCACTCATGGTTGAGCCAGAGGAGCTTTTCCTCGTCGAACACCGCCGCCGACGTGTTGACCCCGGGGAGGTCGAACAGGGCCACGAGCTCGTCGCGCGTGAACACCTCCTGGTCCCCATGGGACCATCCCAGGCGGGCGAGGAAGTTCACGAGCGCCTCGGGGAGGATCCCCCGCTGGTCGTAGTCGAGGACCGACCCCGCCCCGTGGCGCTTGGAGAGCTTCGTCCGATCCGGGCCGAGGATGAGCGGGACGTGGGCGAACGCTGGGGGGGTCCACCCCAGCGCCTCGTAGATGAGGAGCTGTTTGGGGGTGTTGTTGAGGTGCTCCGCCCCCCGGATGACATGGGTGATCCCCATGTCGTGGTCATCCACCACGCACGCGAAGTTGTAGGTTGGGGTGGCATCGGAGCGGAGGATGACGAGGTCCTTGAGCTCCGTGTGCTGCACCGTCACGTCGCCGGCGAGGAGGTCATGGACGGTCGTCGCCCCGTCCCTGGGGATCCTAAACCATAGCGCGCCGTCCTTTTCGTAGGCCGCCCCCCGGCGTGTGAGCTCGGCGGCAACCTCGCGGTGCCGATCGAAGCGGTCCGTCTGGCGGTACACTTCGTCCCAATCCAATCCCAGCCAGCGCAGGGAGGCGAAGATCTGCTCGATCGCCTCGTCGGTGGAGCGGGTGCGGTCCGTGTCCTCGATGCGGAGGATGAACGTCCCCTTGTGGTGCCGAGCATAGAGCCAGTTGAACAGGGCGGTCCGTCCCCCCCCCACGTGGAGGTATCCGGTGGGGCTGGGAGCGAACCGCACGCGCACGGGATCCATGGGCCGCATTCTACCGCCCGCCTCCGGGGGTCCCAAGGACCTTTGCCTCCTCTGCCGCGGCCGGCTACCATCTGGACCGGAAAGAAGGGGGTCATTGATGGCAGTTGCAGCATACGTCCTCGTCCGCTGTCGCGGGGCGACAGAGGGGAAGATCGCGGAGATCCTCCGCACCAAGCCGCACGTGAAGCGGGTGGATACCGTGTTCGGCGATTACGACATCATCGCCTACCTCGAGTTCGAGGAGCTCCCCGCGAGTTTCTCCGTGGCGGAGCTCCACAACATCGTGACCGAGGAGATCCGCAAGGTGGAGGGCGTGTCCTCGACGAGCACCCACATCGTGACGAAGAAGTTCACCGACTAGTGTGCGATCCGTACAAAGGATGTGAACGAGCATGAAGATCCTCGTCTTCGGGGGAACAGGGAAGATCGGAGCGGCGGTGGCCTGGGATCTGGTGCGGGAGGACAGTGTAGAGGCCGTGGGCCTCGTCTCCCGGTCGCCGGATGCCCTCCAGCGGACGAAACAGTGGATCGGGAGCGAGAAGGTCGTGCTCCATCCCGGCGATGTGGCGGGCGGGGGCGTGAGGAAGGTCCTCGCTGACTACGACGTGGTGGTGAATGCCCTCCCCGATCGCCGCACGAGCTACCGGGCGGCCCACCAGGCCATCGAACACGGGGTGCACGTTGTGGACATGCTCGAGGAGTACCATCGCCGGCCAGACCCCTACGAGACGGAGGGGCTCGAACTCCCCCCCGGCATGACGGCCGAGGAGTACGGGGAGTGGCTCCACGAACAGGCCCTCCGCAACGAGGTCACGTTCTTGGACGGGATCGGGTTCGCGCCCGGGATCTCCAACATCACCGTTGGGGAGGGGATCCGCAAGCTGGACCGGGCCCGGTCGGCAGTGGCGCGGGTGGGGGGGATCCCGGAGAAGGCGGCCGCGGCCCGTCATCCCCTGCGGTACATGGTGACGTGGGCGTTCGACCACGTGCTGCGCGAGTACATGATCAAGGTCCAGGTGAAGAAAAACGGGCGGGTGGTGGAGGTCGACGCCCTCACCGACCGGGAGACGTTCCCGTTCCGCCAGTTCGGAGTGAACGAGACCCTGGAGTGCGCGATCACCCCCGGGATGCCCTCCTTCATCTATACCCGGCCGGAGCTCGGGGACTTCGCGGAGAAAACGATCCGCTGGCCGGGCCACTACGCGGCGGTGGACGTGCTGCGGGAGTGCGGACTGCTCGACCTCGACCCGGTCCGCCTCGATGGGATGGCGGTCGTCCCGCGGGAGTTCCTGGCGCGGCTGCTCACCCCGCGGCTCCAACCGAGACCAGGCGAGCGGGACGTATGCGTGATGTGGAACACGGTCCTGGGAACGAAGGCCGGCCGGCAGGCCCGGGTGGACTACTACCTGTGGGACGAGGCGGACCCCGTGACGGGGATCTCGTCCATGGCCCGCGTCACCGGGTTCGCAGCCGCGATCGGCGCCCGCTTCGTGGGGGCAGGGAAGATCCGGGGGCGGGGGATCGTGCCCCCGGAGGACGCGATCACGAGTGAGCTCTACCCAGAGTTCATCGCCGACCTCGCCCGGCGGGGGATCGCCGTGCGGGAAGTGGAGTCGTCTTCGTGAGAGGGGGTAGGCCGTGAACCGGCATTTCCTGCGCCTCGCTGACTGGTCGGCTCCCGAACTGCGGGAAGCCCTCGATCTCGCGCGGCACCTCAAGCGGGAACATCGGGCGGGGATCTCGCACCGCGACGTGCTCCCGGGGAAGACCCTCGCCATGGTCTTCCAAAAACCATCCCTCCGGACGCGCGTCTCGTTCGAGGTCGGGATGACCCACCTCGGCGGACACGCCCTCTACCTTGGGCCCGAGGACATCAAGCTTGGGAAGAGGGAGACGACGGAGGACATCGCCCTCAACCTCTCCCGGTACGCCGATGGGATCATGGCGCGGGTGTTCGGCCACGACATTGTGGAGGAGCTGGCGCGCTACGCCACGGTCCCTGTGATCAACGGGTTATCCGACCTTCATCACCCGTGCCAAGCCCTGGGGGACATGCTCACCGTCTGCGAGAAGGTGGGATCGCTACCGGGCCTGACCCTGGCGTTCATCGGTGACGGGAACAACGTCGCCCACTCGCTCCTCGAGGCGTCGGCCGCGTTCGGGCTGCAGTTCCGGATCGCCTGTCCCGTGGGGCACGAGCCCAACGCGGACATTGTCCAGGCCGCGCGGAGCGGTGGGGCGACGGTGGACATCGTCCACGACCCGCGGGAAGCGGCGCGGGGCGCGGACATCCTGTACACCGACGTCTGGGCGAGCATGGGCCAGGAGGACGAAGCCGAGGCCCGCCGGAGGACATTCCGCGGGTTCACGATCGACCTCGACCTCCTGGCGCTGGCGAACCGGGGCTGCCTCGTCATGCACTGCCTCCCGGCCCACTATGGGGAGGAGATCACCTACGAGGCCTCCCGGAGCGAGAATTCAGTCCTGTTCGATCAGGCCGAGAACCGCCTCCACGCCCAGAAGGCGATCCTCGTCCTCCTCCTCTCCTGATGGTCTCACCCGCGACGGAGCGGAGGGGCGACGCGTGGGCCCTGGCAGCGTGGGCAGTAGTTGGTCCGGGCGTCCTCGAACAGGATCTCCGCGATCGGGGTCCCGCACTCCCGACACGGGTCGCCCTTCTTTCCGTGCACGAAGAGGAAGTCGCGCACCTCACGATCGAACAGTACGTCCCCCACCCGCGCCCGGATCTCGCGGATCGCCCAGCGCAGGGCCTCCCCGATCGCGTGCCACAGACGGTCGAGCTCGTCCTCCGTCAGGGTATGGGTGTAGCGGACCGGGGATAGCCGAGCCCGGAACAGGATCTCGTCCGCGTAGGCGTTCCCGATCCCGGCGATCAGCGACTGGTCCGTGAGGAACCGCTTCAGAGGCCGGCGCTTCCCCGCGATGAGGTGGCGCAGGACCTCCGGGGTGAACTCAGCGGACAGGGGCTCCACGCCGAGGCCCCGCAACGGCTCAGCGGTCTTCGGATCGGGAACCACCCACGCCGCCGCCAGGTACGGCGACCGCGCCTCGATAAGGCGGAGATCGGACCCATCGTCGAACATCAGCCGGAGCTGGGTCGCCGTGGTCGGCGTGTACCCATGCGGACCGTGCCACAGCCATCCCCAGCGCATGAGGTGAACGAGGAGGTGAGCCTCCGGCCCAAACGAGAAGAGGAGGTACTTTCCCCGCCGCCCGATCGCGTGGAGTTCCTTCCTTACGAGGAGGGATACACTTCCCTCCCCGGTGCGGAGGAGATCGGGACGGTTGACCTCCACCCCCCGGACCGCCTGCCCCACGATCCGGGGGGAGAGGATGTCCCGCACGACCTCCAGATCCGGGAGCTCCGGCAACTCACTTCCCGATGCCGAGGAAGAACAGGAACGGGAGGCAGCCGCACGGGCCGCAACACGGATCGCCACACGTGGTGCAGGTTGGGGCCCGCGATACCTTGAGGTACGGATCACAGAGTGAGATCCCGCACGGCCTAGAGAGCGGTGTGCAGAGGAAGAAGCAGCAATCGCTCTGCTTCTCGTCGATTTTCACGTAGGTCTGCACCACCTTGTCCGTGGTTGTGACCGTGATCGTGTAGAACCCCGGTGCGACCTGGACCCCGGCGAGATCCTTCTGGTCCCACACGATCTGCGTGTCCGCGCTCACCGGAGCGGGGTAGGTGTACTGGTACACGACCCCCCCGCTGAACGCCTCCACCGACCACCCCGTGATCATCGTCGTCGTCCCACAGCAGCAACAGCAGAACAGGCCCCACGGGATGACCAGCTCCACCAAGAGCGGCTCCCCGACCCAGAACGTGGTGTAACAGGGTGGTTCCGGGGGGGGAGGGGGACAGCACGGGGGCGGAGGGCAGCACACCTGTCCTAGCGCCAGACCTCCCCCGAGCAGCACGATCGCCAGTGTCGAGAGAATTGCCCGCTTCATCATGCTACCACCTCCGCCGCATTCTACACCGTCGGGGCACCCGCGGTTTCACCGTGCCGCGGGGGGGCCCGGGCCGTGGAGGGGCAAGGGCGGGGGTAGAACACCGCATCGCGCACCGGACGCGAGGGACTGCGGGCCCAGGCGGACGCGGGTACAATGCGGCCTGGTTCGCCAGGGGGATGCCCCTGACGTTCCCGTGAGGAGGGGCGGTGAAGGGACTGGCCTGGGTCTTCCAGTACGCAAAGCGGTACCGGCTTTCGCTTGTGCTGACCGTGGCGAGCATGCTCGTCCTGGTCGGGGTCCAGCTCGTTGCCCCGTGGATCGTGCGGACGATGGTTGCCGCGGTCACGGATCCGGGGGCGGGTCCGGAGGCGCTCACCCTCGTGGCGCGGCTCGCCCTGCTCGCCCTCGCCGTGTACATCCTGCGCGCCCTGATGCAGTTCACGCGCTCCTACGCTGCCCACGTCGCTGGCTGGCACGTGGTCGCCGACGTGCGCAACGACGTGTACCGCCACCTCCAGCGCCTGTCGCTCCGCTTCTACGAGGACAAACAGACGGGCCAGCTCATGTCGCGGATGGTCAACGACTCCGAGCTCCTTGAGCAGCTCGTCGCCCACGCCATCCCCGACGTGTTCGTCAACGTGCTCATGCTCGCCGGCGTCACAGCTGTCCTCATGAGCATGAGCTGGCAGCTCGCGCTCCTCTCGATGATCCCCATCCCGTTCATCGTGCTCGCGATGCGCGGGTTCGCCCGCTACGTGCGGCCCGCGTTCCGCCAGCGCCAGGTCGCACTGGGGGAACTGAACGCCGCCCTCAACGACAACCTGTCGGGGATCCGCGAGATCCAGGCCTTCACCCGGGAGGAGGCGGAGGCGGACCGCGTGTGGACCCGGATCGTCCGCTATCGGGACTCGCTCCTGCACGCGTTGCGCCTGATGGCCGTATTCCACCCCGCGGTCGAGCTCGCTGCGTCGCTCGGGACAATCGTTCTCATCTACTTTGGCGGGAGGCTCGTCCTGAACCAGACGCTTCCCATCGCGGATCTCGTTGCGTACTTCCTCTACCTGGAGCTCCTCTACCAGCCGGTGCGGGCGCTGAGCAACGTGTGGGAGAGCATCCAACAGTCGGTCGCTGGTGCGGAGCGGGTGGCCGATCTCCTCGAGCAGGAGCCCGACGTGGCCGAGCGTCCAGATGCGATCGAGTTCCCCGGCCGGGCGAAGGGCGCGATCCGGTTCGAGGGAGTGAGCTTCCGCTACAGCGAGGGGGAGATGGTGCTCGAGGACATCAACCTCGACATCGCCCCCGGGTCGGTGGTGGCCCTCGTTGGCCCGACCGGGGTGGGGAAGACGACCATCGTCATGCTCATCCCCCGCTTCTACGACCCGTGTCAGGGGCGGATCACCCTCGACGGCTACGACCTCCGCGACCTCACGCTCGCCAGCCTGCGCCGTCAGGTGAGCCTCGTCCTCCAAGAGGTGTTCCTGTTCCACGGGACGGTGCGGGAGAACATCCTCTTCGGCCGGCCCGACGCTACGGAGGAGGAGATGATCGAGGCGGCCCGCGTCGCCAACGCCCACGACTTCATCGCCGAGCTGCCCCAGGGGTACGACACGATGATCGGCGAGCGGGGGGTGAAGCTATCTGGCGGCCAACGGCAGCGACTCGCGATCGCCCGCGCCGTCCTGAAGGATGCGCCGATCCTCATCCTCGACGAGGCGACCTCGGCGGTGGACACGGAGACGGAGCTCCTCATCCAGGAGGCGTTGGAACGGCTCATGGTGGGGAGGACAACGATCGTCATCGCCCACCGCCTGTCCACCGTACGCCGCGCGGACGAGATCGTCGTGTTGCGGGACGGGCGGATCGTGGAGCGGGGGAATCACGCTGAGCTCATGGCCCACGATGGCCTGTACCGGCGCCTGAACCTCGTCCAGGTCCAGGACGAGATCTCCCAAGCTGCGCTCCGGGAGGGGACGAACTAGCGAGGCGGGTTGCGATCGCCCGGTCCTCACCGAGCGCGTGGACGGAGATCTCCGCGCCCCCCGGCGCGGGTCACGGTTTCCTGGCTACGAGGAAGAACACCGATGTCTTCCCCACGGGAACGGCGGCATAGAGGTGACCGAAGGCGCGGGTGATCCCGTCCATGTGTGGGGCGAGCTCGGCAAGGAGGCCGTCGCGGTGGGCGGGGCCAAAGAAGTCCCGCGCGAGCCAGGTGATGTTCCCATACGCCCGGGTCCCCTCGAACCCTGCCTCGGCGACGAGGGCGATCGTCTCCGCGGGGGAGCGGTGGCGGAGCTCGAAGGACCGCGCCGCGATGAGCTCGTCGCACGACGCCTCGAGGAGGGGGATCCCGAGGACGGGATCGTCGGGGGCCACCGGCCTCAGCCCCGGTTCGGCCGGGGTAGCGCGGAACGTGGGCACGGGCCGCACCTCCTCCGCAGCGGAACGTAGGCCGGGGCTCGCCCGGAACCGGAGTTCGTACTCCACCTCGCGGAGGGGGGCAAGCGAGCGGTGGACGAGCCGGTACACTGCTTGCTCCCCGTCGCTGTACAGCTCAGCCGTCTCCTCGATCGGGCTCCTCAGCTCGGCGGACAGGTCCTCGAACATGGCGGCGAACCGCCCCCCGGATCGGAGGACCCGGAACGCCTCCCGAAGCGCCTGCGCTGGATCGGTGCTCTGTTCGATCGCGCACGCCGCGACGGCGCCGTCGAACGAACCGTCCGGGAACGGGAGCTCCTCAGCGGGTGCGCACGCGACCTCCACATTTTTGAGCCCGAGGCGGACCGCGTTGTCCTGGGCATGGGCGGCCCGGCGGGGGGAGGGATCGAGGGCTACCACCTCCGGCACCCGCCGCGCGAGGGGAAGCGCGGGCCACCCGTCCCCGGTGCCGATGTCGAGCACGCGACGGGCCTCGCCGAGGGCGGCGAGGAACGCCCCGATCTGCGCCTGTTCCACCCAATCGAACGGCTGAGCGGGGTCGGCCGGGCGGTGGACCCCCGGCAGGGGCTCGGCCGCCTGCCGAATCATCCGCTCGTAGCGGAGCGCGGCCGAGGTGCTCGCCTCCACGGGAACGTGGCCCCGGATCCAATCCTCGATCGTCACGGTGCGGTGAGGATCTCGCTCACGTCCCAGAGGTGAACGAGCCCGTTGTCGGACGCGGTCACGATGAGGGACCCATCGGGGGAGAACCCGACCGCGGCAAGCCAGCGGAGGGTGCACGTCGCCACGGGATCGGCGGGCGCGCCGATCGCCCCCAACCCAACTGCGAGCGCGATCCAGAGGGTCCTCTTCATCCCTCACCCCTTGATGCACACAAGCGGCCGGACCTTGGCCACGAGCGCGTTGAGCCCCGCCCCCACCGCCGCTTCCACCACGAGGTCCACGTCCTTGTACGCGCCGGGCGCCTCCTCCGCTGCCCCCGCATAGGAATGAGCGCGGACGGTGATCCCCTGCTTGGCCAGGTCCTGGACGAGCTCCTGGCCCCGCCAGCGCTTCTTGGCCTTGGCGCGGGACATCGCCCGCCCTGCCCCGTGGATCCCGGACCCGAATGCTTTCTCCATCCCCACTTCCGTCCCTCGGAGGATGTAGGAGGCGGTGCCCATCGTCCCTCCTACGAAGATCGGGTGACCCACGGCCCGGTACCGATCTGGGTTCTCCCTCCGTCCGGGGCCGAAGGCGCGCGTGGAGCCCTTGCGGTGAACGAGGAGCGTCCGCTCCTCCCCGTCCACCCGGTGGCGCTCGAACTTGACGTTGTTGTGCCCCACGTCGTACAGGGTGCGGATCGCCCCATGGGGGAGCGAGAACAGGGGGGCGAGGACCTCCCGCACGAGGTGGGCGATGACCTGGCGGTTGGCAAAGGCACAGTTGATCCCCGCGAACACCGCCGCGAGGTACTTCCCCCCCTCGGGGGAGCGGATCGGAGCGCACACGAGCTCCCGCTCCCGGATCGGGATCCCGTACTTGCGGCTCGCCCGCTCCAGCTCGGGGAGCGCGTCCTGTCCGATCTGATGCCCCAGCCCCCGCGAGCCGCAGTGGATCGCGACGAGGATCTGATCCTCTTCCAGACCATAGGCGCGGGCCGCCGCGCGGTCGGCGATCTCCTCCACGTACTGGACCTCGAGGTAGTGGTTCCCCGAGCCCAACGTCCCGATCTGGCGGAACTCCCGCTCCTTGGCCCTCGCGGATACGGCACCGGGATCGGCGCCGTCCATCCGCCCGTTCTCCTCGATGTACATGAGATCCTCGGGAAGCCCGTACCCGCGTTCGAGGGCGAAGGCAGCCCCCTTCTTGAGCACCTCGTCCACCCCGTTCAGGGTGAGGCGGATCTTCCCCTCCGACCCGAGGCCCGCTGGGACGTGGGCGAACAGGGAATCGGCCACTTCCTCCTTCCGGTCCTCGACGTCGGATCGGGAGAGGGGGGTTGTCAGGACCCGTACCCCACAGTTGATGTCGAACCCGACCCCGCCCATCGCCACCACCCCCCCATCGGGGTCGAACGCGCCGACCCCTCCAATGGGGAACCCGTAGCCGGGGTGGATATCGGGCATGGCGATCGAGGCCGTCACGATCCCGGGGAGGCAGGCCACGTTCCTCACCTGGACGAGCGCGTTCCACTCGTGCCCGCCTCCCTCGTCCTCCCCTCCCTCCGTTCCGGAGAGGAGGGGCCGGAGGAGCTCCTCTGAGACGAAGATCCACCCCGGGACCCGCATCTCCCCGGCCCGGGGGAGCTCCCATGCGAAGTCGCCGATCCTCTTCAGCTCCATATTCCCTCCTTTACAGGTCCACGATGCACTGGGCGATGTAGGCATCCCCTCTCTTCGCGACGCGCACGCCGGCGTAGGTGGCTGCCTTCACCTCGACCCCCAACTCGTGCCGCCCGGGGTCCATCCTCTCCCCCCAGGCCCGGCCGACAAGGTGCCACCGGCTGTCCTCCCCCACGATGCACACCGCAAACCGGGAGAAGAGCATGCCCCGCACGTCCCGCTCCCGCAGGAGCTCCCCCAGCCACGCCACGAGGAGCCCTTCCAGGGTATCGCCGTGGGCCTCGATCTCCACCTCCCTCTCCGCGCGAACCTGAGCGAGGTCCGCCATCAGGGAGAACATCCCCCGCGCCGCCTCGGCGAACGCCTCGTCGAGGGTCGCCCCGATCCCCCGCACCCCGGCATCGGCCTCGTGGTCGAGGATCTCGTACGGCATCATCCCCCCAGGGACCACCGCGCGAGCGGGGTGTAGAGGGGGCCCTCGGGCCGGAGCTCAGACGCCATCAAGGTGAGATCGTCCACCCATGCTTGCAGATCAGGGGGAGGGGCCTCCGCGAGCGCGGGGGCGAGGTCCTGCGGGACCCGCAGCCGGGCCAGGGTCACGTGGGGATGGGCCGGCCTCCTTTCCGGCGGGAACCCGAGCGCCTGCACCCCTTCCTCAATCCGGTGGGCGAGGGCCGCGAAGGGGGCACTGTCCACAGTCGGCCCGGCCCACAACACGCGGGCCCGGGACGGGCTCGGGAACGCCCCGAACCGGTCGAAGCGTAGCTCGAACGGCGTAAGCTGGGAAGAAGCCTCCGCTCCGAGCTCCTCCAGGGGTGGGACGAGGTCCTCCCCCACTTCCCCCAGGAACCGGAGCGTGACGTGGAGATTTTCCGGCGCAACCCATGTCCCGGCTCGGATCCTAGCCTGAAGCGAGCGGGCGCTCCGGGCGATGCCCGCCCGCACATCATCTCCCAGTTCCACGCAGTAGAACAGGCGCACGCTGACGATTATAGCCATCCCTATGGTCGAGCCGGCGGCGCCACGCTACCATTCGTCGGGTGAACCACGGATACCGATGACACCGAAGGAAGAACAGGTTGAACTGAAACTGAAGGTGGCCGAGGCCCACCAGCCGGATGTGGGACGGGGGATCGCCCGCCTCACCGCCGAACACATCGCGGCACTCGGGATCTCGCCGGGCGAGCCGATCGAGCTCGAAGGGGCCCGCGTCACGGGGGCCATCGCCGCCGTCGCTTACCAGGCCGATGCCGGGCTCGACATCGTGCGCATCGATGGCCTCATCCGGGCCAACGCGGGCGTCGGCGTGGGGGAGACGGTGCAGATACGGAAAGCGAAGTGGAAACCCGCCACCCAGGTGACCCTCGCCCCAGCGCGGAAGGGGCTTCACCTCGTGGCTCCCCCGGACAGCCTGCGGGCCGTCCTCGTCGGCCGCGTCGTGCGCACGGGGGATGTCGTGTCCACCGCGGCCCGGCCTGAGGGGAGCCCGTTCGGGGGCGACCTCCTGTTCGAGCGCATCTTCCGGGAGTTCACGCAGCAGATGGGGCCGGCCTTCGGCCTGGGGGAGATCCACCTCAAGGTGGTCAGCACCCAGCCTGGCGGCCTCGTCCGCATCACCCCCGACACGGGGATCGAGCTTCTCCCCGAGCACGTCGAGGTGGCGGAGCGCGGCCGGGACGTCCCGGAGGTGGCCTATGAGGACATCGGCGGCCTGCGCGACGTGATCCAGAAGATCCGGGAGATGGTGGAGCTCCCCCTCAAGAAGCCTGAGCTGTTCGATCGCCTGGGGATCGAGCCGCCGCGGGGGGTCCTCCTCCACGGCCCGCCGGGGACGGGGAAGACGCTGCTCGCCAAGGCGGTGGCCACGGAGACCGATGCCCACTTCATCGCCATCTCCGGGCCCGAGATCATGTCCCGCTTCTACGGGGAGTCGGAGGGGCGGCTGCGAGAGATCTTCGAGCAGGCGGAGAAGAACGCCCCCGCGATCATCTTCATTGATGAACTGGACTCGATTGCCCCGCGACGAGCCGAGGTGACGGGCGAGGTCGAGCGGCGGGTGGTGGCCCAGCTCCTCACCCTCATGGATGGGCTCCGGCAGCGGCGGAACGTGATTGTGATCGCGGCCACGAACCGCGTGGAGGCGATCGACCCTGCCCTGCGCCGCCCGGGGAGGTTTGACCGCGAGATCGAGGTCCGGGTCCCGGATCGGGACGGCCGCAAGGAGATTCTGATGGTCCACACGCGGGGGATGCCCCTCGCTCCCGATGTGGATCTGGACAGGCTCGCCGGCCTCACCCATGGGTTCGTCGGTTCCGACATCGCGGCGCTCGCTCGCGAGGCCGCGATGAACGTGTTGAGGAAGCTCCTTCCCAAGATCAACCTCGACGAGGCGGGGATCCCCCCCGAGGTGGCCGACGAGCTCGTGGTGCGGTGGGAGGATTTCGATCGTGCCCTGAAGGAGGTTCGCCCCTCGGCGATGCGGGAGGTGATGGTGGAGGTACCGACCGTGACGTGGGCCGACATCGGGGGGCTGGAGGAGGTCCAGCAGCTCCTGCGGGAGGCGGTGGAGCTCCCCCTCACCACCCCCGAGGCGTTCCGGCGGCTGGGGATCACGCCGCCGAAGGGGATCCTCCTCTATGGTCCGCCGGGGACGGGGAAGACGATCCTCGCCAAGGCGGTGGCCAGCGAGTCCCAGGCCAACTTCATCACCGCCAAGGGCTCCGAGCTCCTCTCCAAGTGGTATGGGGAGAGCGAGCAGAGGATCGCCGAGGTGTTCCGCCGCGCCCGGCAGGTCGCGCCGGCGGTGGTGTTCCTCGACGAGCTGGATGCCCTCGTCCCCCGCCGGGGGTCCGCCCTCGGCGAGCCCCACGCCACGGAGCGGATCGTGAACCAGATGCTCGCTGAGATGGACGGGTTGGAGGAGCTGCGGGGGGTGGTGGTGATCGGGGCCACGAACCGACCTGACCTCGTGGACCCCGCCCTGCTCCGCCCCGGGAGGTTCGACGAGCTCATCTACGTCCCCGTCCCCGATCAGGGAGCGCGGCTCGCGATCTTCCGCATCCACACGCGGACAATGCCGCTCGGCCCCGACGTGGACCTGGAGAAGCTCGCCGCGGCCACCGCCGGCTACACGGGGGCCGACATCGCCGAAGTGTGCCGCAAGGCGGGTCGGATCGCCCTGCGCGAGGCCCTCACCGCGCGCGAGGTCACGATGCTCCACTTCGAGCAGGCGCTCGCGAAAACGCCGCGCTCGGTGACCCCGGACCTGGAGGAGCAGTACAAGCGGCTGGCCAAGAACCTGCGCGGGGCGGTGCGCCGGATCGGGCTCATCCCGGAGGGAGAGGAGACAGGGGCGTGACGCGCTCCCGTACCCCTAGGGAGACTGCGCGGGACCCGGTTTCAAGAAGAGCGTCGCCAGCGGGGGGAGCGTCAACGGAAGCGAGTGCGGGAACCCGTGGCTGGGGATCGGCTCCGCGTCCAGCCCACCCAAGTTCCCCTGCCCGCTTCCGCCGTAGCTCGTCGCGTCCCCGTTGAGGAGCTCCACCCACCGGCCCGGGTACGGGACCCCGACGCGGTAGCCGGAGCGCACCACCGGCGTGAAGTTCCCCACCACGAGGACTACGTCGCGGCCTTCGCGCCCCCACCGCAGGAACGCGACCACGCTCGAGGAAGCGTCGTTCGCCTCCACCCACTGAAACCCAAGGTCCCCGCAATCCCGCGTGTGCAACGCGGGCTCCGTCCGATAGAGTCGGTTCAGGTCCGCCACCCAGCGCTGGACGCCGCGATGGGGGGCGTGGTCGAGGAGGGCCCACTCGACCGCCCGTTCATGGTCCCACTCCCGCCACGACCCGATCTCCCCCCCCATGAAGAGGAGCTTCTTGCCTGCGCTGGCGTACATGTAGCCCAACAGGAGCCTGAGGTTCGCGAACTTCTGCCACTCGTCCCCCGGCATCTTCCCGAGGAGCGACCCCTTCCCGTGGACCACTTCGTCGTGGGAGAGGGGGAGGACGAAGTTCTCATGGGCGGCGTAGAGCATGCGGAACGTGAGCTTGTCGTGGTGGTGCTTGCGGTGGATGGGGTCCTTGGCCATGTAGTGGAGCGTGTCGTGCATCCACCCCATGTCCCACTTCAGCCCGAACCCGAGCCCCCCGAGCGAGGTGGGACGGGACACCATCGGCCAGGCGGTGGATTCCTCGGCGATCGTCTGCACGTCAGGGAACTGGCGGTACACCTCCTCGTTCAGCTTGCGCAGGAACGCGATTGCGGCGAGGTCCTCCCGTCCCCCTTGCTCGTTGGGGATCCACTCCCCCGTCGCGCGGGAGTAGTCGAGGTAGAGCATCGAGGCGACCGCATCCAGCCGTAGCCCATCCGCGTGGTACTGTTCGAGCCAAAACAGGGCGCTGGAGAGGAGGAAACTCCGCACCTCGTGCCGGTTGTAGTTGAAGGTGAAGCTTCCCCAGTCGGGATGGATCCCGCGGCGGGGGTCGGCGTGCTCGTAGAGGTGTGATCCATCGAACTGCCCGAGCCCATGGCCATCCGTGGCGAAGTGGGACGGGACCCAATCGAGGATCACCCCGATCCCCTTCTGATGAAGGTAATCGACGAGGTACATGAAGTCCTGGGGCGTCCCGTAGCGCGAGGTGGGGGCGAAGTAGCCCGTGATCTGGTACCCCCACGACCCATAGAACGGGTGCTCCATCACGGGGAGGAACTCGACGTGGGTGAACCCGAGCTCCTCGAGGTAGGCCGCCAGCCGCGGTGCGAGCTCGCGGTACGTGAGGTAGCGCCCATCCTCGGTGCGCTGCCAGGAGCCGAGATGGAGCTCGTAGATGGAGATCGGGGCGCCCAGGGCATTGCGCTCGCCCCGCACCTGGAGCCAGGCGGAGTCCCCCCACCGGTAAGCGAGATCCCACACCACCGACGCTGATCGGGGGGGGACCTCGGAATGGAACGCGAACGGATCGGCCTTGAGGAGGCGCGGGCCATGGCGTGAGGTGAGGTGGTACTTGTAGAGGGCGCCCGGGCCAACACCGGGGACGAAGCACTCCCAGATCCCTGACTGTCGGTGGGGTCGCATCCGGTGGCGCTCCGGGTCCCACCGGTTGAAGTCGCCGACCACGGACACTGCCTCCGCATCGGGGGCCCACACCGCGAACAGGGTCCCCGCCTTCCCCTCGACGGTGATTGGGTGGGCGCCAAGGACCTCGTACAGCCGGGTGTGGGTCCCCTCGGCGAACAGCCACAGGTCTTGCTCTGTGAGCAAGGTCGGCTCCCCGTCCACGATGCGCACCTCGCGATCCCCCATCGTCCGTTCTCCCGTCGGTCCGTCATGATAGGGTGCAGTTCCCACAAACACAACTCTCGGTGTGGGGGTCTCGTGCGGGCGGGGCTACAATCCAGCTCAAGATGGAGAACGATCCAATCCCCAACTTGCCGGCACGCATCGGCGGCCTGGCCGATCTTGCCTACAACCTGTGGTGGAGCTGGCACCCCGAGGCGAGGGAGCTCTGGCGGGCCCTCGACCTCCAGGCGTACCGCGAGAGCGGGCACAACCCCGTGCGAATCCTGAGCCTGATCTCCCCGGAGGCGCTCGAGAGGGCCGCCGGCGATGCGGCATTCCTTGCCCTCTACGACCGGGTGATGGAGCAGTTTCGCCGCGAGACCGGGACCCCGCCGCGCGGGTTCCCCGGCCACCCCGAGGCATCGCCGGGGTCGGTGGCCTACTTCTCCGCGGAGTTCGGGGTTCACGTCTCCCTCCCCGTCTACGCAGGCGGGCTGGGGATCCTCGCCGGGGATACCCTCAAGGAGGCGAGCGACCTCGGGCTCCCGCTGGTCGGGGTGGGGCTCATCTACTCCCACGGCTACGTCCGCCAGCGGCTCCGCGACGATGGGTGGCAGGAGGAGATCCGCGAGCCCTTCGACACCTCCGCCTACCCGCTCCGTCGCGCCGCCGACCGGGAGGGGAACGCGCTCCTCGTCCCCGTTCCCCTCTTCGATCCCCCAATCTACATTGGGGTATGGCGGACGATGGTCGGGCGGATCCCCCTCTACCTCCTCACCACCGATCTTGCACAGAACCAGCCGTGGGATCGGGCGATCTCCCACGATCTGTACACCGCGGACATCGAGCAACGGCTCCGCCAGGAGATCGTGCTCGGAATCGGAGGGATGCAGGCCCTGCGCGCGTTGGGGGAGACCCCGGCGGCTGTGCACCTGAACGAGGGGCATCCCGCGTTCGCCTCTCTGGAACGGTTGGCGGCCCACACCGCCGGAGGGATGAGCTGGTCGGAGGCCGTTTCCACGGTGCGGGGGACAACGGTGTTCACCACGCACACCCCCCTCCGGGCGGGGACCGACCTCTTCCCGTTCCCGCTGGTCGAGAGGTACCTCCTGCCGTACTGCGAGCGGTCCGGGATCCCCCGCGATGGTGTCCTCGCCCTCGGGCTTGACCCGGCCGATCCCGGAGCGGGGTTCAACATGACCGCGTTCGCGATGCGCCTGAGCCATACCACGAACGCCGTCAGCCGACGTCATGCTGCGGTGGCGAGCGGGATGTGGTCAGGCGTGCGGTGGGACGACACGGCCGTGCCGATCCGCGCCATCACGAACGGAGTCCACCTCGCAACGTGGAGCGAGCCATTGCGGGTCCAAGCCCTGTTCGATCGTTACCTCGGCCCGGCGTGGCGGGAGCGGCCCGACGACCCCGCGGCCTGGGAGGGGGTGGAGGGGATCCCGGACGAGGAACTGTGGCGGGTCCACGAGGAGCGGAAGAACGCGCTCATCGCGGAGATCGACGCCCGGGCTCGCCGCCGCTGGCAGAGTGGGACGACGAGCGCAGCGAGCCTCATCGCCGCCGGCACCCTCCTCGATCCACACGTCCTCACCGTCGGGTTCGCCCGCCGGTTCACCGCATACAAGCGGCCGACCCTCATCCTCCACGACCTTGACCGGTTGCAGCGGCTCCTCGCCGATCCCCTCCGGCCCGTGCAGCTCGTTTTCTCCGGCAAGGCCCACCCCGCTGATCTCGAGGGGAAGCGCCTCATCCAGCAGGTGTACCGCCTGGCCCTCGACCCCCGGTTCGCCGGCCGGATCGCGTTCGTGGCGGAGTACGACCAGCACCTCGCCAAGTACCTCGTGGCGGGGGTGGACGTGTGGCTCAACACCCCCCTCCCACCGCTCGAGGCGAGCGGGACGAGCGGGATGAAGTCGTCCGTGAACGGCGTCCCCGTCTTATCCATCCTCGATGGGTGGTGGCCCGAGGGGTACACCGGGACGAACGGGTGGGCGTTCGGAGGGGACGGAATCCCCGGCGACCGCACCGCCGCCGATGCCGACGCCCTGTACCAGCTACTGGAGCGGGAGGTGGTCCCGCTCTACTACGACCGTGGCCCCGACGAGATCCCTCATCGGTTCGTGCGGGTGATGAAGGAAGCGATCAGGACCATCGCCCCTCGCTTCTCCACGCGGCGGATGGTGCGGGAGTACTGCGAGCTCTACCGCGCCGCGCTCAACCAGGGGGGCTGATCGGCCCTGTCCCCGCGCCTCCGCTACCGGCAGTCCCGATCCATCCGCCGGTCCCTCATCTTCCAGGGCCCCCGGTCCGGCTGCCCGCGGAGGAGGGCCAGCTGATCGCGGGTGATTGTCCCGTCCTCGATCGCCGCGGCGAGCACGTCGCGCAGCGCCTGACGGGCCTCGATCCGCTCCTTCATCGCCTGGGCCTGCTCCGCGGTGATCTCCCCGGCGGCCAGCGCCTCGTCAATCATCTCCAGGCGGGTGGTCGTGAACGCCGCCACGAGCTCGTCCACGCTCACCCCCAGGTTCGCTGCCACCCTCGCGAGCAACCCCTTCGACTCGGAGACTGCGGTTCCGGAATCGGTCTGGGCGAAGACCGCGAACGTCACCATCGCTACCGCTACCAGGGCCACCAGGCCCACCGCTGCCCTCTTCGTCTGTTTCCTCATCGTGCCTCCTTCCTTGGTCAGGGTACGAGGTTGCCCGGCCCGTGTGGAGCGCTCCGTTCACGGTTGTGGTGAATCCATGGAGGCCGCGGGTGGGCGTCCCCCCGATGGGCCGGGCCGTCGGTCCGCGCTAGGACGCGAGGAGGAGCTTCAGATCGTCCTCGGCGGGGACCCCGGCCTGGGCGAGTTCCTCCACCGGCCTCGCGAGGTCAGCGGCGCCGAGGAGGATCGCGCCGACGAGCTCCCCATCCTCACCGAGGACGAACTTCACGTACCGCCCGGCCACCGGATCGGCGTGACGCATCTCGCGGAGCGCCCCGCCCTGGGGCTGGGTATTGCCCAGGCAGAGGAGGTCCACCCCGGCCACCTTGAGCTTGTTCGAGGGGGGGGTTCCCGGGTACTGAACCGAGCGCGGCTGGACCATGTTCCGCGCCGCGACCTCGCCCTGGTCCCGCGCGGCAGGGACGATCCCGTATACGTGGCCTCGCCATTCCGCGACATCGCCCGCGGCGAAAACGTCGGGGTCCGACGTAGAGAGGTGATCGTCCACGATCACCCCCCGGCCGGTGGCCAGCCCCGCTTCGGCCGCGAGCGCGATCCGAGGTCGAACCCCGGCCGCGGCGACCACGAGCCCGGCACGGATCTCACTCCCGTCCGCGAGGAGAACCCCGGTCACCTCCGTCGTCCCCAGCACCGCTGCGCACGCCGCCCGGACGCGGACCTCAATCCCCTGGTCGGCGAGGATCCCCGTCAGGATACGAGCCGCGCCCTCGTCGAGCTGCCGGTTGAGGAGCCACGCCCCTCGCTCGAGGAGCGTCACCGCGAGGCCGAGGTCGTGCAGGGCGCGGGCGACTTCGATCCCCAGCCACCCGCCCCCGATGACGGCTGCGGCCGCGACCGCCTCGGCCCTCGTCCGGATCCGCTCCGCGTCCGCTGCCGAGCGGAGGGTGAACACGCCCGCAAGGTGCACGCCCGGCACCTCCGGCTGAACCGCCTCCGCCCCACAGGCGAGGAGGAGCCGATCGTAGGCGAGCTCTTCGCCCGAGGAGAGGCGCAGCCGGTGCGGCCTCGGGTCGAGGCGGACCGCGGCAACCCCCGACCGGAAGGCGATCCGTCGGTGCTCGAACCACGCCCGCGGGAACGGGGTGATCTCCGCAAGGGTCTTCCGCCCGGCGAGGACCTCGATCAACCCAGGGCGCAGGTAGTACGGGGCCGGTTCGGCCTCGACGACCGTGATCTCCGCCCCCGGCTCGAGGGACCGCACCGTGCGGGCCGCGGTGAACCCGGCCACCCCCCCACCCACCACGACGAACGCCATTAGCCCACGAGCTCGAACATGTCCTTCGGGGCACCACACTCCGGGCACAGCCAATCCTCGGGGAGATCCTCAAACGCCGTCCCGGGCGAAATGCCCTGGCTCGGATCGCCCTTGGCTGGGTCGTAGATCCACCCACATACGGTGCATTCCCATTTCTCCATCGCCCACCTCCTCGTCAAGTTGGGCCATTATAACGGCCGGCACCTGCCAGCGAGGGTGGCCCGTGTCCCCTTCCTCCGCCGTGCCCCTCGTTCCCGGAGGGCGTACAATCTAGTAACGACTGAGGTTGGGGAAGGACGCGGGGCAGTGCCATTTCCCCTGTTGCGGTCCCGGGGAGCCCCCGGGCCGGGCGTGGAAGCGGGAGGTAGGTGAAATGCGTCCCACTCAAGAAGCGAGCGCGGGAACGGAGGATCGGTCCGATGCTCTCGTCCGGGTGCGGCCCGCGGGTCGCCTCACGGTCTCCGTGCGGACGAGGACCGGCCCCATGTACGAGGAACACGTCGTAACGTTGATCCGCCAGGCCCTCCGTGGGTACGGGGTGGACGGAGCCCACGTGGAGATCGGGGAGGAGGGGGCGTACGACCACGTCATCCTCGCCCGGCTGGAGGCAGCGCTCGCCCGGTCGCTGGGGAGCGAGGAACCGTTCCGGTCTTCCCTCCCGGTCGTGGACCGCACGCCCACATCCCGCTCCCGACTCCGGCGGAGCCGCCTCTACGTGCCCGGCGGAGGAGCGCGGCTGCTCGCGTTTGCGGACTCATTCGGGCCGGATTGCCTCCTCCTCGACCTGGAGGACGCCGTGGCCCTCCCCGAGAAGGACAGCGCCCGGTTCCTCGTGCGCCGGGTCCTCGCCACGATGGACTTCGGGCGAACGGAGCTGTGGGTCCGCATCAACCCCCTCGACGCAGGGGGAGCGGATGACCTCGCCCTCGTCGTGGGGAGTCGCCCTCACGGGATCTGCCTCCCCAAGGCCGAGGACCCAGCCCAGGTGCTCGCGCTCGCCGACCTCCTTACCTCGCTCGAGGCGGCGTACTCCGTCCCGTGGCCGTTGTGGATTATGCCGATCATCGAGTCGCCGCGGGGGGTGCTCACTGCCGCGGACATCGCCCGGGCTTCGGAGCGGGTGGCCTGCCTCGCGTTCGGCGCCGAGGACTACACGCGCGAGGTGGGGGCGCGGCGGTCGTGGGAGACCCTCCTCTGGGCGCGCTCCCAGCTCGTCGCTTCCGCCAAGGCATCCGGGGTCCAGGCATCGGACACCGTGTACCCGAACGTGGAGGACGAGGCGGGGCTCCGTGAGGAGGCGCAACGGGCGCGGGACCTCGGGTTCGACGGGAAGGGGGTCATCCATCCCCTCCAGATCGGGACCGTCCACGGGGCGTTCGCCCCCAGCGCCGAGGAAGTGGCGTGGGCGCGCGGGGCGGTGGAAGCGGCGGCGGTCGCTGCGAAGGAGGGGCGCGGGGTGATCGCCTACCAGGGGCGGATGATCGATCGCCCGGTGCTCGAGCGGGCGAAGAGGATCCTCGCCCAGGTCGGGGAGGGGAACGATGCCGACTAACGCACTCGGACGGGAGATCCCGGAGGAGCTGGGCGGGCGGCCGCTGCGGCCGTATCAAGGGGCGTTCGTCACCGTCCCCGCGGGCCGTCGGGCCGGGGGGCCGCTGAAGACGATCCGCCCCGGGGCGGACAAGGTCGCCCCGTCCCTGGAGGAGGCCATCCGCCGCTCTGGCCTCCGCGATGGGATGACGATCTCCTTCCACCACTGCTTCCGCGATGGGGACCGGCTCGTCCTCCAGGTCGTCGATGCCTGTACCCAGCTGGGGATCGGGGACCTGAGGCTGTTCGCCACCGCCCTCTTCCCCTGCCACGAGCCCCTCGTCCGCTACATCCAGGAGGGGGTCCTCACCCGGATCGAGGGCTCGCTGAACGGCCCGATCGGGGCGTTCGTCTCGCAGGGCGGGAAGCTGCGTGAACCCCCGATCCTCCGTTCCCACGGCGGCCGCTGGCGGGCGGTGGCGTGCGGTGAGGTGGGGATCGACGTCGCGTTCATCGCCGCCTCCGAGGCCGACCCCTACGGGAACGCGAATGGGATCAACGGTCCTCACGCCTGCGGCCCGATCTCGTTCTCGGTCATCGATTCCTGGTGCGCCGATCACGCGGTGGTCGTCACCGACCATCTCGCCCCCTACCCCGCCGTCCCGCCCACGATCGAACAGGGGTACGTGGACCAGGTGGTGGTGGTCGATCAGGTGGGCGATCCGGCGGGAATCGTCACGGGCACCCTCCGCATCACCCGCTCCCCAACCCAGCTCAAGATCGCCGACCTCGCGGTGCGGGCGGTGGAAGCGGCAGGACTGGTGCGGAACGGGATGGGGTTCCAAGCCGGCGCGGGGGGGATCTCGCTCGCCGCCCTCGAGCTCCTCACCCGCCGGATGAGGGCGACCGGAGTCCGGGCCGCGTTCGCGATCGGCGGGACAACGCGCTACCTCGTGGCGATGCTCAACGAGGGCCTCGTGGGGACGATCCTCGATGGGCAGGCGTTCGACGAGGAGGCGATCGCCTCCCACCGCACGCACCCCCGCCATCAGCCGATGACCCCTGGGTTCTACGCGGACTACAACTCGCTTGGGTGTGCCACCTACATGCTCGACTTCGCGTTCCTGGGGGGGACCGAGGTGGACCTCGAGTTCAACGTGAATGTGAACACCCATTCCGATGGGCAGCTCCTCCACGGGATCGGGGGGCACCAGGACGTGGCGAGCGGGGCGGGGGTGACGGTGATCACCCTCCCCACCCTGCGGGGGCGGGTGCCGATGATCCGGGACCAGGTGACCACCGTCACCACCCCGGGGGAGGTGATCGACCTCGTGGTCACCGAGCGCGGGATCGCCGTGAACCCCCGTCGGGCCGACCTCGCCGCCGACCTCCGCCGGGCAGGGCTCCCCGTGCGAACCCTCACCGAGATGAAGGAGGAAGCGGAGCGACTCGTGGGGGCGGGGAAGAAGCCCCTGTTCGGGGACGAGGTTGTGGGCGTGATTCAGTGGCGCGATGGAACGGTGATCGACGTGGTGCGGAAGGTGGAGGGATGGCAATGACCGATGAACTGCAAAGGCTCCTGCCGGAGGTGGGGTGGATCGAGGATCGAGCCCTGCGGGAGGGGGTGCTCGCCACCTACACCCGTGCCCTCGCCGAGGGGGGATGGGAGCCGGAAGACATGGTGCGGATCCCGTTCACCCTCCTCAAGGCGTCGGGGGTGAGCTACGTCGAGCACGTGCGCGCCGTGACGCGGATCGCCCGCGCCGCTTGCGACACGTTTCAGGACGTGTTCGGGGGCCGCGTCCCCCTGAACCGGGACGTCCTCCTCGCGGGGGCCCTCCTCCACGACGTGGGGAAGCTCGTCGAGGTGGAGGAGGTGGGAGGAGTGTTCCAGAAGTCCCGGTCGGGGAAGGCCCTCCGCCATCCGTTCTCCGGAGCGGCCCTCGCCTACGCGGCGGGGCTCCCCCCGGAGGTGGTGCACATCATCGCGGTCCACTCCAAGGAAGGGGACCCCTACCCCCGTTCCTCCGAGGGGGCGGTGGTCCATCACGCGGATTTCATCACGTTCGACGCGATTCCGTAAAGGAGGCACGGTGGGAAAGACGTTCGCCGAGAAGATCCTCGCCCAGAAGGCAGGCCTCGCTGCGGTGGAGCCGGGGCAGATCGTGACCGTGCGGCCGGACCTGGGGATGTCCCACGACAACACGGCGGCGATCGCCAAGCTGTTCGGGAAGATCGGCCGGAAGCGGGTCAAGGAGCCGGAGAAGTTCGTGGTCATCCTCGACCACGTCGTGCCCGCCGCGAGCGTGGAGTACGCCGAGAACCATAAGGAGATCCGGGAGTTCGTGCGCGAGCAGGGGATCCGGTTCTACGACGTTGGGCGCGGGGTGTGCCACCAGGTGGTGGTGGAGGAGGGGTTGGCCGGGCCGGGGGACCTCGTGCTGGGGGCGGACTCCCATACCCCGACCTACGGCGCGGTGGGGGCGTTCTCCGCCGGGATCGGCCGCTCGGAGATGGCCGCCCTGTGGGCGACCGGGGAGCTGTGGCTCAAGGTCCCGACGAGCCTCCGCATCGAGCTCGATGGAACCCTTTCCGAGCTCGTCACCGCCAAGGACGTGATCCTCCACGTGATCGGAAAGCTTGGCGCCGACGGCGCCCTCTACCAGTCCGTGGAGTTCACGGGCTCCCTCGTCGCGCGGATGACGGTCCCCGACCGGATGGTGATCACGAACATGGCCGCGGAGATGGGGGCCAAGAACGCGTTCTTCGCCCCGGATGAGATCACGTTTGGCTACCTCGCGGCGCGCACCGACCGTACCTTCACCCCCGTCTACCCCGATCCCGACGCCCGTTACCAGGACACGATCCGGTTCGACGTGAGCCGGCTTGAGCCCCAGGTGGCGTGCCCGCCGGACGTGGACCATGTGGTGCCGATCTCGCAGGTTGCGGGGAAGAGGGTGGACCAGGTGGTGATCGGCACGTGCACGAACGGTCGGATCGACGACCTGCGCCTGGCGGCGGAGGTGATGGCCGGCCAGCCGGTGGCGGAGGGGGTGCGGATGCTCATCGTACCCGCATCCCGCGAGGTGTGGATCCAGGCTGCCGAGGAGGGCCTGCTCGCCCTGTTCGCCGAGGCAGGGGCCCTCGTCCTCAACCCCGGCTGTGGACCGTGCCTCGGGGCCCACGAGGGCGTCCTCGCCCCCGGTGAGGTCGGCCTGGCGACCTCGAACCGGAACTTCAAGGGACGGATGGGGTCACCGGATGCTGAGCTGTACCTTGGTTCTCCGGCGGTGGCCGCGGCGGCGGCCGTGACCGGGAGGATCACCGACCCCCGGCGGCTTCTGGAGGAGGAGAGATGATCGCTGGACGCGCCTGGAAGTACGGGGACAACGTGAATACGGACGTCATCTTCCCCGGGCGGTACACCTACGCGCGGATGGAGCCCGCGGAGATGGCGAAGCACGCCCTGGAGGACCTTGACCCCTCGTTCGCGCGGGAGGTGAAGCCGGGGGACGTGATCGTGGGCGGCCGCAACTTCGGGTGCGGTTCATCCCGGGAGCAGGCGGCGACGTGCCTCGTCGCGGCTGGGGTGGGAGCCGTGGTGGCGAAGGGGTTCGCGCGGATCTTCTTCCGCAACGCGATCAACTCCGGCCTCCTCGTCCTGGAGATCCCGGACGCGGTGGATGTGATCCAGTCTGGAGACAGGGTGGAGATCGATCCCGAGCGGGGGGTGCTCATCCACCGCGGGAAGGAGTACCCGTTCCCGCCCCTCCCCGGTGTGGTGCAGGAGATCCTCGCCGCCGGTGGACTCATCCCCTACCTGAGGGGCCAACTCGCCAAGGAGGCATGAATGGCCAAGTTCCGAATCGCGTACCTTCCCGGGGATGGCATTGGGCCCGAGGTGCTCGGGGCGGCCCGCCTCGTCCTCGATGCTGTGGGGTTCGATGCTGAGTACATCCCTGGCGATGTGGGGTGGCGGTTCTGGTGCGAGGAGGGGGATCCTTTCCCGCAGCGAACGATCAACCTTCTCCACACGGTGGACGCCGCCTTGTTCGGGGCGATCACGTCCAAGCCCGCCGCGGAGGCGGAGGCGGAGCTCTCCCCGGCCCTGCGCGGCAAGGGCCTCACCTACCGGTCGCCGATCGTGCGCATGCGCCAACTGTTCGATCTCTACGTGTGCCTGAGGCCATGCAAGGCGTACCCCGGGAGCCCCCTCAACTACCGGGAGGGGATCGACCTCGTCGTGTTCCGGGAGAACACGGAGGACCTCTACGCGGGGGTCGAGTTCCGGCCCGTTCCGACTGAGCTTGCGCAGACCCTCAACAGGCTGGCGAAGCCGTTCGCCCCGTTCCGGGACCTCCCGCCCGACGCGTACGCGATCTCCTGCAAGATCAACACCCGTCGCGGATCGGAGAGGATCGCTCGCGCCGCGTTCGAGTTCGCCCGGGCGCACGGGCGGAAGAAGGTCACCGCGGTCCACAAGGCGAACGTGGTGCGGGCCACGGACGGCCTGTTCCTTGAGGTGACGCGGGCAGTAGCGGCCGACTACCCCGAGATCGCGTTCGACCACGCCAACATCGATGCCCTGTGCATGTGGCTCCTCAAGAACCCGTTCAACTACGACGTCCTCGTCGCTCCAAACCTTTACGGGGACATCATCTCCGACCTGTGCGCCCAGATGGTGGGCGGGCTTGGGTTCGGCTGTTCGGGGAACATCGGGGACGAGCTCGGGGTATTTGAGCCGACCCACGGTTCGGCCCCCAAGTACACGGGGCAGCACAAGGTGAATCCGATCGCGTCCATCCTCGCCGGGAAGATGATGCTGGACTGGCTGGGCGAGGGGGAGCGGGCGGCGAGGATCGAGCGGGCCGTGGCGCGGGTCCTCGCCGAGGGGAAGGTGCGCACCTACGACATGGGCGGGACGTCCTCCACCGACGCGATGGCCGAAGCGATCGCCGCCGCTTCCCAGTAGGAGGGATCATGGACACGATCAGCCGCCAGCTGGCCCGGTTCGCTCGTGAGCTCCGCTACGGGGACATCCCCGCCGCAGCGCGCTCGGAGGCGAAGCGGTTCCTCCTCGATTCGATCGGGTGTGCGCTCGCCGCCCAAGGCCTCCCGGACACGGAGGCCGCCCATCGCTACGTGGGAAAGCTCGGGGGGGCGGGCCAGGCGACCGTCCTTGGCTACGGGACCCGTACCAACCTCCCCCTCGCCGCGCTCATGAACTCCCTCCTCATTCGGGCCCTCGACTACAACGACATCTACTGGAAGCAGGACCCGTCCCACCCCTCGGACCTCATCCCCGCCGCGCTGGCCCCGGCTGAGGTGCGCGGCCTCACTGGGAAGGACCTCCTCGTGGGGATTGTCCTCGCCTACGAGCTCGAGATGCGGCTCTGCCTCGCTGCCCACCCCGGGATCCGCGAGGTGGGGTGGCACCACGCCAGCCTGACCCAGTTCGCTAGCCCCCTTGTCGCGGGGAGGATGCTCGGCCTCTCCCTGGACGAGCTCGTGGCTGCGGTGGGGATCTCCGGGTCGAGCCACTTCACCCTCGGGGGAGTCGTGGCGGGCAAGCTTACGAACATGAAGAACGCGGCGGACCCGCTGGCCGTGGAGGCCGGGGTGCGGGCAGCGCTCCTGGCCGCGGAGGGGTACACCGGTCCAGGGGAGGTGTTCGAGGGCAAGGAGGGCCTGTTCCAGGTCCTTCACACTGTGAAGTGGGACCCGGAGGCGCTCGTTTCCGGCCTCGGGCAGAAGTTCCTCATCACCGAGTGCGCCTACAAGGCGTTTCCCACCGAGGCCCTTACCCACCAGCCGATCACCGCCGTGTTGGCCCTGCGCGCCGAACACGCCATCGAACCGCGCGCGGTGGCCTCCGTGCTCGTGGAGACGACGGCCCGCGGGGCGGACATCCTCTCCGACCCGGAGAAGTACCATCCTACGACGAAGGAGACGGCGGATCATTCCCTCCCCTACTGCATCGCCGTCGCCCTGGCCAAGGGGAACGTCCTCCCCAGTGACTTCACCGCGGAGGCGCTCGGCGACCCCCTCGTGCGGGAGCTCCTTGGGAAGATTAAGGTCGTAAAGAACCCCGAGATCGACGCCCTGTTCCCCAAAGTGAAGCGGGCGATCGTGACGATCGCCCTCGCCGACGGGCGGAGCTTCCGCCGGGTGGAGGATTTCGCCAAGGGGGAGCCGGAGCGACCCCTCTCCGATGCCGAACTCCTCGCCAAGTTCCGGGCCAACGTAGGGGACGCGCTCCCCGAGCGAGAGCGCGAGGAGCTGATCGGGGCGACCCTCGCCGTGGAGGAGTTCGCCTCCGTCCGCGACTACACCCGGCTCGTCGTCCGCCGCCCCGGCTGAGGCGGGGCTGACATGGCGAGGGCGGGCCTCCTCATCCGGGGGGCGCGGCTCGTTTTCCCGTCCGGAGTCCGTGACGGGGACTGTCTCGTCCGCGAGGGGAAGATCGCCGCCCTGGGCGAGGTGAAGGCGCCGGGGACCCGCGTGCTCGATGCCGACGGCCGGTACCTCGCCCCGGGGTTCCTCGATCTCCACGTTCACGGTGGGGCGGGAGCCGATTTCGCGGATGGGGACCCGGAGGCTGCGCAGGCGATCGTGCGGTTCCACGCCGGGCACGGGACGACGGGGCTCCTCGCCACGATCGCGTCTGCCCCCGTGGAGCGGATGCGGAAGGCGATCGCCGCCCTCGCCGGCGTGCCGGGGATCCTGGGGGTTCATCTCGAGGGGCCGTTCCTCAACCCGGAGAAGGCGGGCGCCCTCGATCCGGAGGGGTTCCTCCCACCGAGTCGGGAGGCGTTCCGGAAGCTCGTCGCGGGGTTCGAGACCGAGGTCAGGGTCGTCACGTTCGCCCCCGAGCTCCCCGGGGCGCTCGACCTCGTCGCCGAGATCCAAGGGATCGGGGCCGTCCCTGCGATCGGCCACACCGCCGCCACGTACGAACAGGCGTCCGTCGCTCTTCGCCATGGGGCACATCATGTCACCCACCTCGGGAACGCGATGGGTGGGCTTCACCATCGGGGTCCAGGGTGTGTGGGGGCAGCGCTCCTTTCCGCGGCCTCGCTCGAGCTCATCTGCGACGGGGTCCACGTCCATCCGGCGTTCGTCCACCTTGTGGTCGAGTTCCTCCGCGGGCGGGGGGACCTCCACCGGCTGTGCTTGGTGACCGACGCCACATCCGCTGCGGGGATGCCGGATGGGAGGTGGCGCTTCGCGAACCGGGAGGTCCGGCTGCAGCACGGGGAGGTCCGCCTTGCCGATGGGACCCTCGCCGGGTCGGCCCTCACGCTCGACCGGGCGATCCGGAACGCGATCCGGTTCGCGAACCTCCCCCTTGAGGATGCCCTCTCCCTCGTCACCGCGAACCCAGCGCATGTCCTCGGGATCGGTGGCGAGAGAGGGGCCCTTGCCGTGGGGGCGACGGCCGACCTCGTCCTCCTGGACCCGGACCTCACCGTTGGGGCCACGCTCCGCGCCGGCGAGATCATCTTCTCCCATAACCTATTCTGAAAGGCAAAAACGGGGTAGAGTCCCAGGACGTGGTGTAGATGGAGGAGGCACTGCTCTCGGTGGTCCAGGAGGCGTACGTCCACGGGGTGAGCACGCGGAAGGTGGACGACATTGTCCGGGCCCTCGGGATCGACGGGATCTCCCGGAGCGAGGTGTCCAGGATCTGTGCCGCCCTCTACGGGAGCTCCCCAGAGGAGCTCGAAGTCCTTGTTCTGGAGGTCCCGAAGGAGGTGATCGCCGTCTAGCTCGTCACAACCGACGAGGAACCCAATCTCCACCACTTGACGGGACGTGACCTGGCGTCGCGTACCCACGATCAGCGTGGCTAGTTCCAGCATCACCCAAGCCAAGAAGCCCCAACAGTGAAGCCATGCTATGACCTCATGGAACACTAAAACTAAAGCGCTGCCCCCAAAACGGGGCAGCCGACGAAGAATTGGCGGCTAATAGGGGGTAAGACAGGCCTTCGCCCACGTTCGCGTTGTATCATAAGGGGAGAGAGGAGCTATGGCGAAGGAATTGACAGCGAGGCCGGTGTGGTTAGCTCGTGCAGGGGTCCACGGAGAGGACGAGGAGATGGCTCTTTCGGAAGGCCTGGCGATCATTGGCTTTCGGGACGTGGGCGACCTCAACGAGTTCCGGACGCTGGAGGACCTGGTAGCCACACTGCAGGCAGCCGATCCAGAAGCCTCGATCCACCGAGCCGCGAACCTGGCCCGGCAGCTGTGGGCATTTCGGGAAGAGATGACGGTGGGCGATATCGTCGTCCTGCCGCGCAAAACTCGCCCCGGGCAGATCGCGCTTGGTCGTGTTCAGGGACCGTACGAATATCGGAGGCTCGGTGAAGAAATGCGCCACATCCGGCAGGTCAGCTGGGAGCGCACGGTGCCCCGATCGGCCTTCGGACAAGACCTTCTCTACTCATTCCGTGCGTTCATGACCGTGTGCCGGATCAGTCGCAATGATGCGGAAGCAAGGGTGGCGGCTGTGCTCGCGGGGAAGGCGGACCCCGGGTTGGTTGCCGAGGGGAAATTCCCGACGGACGAGGAAGCGCCAATCCTGGACATCGCTCAGGCTGCCCACGACCAGATTATCGCCTACGTGCGCAAGCACTTCACCGGTCACGACATGACGCGGCTCGTCGCCGCCATTCTGGAGGCAGAAGGGTTCAAAGGTACCGTGTCCCCCCCAGGGCCTGACCGAGGAGTGGACATCCTGGCTGGGCGTGGGCCACTTGGGCTCGACCAGCCCGTGCTGTGTGTCCAGGTCAAGGCAACGGAAGAGCCCACCGGCGTCACCGTCTTGCGTGCCCTGCAGGGGACGATGTCGAGCTTCAGGGCGACCCAGGGGCTCCTCGTCTCGTGGAGTGGGTTCACCACTGAAGCGCTGCGCGAGGCACGGCAACATGCGTTCTCGATCTCGCTATGGGACCAGTCGGACCTCGTCCAAGCCATCTACCGTACATATGAAAGACTGAGCCCAGAGATCCAGTCCGAGCTACCGCTCAAGCGCATCTGGACGCTAGTGCTAGAGGAACAAGAAGGCTAGTATCGCGTCGGATGATTAAACGGGAGACGACCTCCGCCGGCTTGGTCCACTGGAAGAAGTTCCCCTCCTGGTTGAACTGGTCGATGTACTCCAGGGTCTTCTTGACTAACGTCTCCTTAGATGGAAACATCCCCGGCACAGGACCTTTGCCTGTACCAGGTTGAACAATACCTCGATCAGGTTCAACCACGAGGAGTAGGGTCACGTCCCGTCAAGTGGTGGAGATTGGGTTCCTCGTCGGTAGTGACGAGCTAGACGGCGATCACCTCCTTCGGGACCTCCAGAGCGGGGACTTCCGGGTCCTTCGGGGAGCCCCGGTAGCGAACCGCCATCGACCCCAGGCTGAAGTAGCGGCGCACGGCCAGCCACTCGTCCTGTTGCTCCTCTAGCACCGCCCCGATCAGCCGGAGCGTCGACCGTGCGTTCGGGAAGATCCCCACGACGTTGCATCTCCTCTTGATCTCGCGGTGCAACCGTTCAAGGACGTTCGTCGAGTGGATCCTCCGCCAGTGCGCCTGGGGGAACGCCATGTGCGTGATCACGTCCTCCCCCGCCTCCCGGAGCAGATCCGCCGCCTTGGGGTACTTCCCCTCGAGACTCCCGGCCAGCTCCAGCTGCTCCCGCGCTGCCTCTTGGTCGGGCTGAGCGAAGATCGTTCGCACCCATGCCCCGACCAGTGGCTGCGCTCCCCGCGGGACCAGCCCCAACAGGTTCCGCATGAAGTGCACCCGGCACCGCTGCCAAGAGGCCCCCGCCAAAACCTCGGACAAGGCTTGCCTGAGGCCGACGTGCGCATCGGAGATCACGAGCTTCACCCCAGCGAGTCCCTGGCTGGCGAGTCCCCGCAGGAACGACACCCAGAACCCGTAGCTCTCCGCAGCCCCCACGTCGAACCCCAGGACCTCTCGCTCTCCGGTCGAGGTCACTCCCACGGCGACCACCGCCGCCATGTTCACCACCCGGCCCCCTTCCCGGACCTTGACCACCGTTGCATCCAACCACACGTACGGGGACTCCCCGGTCAAGGGACGGTTGCGGAACGCCTCCATCCGCTTGTCGAGGGCGGCACAGATCCTGGACACCTTGCTCCGGGAGATCCCGTCGATCCCGAGGGCCCGGACGAGGTCGTCCACCTTCCGCGTGCTCACCCCGTGGACGTACGCCTCCTGGACCACCGAGAGCAGTGCCTTCTCCGTCCTCCGCCGGGGCTCAAGCAAGGCCGGGAAGTAGCTCCCGTGCCGGACCTTGGGGATCCGGAGCGTCACCGACCCCACCCGAGTGTCCCACCGTCTTGGGCGGTACCCGTTGCGGTACGTTCGCCGGCTCTTCGTTCGCTCGTACCGCTCGGCCGGGGGTCTTCTCCTTCACCTCCGCCTCCATCAGCTCCTGGACGAGGAGGGCGAGGCCCTCGTTGAGGGCGTCCACCTCCGTGTCGCCCCGGTACTTGCGCAGAAGCTCCCTAAGCGCGATCCTCACATCGGCCATCGGTTGGGTTCCTCCTTCTAAACTGAGATAGCTCCAAAGGAATCCTCCGGTGGCCTTCTCGTCAAGGCCGCCGTGCCCACCTGCACGGCACACCGCCCTCACGCCACCGGATCTACACCACGTCCTGGGACTCTACCCGGTGCAGCCTGGATGAGTGGTTAGGACGGGTCTCCCCGGGGAGCTGGGCCGGGGGGATCTGAATCCCGTTGGGAAGCCATCGGGAACGGCCGTGATGGCCTCTGCGGTGTGGCTCCCGCTCAGCGGTGGGCGGAGCGGGCGATCGCCCAGAATGTGTCGGGGTCGAGGGACGCCCCACCCACGAGGGCTCCGTCCACGTCAGGGAGGGAGAGGAACCCCCCCGCGTTGTCCGTGTTAACGGATCCTCCGTACTGGATGCGGACCCGATCGCCACGAGCTCCAAACCGCTTCCGGAGCCAGACCCGGATCCGCGCCGCCATCGCTTGGGCATCGGACGGCTGCGCCGCCACGCCAGTCCCGATTGCCCACACCGGCTCGTAGGCGATCACGAGCCCTCGCGGATTGTCGTTTAGCCCGGCGACGCCTCTCTCCAGCTGTCGCTCCACGACCTTCCACACCCCCCCGGCACGGCGCTCGTCCAGGGTCTCCCCCACGCACAGGATCGGCGTGATTCCATGGGCGACCACGGCCTGCACCTTCCGGCCCACAAGTTCGTCGCCCTCCCCGAAGAGGTTCCTTCGCTCGGAGTGCCCACACAAAACGTAGTGGACCCCGACGTCGGCCACCTGGGTCACCGACACCTCGCCCGTATAGGCGCCGGCAGGTTCAGGATAGGCATCCTGCGCGCCGAGGCCGAGCGGCGTCCCGGCGAGGAGCTCCGCGGCGGCGGGGAGGGAGGTGAAGGACGGGATCACGACCACCTCCACCCCAGCCTCGCGGCCCACAAGCTCGAGCAGGCGCTCCAGATAGGCCCGCGCTTCGGGGATCGTCTTGTGCATCTTCCAGTTCGCAGCCACGAGCGGGGTCCGCACGTTCCCCTCCTTTCGCGATTGACAGAGCCCATCCTATGGCTCTATCATGCCGTATGCAAGGAAGGAATCGGGGACGGGGAGGGCTCATCGTCACCCTCGCTGTCTGGCTCGTAGCAGCGCTCTTCGCACGGGGAGCGACAAGGGGGGGATCATGAACATGGCGCTAGGGATTATCATCGCGGTGATCGTGCTGTTCCTAATTAGCGCGATCAAGGTCGTTCGGGAGTACGAGCGGGGGGTCATCTTCCGCCTAGGCCGCCTCGTCGGGGCGAAGGGGCCAGGGCTGTTCCTCATCATTCCCATCGTGGACAAGATGGTGAAGGTGGACCTGCGCACGATCACCCTCGACGTGCCGCCCCAGGAGGTGATCACCCGCGACAACGTCCCCGTCAGCGTGAACGCGGTGGTGTACTTCCGCGTGCTGGACCCCCAGGCGGCAGTGGTGGAGGTCCTCGACTTCATCGAGGCCACCCGCCAGATCTCGATGACCACGCTCCGTTCTGTGCTCGGGAGGGTAGAGCTGGACGACATCCTCTCCGAACGGGACAAGGTGAACCGTGAGCTCCAACAGATCATTGACGAGCACACCGATCCGTGGGGGATCAAGGTGAGCACGGTCGAGGTGAAGGACGTGAAGATCCCAACCGAGATGCAGCGGGCGATTGCCCGGCAGGCGGAGGCGGAGCGGGAGCGGCGGAGCAAGGTCATCAACGCCGAAGGGGAGTTCCAGGCTGCGGAGAAGCTGCGGGAGGCGGCGGCGATCATGCTCGAGGCCCCGGGGGCGCTTCAACTCAGGTATCTTCAGACCCTGTCGGAGATCTCCACCGAGAACGCGACCACGATCGTGTTCCCTGTTCCGATCGAGCTCCTCGACGCGCTGCACGGGCGCAGCCAGGGTTGAGAATCTGCGCGCTGGGAAGCGGATCCGCGGGGAACGTCCTCCTCGTGGAGGGGCCCCGGGGGGCGCTTCTCGTGGATGCTGGGCTCCCCTGGCGGGAGATCGAGGCCCGCTCCGCGCGGGCGGGGATGAGCCTCGCAGGGCTGAAGTGGGTCCTCCTCACCCACGAGCATGCGGATCACGTGCGGGGCCTCGATCCCCTCCTCCGGCGCGGGGTGCGGGTGGCGGCGAGCACGGGCACGTTGCGGGCCCTGGGGATCGAGGGGACCGCGCTCGGGCCAGGGATCGAGCTTGAGGGGATCCACATCTTCCCGTTCCCAATCCCCCATGACGCGCGGGAGCCGGTTGGGCTCAGGCTGGAGGCGAACGGGTCGCGGATCGGGATCGCCACCGACCTCGGGCAGATTACGGACACCGTTCTCTCCGCGCTTTCGACGTGCCAGACGGTGGCCCTGGAGGCAAACCACGACGTCCCCCTCCTCCTCGCCGGGCCCTACCCGTGGCCCCTGAAGCTACGGATCCTCGGCCCGGAGGGGCATCTCGCGAACGAGGAAACCGGCCGGACGATCCGCCTGCTGGGGAGTGGGCTAGAGCAAGTCCTCCTCGCCCACCTCTCCGCGGAGAACAACACGCCCGCGCTGGCGCTGGAGACGGTGGCGCGGGCCGTGGATGGGTGGGGAGGGCTCCTCTACCTGACCTACCCGGACCGGCCGAGCGCGGTCGTCGGGGCGTAGGGGCGCACGATCCCAAGCTGGGCCATCCCCCGCACGATCTCCCCCACGCTCGGGACGGCGGTCGAGCCACTCCAGAACTCGGGGTTGGTCGAGGTCTGGTACACGACGAGGACCATGTACTGCGGATCGTCCCACGGGAAGAACGAGGCCATCCCGGTTGTGACGTGGTCAGCGACGTAGCCCCTCCCGGGGAGGGCCATCTCGGCTGTGCCCGTCTTCCCCGCGACCCCGAACCCCGGGACGTCGGCGGCGGTGCCGAGGCTGGGATCCCCGTTCGGGTCGGGGTTCACCGCGTAGCGGAGGACCTCGCGCATCGTGCGACAGGCGTCGGGCGAGGCGACCTGCCCCCGCACCTCGGCCGGCCCGGGGAGGAGGCGCGGGCGGAAGAGGGTCCCCCCGTTCGCCAGCGCCGAAAACGCTGCTCCGAGCTGGATCCCGGTCACGGCGATCCCTTGCCCGAATGAAGTCACGGCCAGGTCGAGCTCGGTCCACTTCTCGGGCGGGTTGAGGATCCCGTTCACCTCGCCGGGGAGCTCGATCCCCGTCTTCTCGCCGAACCCCATCCGGGCGAGGTAGGCGTGGGTGCGCGCGGTCCCCAGCCTCTGGGCCACCTGGACGAGCACGGTGTTCACGGACTGCGCCATCGCCCGACGGAACGTGATCGTCCCGTAGCTCTTCCCGCGGGCGTTCTGCACTGCGGCCCCTTGGACGAGGATCGGCGAGTCGCCGGAGAAGGACTCCTCGGGGGCGGTCACGCCTTGGTCGAACGCTGCGAGGCCGACGAGGGCCTTGAACACGGACCCCGGCTCGAACACGTGCGTGACCGACCACGGATGGAGGAGCGCCGGATCGGGGCGCGCCGGGTCCACCGCCGGGCCATGGGCGAGGGCGAGGACCTCGCCCGTGCCGGGGTCCATCACCAGGGCAAACCCGCGCTCGGCCCCCGGGTACGTCCCCATGCCGCGCGCGACCTCCCGCTCGCAAACCCACTGGATGCGCGCATCGAGGGTGAGGTGAAGGGGCTTCCCCGCTGCGCCGGGATCCTCTTCCCATAGGTCGTAGATCTGCCCACCAGGACCGCGGAGGAGGCGCATCCGCCGCGGCCGGCCCGATAGCTCCTCGTCGAAGAGGAGTTCCATCCCGGCAAGCCCGTTCCCATCCACCCCCACCACCCCGAGCACGGCCAGGGCCAACGGCCCCTGCGGGTAGGCCCGCTTCCAGGAGTCGAAGAAGAGAAGGCCCTTGATCCCCAGACTCTCCGCCTGGGCCCGGATCCTCTGCCCGACCTCGTAGTCCACCCCCCGCGCGAGCCAGGTGAAGTACGCCGTGCGGTACACCTTGTCCTTCGCCTCTTCCGAGGACATCCCGAGCTCGCGGACGAGGAGGCTGATCAGGAGTTCGGGCTTGGTGAGGAGGTAGCCATCGAGCGCGATCTCGTAGGCGGGGACGTCGTAGGCGAGGGGAACACCGTTTCGATCGTAGATCGGGCCGCGCTGAGCGGGGATCTCGAGCACGTCCTCTTGGATCTGTTGGGCCACGGTCGCCCAGTGGTCGTGTTCCACCACCTGGAGCTGGACGAGGCGACCGACCACGACCAGCCCCCCCAGCCCGAGGACGAGGAACGCTGCCTCCGCGCGGTTAATGGCTGCCCCCCTCGAGGACGAGGTACCGGGTGCGCTCCTCGTCGAACGGGACCATCCCCAGCGCCCGGGCGCGGAGGGCGACCTCGTCCAGGGAGTAGGCGCGGTCCACCTGGTAGGCGAGGTCGAGCCGCACCCGCTCGACCTCCTCGAGCTCGAGGAGGATCTGCGCCCGCTGTGCCCGGAGCTCGGACAGGACCGCCCCTTGCCACAGGTAGAGGAACAGAAGCCCCGCTACGAGCGCCCCTACCGCGATGACGAGGACCACACCTCCCCCGGCGGGGCTACGAAGGCGACCCCGTTCCCGAGGGTGCGGAACTCTGGCCCTGGACCGACGCACACCCTGAGGGTAGGACGGGCCGCCGCCCCGATCACGGACAGCTGACCAAGCCTGGGCCCACCTCGCGCACCCGCGCCGCGCGGAGCTTGGCCGACCGGGCACGAGGATTGCGGCCCACCTCATCCTCCCCCGGCCGAAGCGGCTTCTTGGTGAGGACCTCCAGCCGCCCGGTGAGGGCCTCCCGCCGGAGGAAGTGCTTCACGATCCGGTCTTCAAGCGACTGAAACGAGATCACACACAGAACCCCGCCCGGGGCGAGAAGACGCACCGCCCCGGCGAGACCCGCCTCGAGCGCCCCCAGCTCGTCGTTCACCGCGATCCGCAGCGCCTGGAACGTCCGCGTCGCGGGGTGGATGCGGTGGCGACCGGGGGGGTAGAGGCACGCCACGAGACGGGCGAGCTCGGTGGTGGTGCGAAGGGGCCGCTGCTGGACGATCGCCCGCGCGATCCGCCGCGCGTACCGCTCCTCGCCGTACTCCCAGAGGATGCGGGCCAGTTCCGCCTCCGGGAGGCGATTGACGAGGTCGGCGGCCGTGACAGGGGCGGTGGGATCCATCCGCATGTCCAATGGCCCGGCGGCCAGGAAGGAGAACCCGCGCTCCGGGGAGTCGAACTGGAGCGATGATGCGCCGAGGTCGAACAGGACCCCGTCCACTCGGGGAACGGGCGGGACGAGCGCGGGGAGATCGCGGAAGTTCCCGGGGAGGAGTTGAACCCGATCCGTGTACGGCCTCAGCCTCTCCCGGGCCCGGTCGAGGGCTGCGGGATCCTGGTCGATGCCGATCACCCTCGCCCCTCGGGCGAGGAGAGCTTCCGCATGCCCCCCGGTCCCGACCGTCGCGTCCACGATGAGCGCCGCCGGGGCGGGGGCAAGGAAGCGCACCACTTCCGCGACCAGCACCGGTTCATGCCATTGCCCTGAGCCGGCCACGCCGACCGTTCCTCCCCTGCCGCAGGACCCCAGGGCGGGCTACTTCGCCGCGGCGGCGAACGCCTCCCCGAGGACGGCGATCCCCTCAAGGAGGGCGTCGTCGGGGATCGTGAGGGGCACGAGGAATCGGACCACGTTCCCGTACAGGCCAGCGGTAGGGAAGATCACCCCGCGTTTCAGGGCCTCGCCTTGGACGCGCTTCGTCTCCTCAGGGGCCGGCTCGCGGGACTTGCGGTCGCGGACGAGCTCGATCCCGACCATCGCCCCCAGCCCCCGCACATCGCCGATCACGGGGTAGGTGCGCTCGAGGGCCCGGAGCTCGCGCATCAGGACCTCCCCGATGTGGTCAGCGCGGGCGAGGAGCCCTTCCTCCTGGATCACGTCGAGCACGGCAAGGGCCGCCGCGCACGCCACCGGGTTCCCGCCGTAGGTGGATCCGAGCGAGCCGGGGATGGGGGCATCCATGACCTCGGCTTTCCCGACCACCGCGGACAGAGGCAGGCCCCCGGCGATGGACTTCGCCACACAGATCAGGTCTGGCTCGATTCCGGCATGCTCGCAGGCGAAGAACCGCCCCGTCCGCCCGACCCCACACTGGACCTCGTCCGCCACGAGGAGGAACCCATGCCGATCACAGAGCTCGCGCAGGAAGGGGAGGAACTCGGGCGGGGGGACGATGAACCCCCCTTCCCCGATCACCGGCTCCACGACCACACACGCCACTTCCTGGGGGTCCACGAGCGACAGCATCCGCCGTTCGATCGCCGCCATCGCGATCGGGGACCGGTACGGGTAGGGATAGGGCAGCCGGTACACGTCCGGGGCGTACGGCCCGAACCCCGCCTTGTACGGGATCGCCCGGTGGGTCATCGTCATCGTGAGGAGGGTTCGCCCGTGGAACGCGTAGTCGAACACGAGCACCGCCTTGCGCCCCGTGGCGACGCGGGAGATCTTGACCGCGTTCTCGATGGCTTCGGCGCCGGAGTTGAAGAACGCACACTTCTTCGGGGTCGGCCCCGGGGCGAGCTCCGCTAGCCTCTTCGCCAGGTCCACGTACGGCTCGTAGGGGACAGAGGTGAAATCCGTGTGCAGGGTCAGCGCAGCTTGCTCCTGGACCGCGGCCACGACCTTGGGGTGGTTGTGCCCGACGTTCATCACCCCCCACCCGCCCGAGAAGTCGAGGAACCTGTTCCCATCCAGATCCTCCACCACAGGGCCATCGGCGCGCGCCGCGCAGAACGGCGCCAGGGGGGCGAGGGGTTTGGCGACGTACCTCTCCTTGCGGAACAGCGCCGCCTTGGACTTCGGGCCAGGGATCTCGGTCGTCACTCGGATGTACTTGCGTGCCATGCGTCCCCCTTCACTCGATCTCGACCAGCTCGCCCGGTGGGATGAGGCGGACCTTGAACGGAAGGCCCATCCCCTCGATCTCGCGGGCGACGGCGGTGAGCTCTCCCCGGTACCGGCTGGAGAGGTGGTACACGATCAGTTCCTTCTCGACCTCCGCCTTGCGGGCGACCTCCACTGCCTCCCACAGGGTCGCGTGTTTGTACTCCTTCCGGTCCTCCTCGGCAAGGAACGTCGCCTCGTGGCAGAGGACCTCTGTCCCTCGAACCGACGTTGGGTTGAGGGGAACCGAGTCCCCGCCGTAGGAGATGAGGTACTGCGTGTACTCCTCGGAGATCTCATCCCGCTTCCCCGCGCGGACGAGGGCCACGATCTCCTCCTGGGCCAGATCGCGAAACTCGGGCCTAAGGCGCCGCCGAACCTCGCACACGTTGTACCCGAGCGATGGCTCACCGCGGGCGTGGATCGTCCCGAACGCTTCGATGAAGCGGGGCATCCGTCCGGCGAGGAGGGTCACCCGATCGCCGGCCTGGAGGGGGATCCATTCCAGGTCGTACTGGAGATTGCGGTTCGTACGGGCGAAGTAGTGGATGAGCTCCGATACGAAATGGCTCCCCGCCGGATAATGGATGCGGAGCTCCTTCTCATGATCCCCCATCGCGTTGTTGCGGATGTTGATGAGGCTCATCAGGCCCGAGATGTGATCGGCATGACCGTGGGAGAGAAAGACGTGCTTGATCGCGAACACCCGGTTCTCGAGGCACGAGCTCACGCCCTCCCCGCAGTCGAACAGGATCCGGTCCGGGGCGTAGTAGATCCACGTCGAGTAGAGCGCCTTCGAGTAAAGGATCGCCTTCATGGCAGGTCCATGGTACCGGGCAATCCATCGCGATTCACGACAGCTCCTTCTGCGTGGAACGACCTGCAGACACGGGTACACTTTGCCCATGCTCGACTTACGTCTCATCCGCAGCGATCCCCAAGGGGTCCTTGCTCGGCTCCGCCGCCGCGATCCCACGCTCGACCTCGCCCCGCTCCTCGCCCTCGATGAGGAGCGGCGCTCCCTCTCCCAGAGAGCGGATGACCTCCGCCGACAGCAGAACGAAGCCTCGGAGCGGATCGCCGCCCTCGGACGGGATGGTCGCCCCGCGGAGCGGGATCCGGTGCTGGCGAAGATGCGCGCGGTGGCCGCGGAGCGGAAGGAGGTCGAGGCCCGCCTCCAGGTGGTGGAGCAGGAGCTCGAAGCCCAGCTCCTCTCCCTCCCCAACCTCCCCCACGAGTCGGTCCCGGAGGGGATGAAGGAGGAGAAGGTCATCCTCCGCACGTTCGGGGAGAAACCGAAATTCGCGTTCCCCCCCGAGCACCATGTCGCCCTCGCCCAGAATCTAGGGCTCCTCGACCTGGAGCGAGCGGCCAAGGTCACCGGCGCGCGGTTCCCGATGTATGTAGGGGCGGGAGCGCGCCTTGAGTTCGCCCTCCTCCACTGGATGTTCGAGCTCCACGTGCGCGAACATGGCTACACCCCGGTCCTCCCCCCCATCCTCGCCAACCGGCCGTCGTTCGTGACCTCGGGCCAGTTCCCGAAGTTCGCGTCTGAGGTCTACGCTTGCCCCGACGATGACCTCTACCTCAACCCAACCGCGGAGGCCCTCCTCGTCAACCTCCACCGGGACGAGATCCTCGCCGAAAGTGACCTCCCGCGACGCTACGTCGCCTACACCCCCTGCTTCCGCCGCGAGGCGGGGGCGTACGGGGAGGAACAGCGGGGGCTGATCCGCGTCCACCAGTTCAACAAGGTCGAGCTGTTCCACTACACAACCCCGGAGGATTCCTACGCTGCCCTCGACGAGATCGTGCGCCAGGCGGAGACGATCCTGCAGAGGCTCGGGCTCCACTACCGGGTCGCCCTCCTCCCGGCAGGGGACCTCGCTCAGCAGGCGGCGAAGACGGTGGACGTCGAGGTGTGGCTCCCCGGCCAGGACCGCTACTACGAGGTCTCGTCCTGCTCGAACTGCGAGGAGTACCAGGCCCGGCGGGGGAACATCCGCTACCGACCCGCCGACGGGGGCAAGCCCCGGTTCGTTCACACCCTGAACGGCTCGGCCCTCGCCACGTCGCGCCTGTTCGCGGCGCTCCTCGAGCAGAACCAGCAGCGAGACGGGACCGTGGTCCTCCCCCCCCTCCTCGCCGATCTCCTCGGGCAGCGGAGCCTCGGCTAGCGGGAACGCCCACCCGAGGGCGAACCGCGGCGGAGCGTGGCACCGATCACAGACAGAACGTGGATGGCGGGGTACCATCCCTGCAGTGCATTCATCCCAAGGAGGGAGACCATGCGTAAGTTGACCGTGATGCTGGTAGCGATGGCCCTTGGCACGGCCATCGCTTGGGGCCAAGGATGGGCGCCCCACGGGCCGATCTACATCTACGGTGATGCCCAGTTCACCTGGGAGAACGGGGTCGTCAAGGGTGCCGGCACACCGGAGGACCCCTACATCATCGAGGGGTGGATCATCGATACCCGCGGCCACGACTACGGGATTTACGTGGACGGGACGCGGGCCCATTTCGTGATCCGCGACTGCCAGATCCGCTACCCGCTCGAGAAGGCGGGGATCCTCCTCTCCAACGTGCGGAACGGGAGGATCGAGGGCACGGCCGTGTTCGGGGGCCGGGTGGGGATCCACCTCCTCGTCACCTCGGGGACCGTCATCACCGGGAACGCGATCGGGTACTGCGATCACGGGATCGTCCTCGGGCCGGCGGCCCAGGGGAACACGATCTACGGGAACAGCATCGTGAACTGCGGGTTCCCCGCCCGCACGGAGGGCGTCCCGAACCAGTGGTTCAAGGACGGCCGCGGCAACTACTGGTCCGACTACCGCGGTACCGACCTCGATAAGAACGGGATCGGGGATACCCCGTACGAACTCGTCCCCGACCTGTACCCGCTCATGGAGCCGCCGGTGAGCCTCCCCGCGGGGGCGACCCGTCTGAGCACCCTGGACCTCGCGGCGCTCGGGGAGCGGGGCATCGTCGCCCTCGCCCCGGGGACCCTCGTGCGGCTTGTCGCCACCGACATCGGGGTCGGTGTGGACAAGATCTTCTACCGCCTCGACGAGGGGCAGTGGCTGACCTACGGCGACCCGTTCCCGCTCCCCGACCGGGCGATGGTGCGGATGGAGTACTACGCCGTGGACAAGCTCGGGAACCAGGAGAGGACGAAACAGCTTGTCATCTACCTCGACATCGAACCCCCGGTGACGCGGATCGTGGCGGACGGCCCCCACTACTTCGCCCCGGACGGGAAGCTGTGGATCACGTCGCGGACGAAGCTCGAGCTCAGAGCAGACGACGCATCCGGGATGGCCAACATCTTCTACCGGATCGAGGGCGGCGACTGGCGGTCCTACACTGAACCGTTCATGGTCCCCGGACCGGAGGGGCCGTACCGGATCGAGTACTACGCGCTCGACCTCTACGGGAACCGGGAGGGCGTGCAGACGGCGATCCTGTGGAAGGATGACTCCGCGCCGGCCACCGAACCCGCGGCAGGAGGGAAGGCCCCTTTTGAGGTAGGGGGGACAGGCCGCGACGAGGCCCCGACGCTCACCCCTGCGCCCGCTCCGGAGCCAGAGCTAGAGCCCGAACCAGAGCCGACGCCTGAGCCCCCCGCTCCAACCCTTGCGTTCCGCGTCACCCTCACCTCGATCTCCCTCCTTGAGGAACCGGGGGGGGAGGGAACGTGGACCCTCACTTACTCCCTGAACGGGGAGGAGAAGGAGATCGTTCGGGAAGAGCTCCCCCTCGTCCTCTACACGGGCGAAGAGAAGCACCTCTCCCTCACCCTGCGGGCGAAGGAGGGCGATGAACACCCCGATGTAGGGGAACACACCCTGACCCTCGCGGCGCCGTGGACCCTCGCCTCCTACGACCTGGAGATCCCGGTGTACGTGGGCAGTGACCCTGCGTCCGCCCTCCTTGGGGTGTGGCGGTTCACGGTGGAAGTGACCGAGGACCGCTGACGGAGGAGCCCGTTCGCATCGGCTACGCCGACGGTCCGCCGCGAGCGGACCGTCTTTTTATGATCATGGTGGAGGTGTGCGATGCGCGTTCTGTTCGTTTCCGCAGAGGTGGCCCCGTATGCCAAGGTGGGGGGGTTGGGGGATGTCGCGGCTGCCCTGCCGCGGGCCCTGGCCGACCTCGGGGTGGAGATCGCGGTGGTAACCCCGAAGTACCGCATGGTGACGGAGAGGGCGGGGAATCTCACCCCCGTCGCGACCTTCCCCGTCGCCGTGGGGGGCGAGGTACGGACCTGCCAGGCGTTCCGAGGTTCTCTCTCCCGAAGCGAGGTCCCGCTGTACGCCCTGGGGTGCGATCCCTTGTTCGACCGCCCGGGGATCTACGGCGAGGGAGGCGGGGGTTACCCCGATGAGCTGGAACGGTTCGCGTTTCTGGCGCGGGCCGCGCTCGACCTCGGTCCGGCCAGTGGGTGGCTTCCCGACGTGGTCCACGCCAACGATTGGCACACCGCCCTCATCCCGGTGTACCTCCGCGCGGAACTGGCTGCTCCGGCGAGATCGGTGCTCACAATCCACAACCTCGCCTACCAGGGATCGTTCCCGCGGGCGAGGGGAGAGAACCTTGGCCTGAACAGCGTCGGCTGGCAACTCGTGACGAGAGGGGACCAGATCAACCTCCTCCAGGGCGGGATCCAGGCCGCGGATTGGATCACCACCGTTTCCCCGTCCTACGCGCGCGAGATCCTCACTCAGGGCGAGGGGCTGGAGGAGGTCCTCCGCGCGAGGCGGGACCAGCTCACCGGGATCCTGAACGGGATCGACACCGTCGTGTGGGATCCTAGCTCGGATCCCCACCTGTGGGCTCCCTACTCGGCGGCGGACCCGAGCGGAAAGTACGAGAACAAGCGGTCCCTCCAAACCGCGCTGGGCCTCGCCCCGGCGGACGGCCCGCTCGTCGCGATGGTGTCCCGCCTCGCTGAGCAGAAGGGGTTCGATCTCGTCCTCACGGCGTTCGAGCGGATGATGGCTCTCGGGATCCAATTCGTCGTCCTGGGGGAGGGGGATCCCCGGTACGCCTCGTTCTTCCGGGGCGCGGAGCGGCGCTACCCGGGGCGCGTGCGGGCCCTCATCCAGTTCTCCGAAGAGTGGGCCCATCGCATCGAGGCGGGGGCGGACCTGTTCCTCATGCCGTCGCGGTTCGAGCCCGCTGGTCTGAACCAGCTCTACTCCCTCCGCTATGGCACGGTGCCGGTCGTCCGCGCCACGGGCGGGCTCAGCGATACGATCCACGACTACGATCCGGTCACGGATTCGGGGAACGGGTTCACCTTCACCGACTACACGGCGGAGGCGATGCTGTCCGCCCTCAGCCGAGCGGTGCGCCTGTGGCGCTCCGATCGCGGGGCCTGGCGACGGCTGATGGTGCGCGGGATGGGCGAGGACCACTCCTGGGCCGTCCCGGCTCGGCAATACTGCGCCCTGTACGAGCGCGTTCTGGCCGGGAGAATTCCGCGCTTGACGGAACCGTGATGCGGGCTACACTGTAGTTCATCTTCTGTTTCGGGAGGTGTCCGAAGTGAGATCCCTCATTTGCTACCTTTTGGTTGCGCTATCCGTGGTGGGGATGGGCGCATCCGGGCAGGTCATCCGCATCGGCGTGGTGGGGCCGATGACGTACATCCAGGGCGCCCACCATTGGCAGGGGGCCACGCTCGCAGCCGAGGAGATCAACGCCGCCGGTGGGATCACCGTGGGCGGGACGACGTACACCCTCGAGCTCGTGCGCGTGGACTCGAACGAGATGCAACCGGGGCCCGACGCGGTGAGCGCCGTAGAACGGGCGATCACCGCATCGAAGGTGGACTTCCTCGTTGGCGGGTTCCGCACGGAGGCGATGCTCGCCATGACCGAGGTCGCGGCCGACTACAAGAAGATCTTCATGATCGCCGGGGCATCGGACGATGCCCTGCTTGCGGGTCGGGTGGATAAGGACTACAACCGCTACAAGTACCTGTTTCGGGTCACGCCGGTGCCCTCCACCTCCCTCGCCCGCGTCGCGTTCATCCTCCTCGGCGAGGTGATGGAGGAGTTCCGGCGCGAGCTGGGGATCGCGGAGCCGAAGGTGGCCATCGTCGCTGAGCAGGCTGCGTGGGCGAACTCGATCGTCACCTTCGTCCAACTGATGGCGAACACCCCCCTCGCCCTCGGCGGGCTGGGTGGGAAGCACGTCGGCACGTGGCGACCGTCCGCGCTCGCGACGAGCGTCGCCGCGGAGCTGACGGCGGTGGAGCGGTCCGGCGCCCACATCGTGTTCACCGTGTTTTCCGGCCCGGTGGGGGTCGTATTCGGCCGCGATTGGGGGCGCCTCCAGATTCCCGTTGCCGCGGTGGGGATCAACGTTGAGGCCCAAGCCCAGAGCTGGCTCGATGCCACCGGGGGGTTCGGGGCCTATGCCGCTACGGTGGGGATCTACGCCGATGGGGTGGCGGTCACAGAGAAGACACTCCCGTTCGTGGACGCGTTCCGGGCGAGGTTCGGCGAGCTCCCGATCTATACTGCGGGGACCTACGATGCGATCTATGTTCTGGCCGACGCGATCCAGAGGGCGGGCTCGCTTGAGACCGATGCCGTGATCCAGGCCCTCGAGTCCACCGACTACGTCGCGACGATCGGGCGCCTCGTGTTCGACGAGGTGCACGATGTGACGTGGGGGCCTGGCTACACCACGGCGATCGGGGTGCAGTGGCAGGACGGGGCGCCGAAGGCGTTCTGGCCACAGGAATGGCGGCCGGATCCCGTGACCGCGCCGGACCTCGTGATCAGCGCTCCGGGGACGGTCCCCTACCTGATCCCGCCGTGGGTGGAGGCCCACTGGCGGGCGAGCGGGAGCTAGAAACGTACGGAGGGGCCCCGGCGGGGGCCCCTTCTCACCATGGTCGCCGACATCCTCGTCAACGGTCTCGTCCACAGCGGCGTTTACGCCATGCTCTCCCTTGGGTTCGGGCTCGTGTTCGGGGTCGGGCGCGTGCTCAACCTCGCCCACACTGCGTTCTACATGATCGCAGCGTACGGGATCTTCTACCTCGTCCAGGTCGGGCTAGCGATGCCCGTAGCGACAGCCCTCACTGCGGTGGGGGTCATGGCGGTTGGCCTTGCGATCTACAAGGTGTTCATCGAACCCGTACGCGAGGTGGAGGCGACGGTGCTCATCACCACCCTCGCGACAGCGATCCTCCTCCAGGAGGTAGCGATGGCGGTCTTCGGGAGCGAGCTGCGGCATGTGCCTCCCGCGTTCCCCGGCTACACCCTCATCGCCGGGGTGCGGGTGGGGAACCAGGAGATGGCGACCCTCGTTCTAGCTGGGGTGTGCCTCGCCGGGGTGTGGCTCCTCCTCTCCCACACGCGGCTCGGGCTGGCGATCCGCGCCGCGGCCCAGGATCGCGAGGTGGCGAACCTGATGGGGATCAACGTGAACCGGGTGACAGCCATCGTGATGGCGCTGGGGTTCCTCCTCGCCGCGCTCGCCGGGGCGGCGATCGCGCCCCTGTCCCCGGTCGAACCCCAGATGTGGATGCACCCCTTGGTGATCGTGCTCGCCGCGGTCGTCTTGGGTGGGCTGGGGAGCCTGAAGGGAAGCCTGATCGGAGCCGTGATCCTTGCGTTCGCGGAGGTGGTGGTGGTGTTCCTCGTCCCCGGCGGCTCGTACCTGCGGACGGCGGTCGCTCTCCTGATCATGGTCTGCGTGTTCCTCGTCCGGCCCGAGGGCCTGTTCGGGGCAAGCATCGCCGAGGAACGGTAGCGTGCACTACCTGCGCTCGTTCCTCCACTCCCTTCGGGCCGAGGTGTTTGTCCTCCCGACGCGGATCATCGCCGTCGCGTTCGTGATCGCGCTGCTCATCCTGCCCCTCTTCACTCAGGACCCGTACCTCCTCCGCATGCTCATCCTCGCGTCCGTGTTCGCGATCTACGCCACGAGTTGGGACATCCTCGCCGGTTATGCGGGCCAGATCAGCCTCGGTCACGCCCTGTTCTTCGGAACGGGGGCGTACACAACCGCCCTCCTCGGCCTTCACCTCGGCCTCCCCCCTTCCCTCACCGTCCCGTTGGGCGCGGTGGCCGCGACCGTCGCCGGGCTCGCCGTGGGCATCCCCTGTCTCCGCCTGCGGAAGCATTACCTCGCCTTGGCCACGCTGGCGTTCCCGCTCATGCTCACCGGCCTTGTGTTCATGTTCCCCGGCTTCTCCGGCGGTGAGGGTGGGATCTGGCGCATCGCGCGGCTCGCTGCGACGCGGGTCGGGGAGTACTACCTGATCGTGGGGACGATGCTCGTCGTGGTGTTCATCCTGTGGCGGATCGCGGGGTCGCGGGTGGGGTTAATCTTCCACGCGATCCGCGAGGACGAGGTAGCGGCGCGGGCCCTCGGGATCAACACGATCCGCTACAAGCTCCTCGCGTTCGCGATCTCGGGGTTCACCGCGGGGGTGGCGGGAGCGCTGTACGCCCACGTCACCCGCATCGCCGGCCCGAGCAACCTCGACCTGTTCATGTCCTTTCAGCCCATCATCTGGACGATCTTCGGCGGGGCAGCCACGGTCTACGGACCGGTCACGGGCGCGTTCATCCTCTTCCCCGCTCTCGATCTCCTGCACGTGGTCCTCCCCCAGTACCGGATGCTCATCTTCGCCCTGATCGTGCTGTTCATCCTCCGGTTCATGCCCCAGGGAGTCACGACGTGGGTCCGGGACCGGATTGAGCGGGTTTGCCCGAGCTGCCGGGTGCGGAACGTCGCCACTCGGCGCACGTGCCGGGCGTGCGGGGCCGAGCTCCGGGACTAGAGCCCGAGGTACGAGCGGCGCACGACCTCATCCACGAGAAGGTTTTCCGGCGGGCCCTCCGCCACGACCCTCCCCTGGGAGAGGACATACCCCCAGTCGGCCATGGAGAGGCTGATCGCCGCATCCTGTTCCACGAGGAGCACCGCGATCCCCAGCTCCTTCACCTCGCGGATCCGCGCGAACAAGGGCTCCTTCACCACGGGGGCAAGTCCGGTGGAGGGCTCATCGATGAGAAGGAGCTTCGGGCCGCTCATGAGGGCGCGGCCGATCGCGAGCATTTGTTGCTCTCCCCCGGAGAGGGTGCCCGCCCGCTGGGGGGCCCGGTCCCACAGGATCGGGAACAGGCGCTGGACCTCGGCCAAGCGCGCGGCCACCTCGCGGCGGCTGCGCACGAGGTACGCCCCCGCCATGAGGTTCTCCCGCACCGTCATCTCCCGGAACGGCCGGCGCCGCTCCGGACACAGGATGAGGCCGCGGGCGGCGATCTCGTGAGCGGGCAGGTGATCGATGCGCTCCTCGTGGAACCAGACCCGCCCGCTCAGCCGCACGTCCTCGTGCCGAAACGCGTGCTGTTCCCACCACACAAGCCCGGCGAGGGTCCGGAGGAGGGTCGTCTTGCCCGCCCCGTTGGGGCCGACGACGGTCACCAGCTCCCCGTCGCGCACCTCCAGCCCCACGTCGTGGAGGATGAGGGCCGTCCCGTAGGAGACGGACAGCTCGTGGGCCTGGATCGCCTGGAACATCAGAACCCCCCCGGCAGGTGCGCCCCCACCCGGCCCAGGTAGGCCTCCACCACCCGCGGGTCCTGCACCACCTGCTCGGGAGGGCCATCCGCGAGGACCTCCCCAAAATGCATGACGACGATCCGGTCAGCGATCCTCATCAGCTCCGACAGCTTGTGCTCGACGATGATCATCGCGCACCCCTCGCTGTGGAGGCGCCCAAACCGGCCCCCCTTCCGCAGGCGGTGGATGGAGTTTGCGAGGAGCCGCGTCTCGGCCTGGGTGAGGCCGGCGAACGGCTCGTCGAGGATGAGGAGCTCGGGCTCGGTGGCGATGGCCCGGGCGATCTCGAGCCGCTTGAGATCGCCCTGGGACACGGCCGACGCGGGGGTGAGCGCGAGATCGGAGATCCCCACGAACTCGAGCGCATCGAGGGCCCGGGCCTCGACCGTCTTCACCCACTCCCCCTGGCGGGCCAGGCGCGGGTTGTGGAGGGCGACCATCACGTTGGCGATCAAGGGGAGCTGCTTCATGGGACGGCTGTTCTGGAACGTGCCCGTGATCCCCCGTACCACCCTCTTCCACGTCGGAAGGCGGGTGATGTCCTCCCCCTTCCAGAGGACCTTGCCCTCGTCGGGACGCAGGAGGCCCATGATCAACCGCACAACCGTCGTCTTGCCCGCCCCGTTGGGGCCGATGAGGCCCACGATCTCCTGCGGACCCACGGAGAAGCTCACCCGCCGCACCGCCTCCAGGCCCCCGAACCGCTTCGAGAGGTTCGCGACCGCGAAGAAGTGCTCCGTCACATCCCCTCCAGCTCCTCGCGGAGATCGCGTCGCGATACCTTCCCAACATCGGTCTTGGGGAGCTCGCTGCGGAACTCCACGACCTTCGGCACCTTGTACGGGGCGAGCCTCTCCTTGAGGTAGTCGCGGATATCGGCCTCCGTCACCCGGCCGCGGGCCTCCGGCCGCAGGACCACGTACGCCATCGGGTACTCGCCGACCTTGGGGTCCTTGACCCCGATCACGCCGGCCGCCTTCACCAACGGATGGGCGGTCAGCACCTCCTCGATCTCCCGCAGGAACACCGAAAACCCGCGGTACTTGATGAGGTCCTTGGTGCGGGCGTAGTAATGGAAGTACCCCTCATCGTCCATCCGTACGAGGTCCCCCGTTCGGAGCCACCGCTTTCCGTGGGCCTCGCGGAACGCTCGCTTGTTCTCCTCAGCGCGGTTCCAGTAGGCCGCGGTGATGTTGGGGCCGGAGAGGAGGAGCTCCCCCACCTCGCCGACAGGAAGGTAAGCGCCTCCCTCGGGATCGGCCACCACAGCGTCCACGTTGGGCAGGGGGATCCCAAACGACCCGCGTTTGATGCGGGCCGGGGGGTTGACGTGGCTCACCCCGGCCGTCTCCGTCATTCCGAACCCCTCGAGGATCGGCTTCCCGGTACGCTCCTCCCACCCCGCAGCCGTCGCCTCGGGCAGGGCGTCGGCCCCGCTCACGAGGATCTTCATCTTCTTCCAGTTGACCCACGTCGTCTTCGGGTGGTTGCGGAGGACCTCGTACAGCGACGGCACACCGTAGAACACGGTCACGCCTTCCCGGTCCATGGTGGCGAGGATCTGCCCCAGGTCGAGCGAGGTGAACAGGACGATGGTCGCGCCGAGGGTCACCCCGACGAGGAGGATCGCGACCTGGCCGTAGATGTGGTACAGGGGAAGCGCGGCCGCGACCACTTCCCCGCCCTCAGTGAGGTCCGGGAAGAACGCCCGCAGCTGGGCCGCGCAGGCGACGAGGTTGGCGTGGGTCAGCTGCACGCCCTTCGGTTGGGCCGATGTCCCACCCGTGTACGGCAGGATCGCGAGGTCCGTGGTCGGATCAAGAGACGGGGCGGAGAACGCGCTCTCCCTCCCCCGGAGGAGCTTCTGGAACGGGTGCACGCCGGGGCCCGTGGGGAGCGGGGGCTTCTTCGCGAACACCCCCTTCAGGGCGGGAAGGTACTCGTGGGCTCCGGTGACGATGACCCCATTCAGGCGCACACCAGACCGCTCGAGGTTCCCGTAGAGGAGGTCTTGGCACACGACGTAGCTCGCCCCGCTGTCCTCAAGCTGGAACGCGAGTTCCGAGCTCGAGTAGACGGGGCTCACCGGCACCACGACCGCCCCCGCCTTGAGGATCCCAAAGTAGGCGATCACGAACTGGGGACTATTGACGAGGTACAGCGCCACCCGGTCCCCCCCGTGCACGCCGAGCTCCACCAGGCCGGCTGCGAACGCATCCGCCTGCTCGCGGAGCTCGCGGTAGGGCAGGTTGGCCCCATAGTAGTGGAGGGCCGTCCGGCGGGGGAATGCCGCGGCCGCTCGGTCGAGGAGGGTCCACACCGGCACGGCGGGCGTCTCCACCCGGGCCGGGACCCCTTCCGGGTAATGGCGGATCCAGGGATGGGTGGAGTAGGGGTTGTCTTCGCTCATGCCACCGCCTTTTCTTCTCGGGGGGGCGCATTCGGAGCGCACGCAATGAACGAATTATAGGCATCCCTCCCCCCAGATCAAGGAACGAGATGGCGCGGTCCCGTCGCGTGTCCCCGGAGCCCCCTTGCCAACGAAGGTAATGGCCATTACGATACCTAGCGGAGGCGGTCCATGGGAAAGCGAGAAGTGCTCGACAATGTCCTGAAGCAGATCCAGAAGTCCTACGGCGAGGGCGCGATCATGTGGCTGGGCGAGAAACCGATCGCCACAGGCGTGGACGTCATCCCGACCGGGTCGCTCGCCCTCGACATCGCCCTCGGCGTGGGGGGCGTCCCCCGGGGGCGGATGATCGAGATCTTCGGACCGGAGGCATCGGGGAAGACGACGCTTGCCCTCCACATCGTCGCCGAGGCGCAGAAGCTCGGAGGCACGGCGGCGTTCATCGACGCCGAGCACGCCCTCGACCCCAACTACACGCGCGCGATCGGCGTTGACCTCGACCACCTCCTCCTCTCCCAGCCGAGCTCAGGCGAGCAGGCCCTTGAGATCATGGAGCAGCTCGTGCGGTCCGGCGCGGTGGACATCATCACCGTGGACTCGGTGGCCGCCCTCGTGCCGGAGGCCGAGCTCCAGGGGCAGATGGGCGATGCCCAGGTCGGGCTCCAGGCCCGGCTCATGTCCCAGGCGATGAGGAAGCTCGCCGCGGCGATCGCCCAGTCCAAAACGGTGGCGATCTTCGTGAACCAGATCCGGTCCACGATCCAGTCCGGGCCGTGGGGACCGGGCACGACCACCTCCGGCGGCCGGGCCCTCAAGTTCTACGCATCGGTGCGGATGAACATCTGGGCCGAGGGAAAGATCGCCGAGGGCGATGACCGCGTGGGGATGAAGGCCCACGTGCGGGTGGTGAAGAACAAGGTCGCCGCCCCATTCCGTGAGGCGAGCTTCGACGTGATCTACGGCCAGGGGATCGTCCGCGAGCGGGACGCGATCAACTGCGGGGTGGAGTTGGACGTGATCACCCGCTCCGGCTCCTGGTACTCCTACGGCGACACCCGCCTCGGCCAGGGTCTCGCCCAGGCGGCCCAGTTCCTCCGCGACAACCCCGACCTCACCGACCAGATCATCCGCGACATCCGGAAGAAGGCGGGCCTGCCGGAGCCGACGCCCCGTGAGCGCGAAGGATGAGGCAGCGGCCAAGGCCTATGTGGAGCGACTTGTAACGTATCGCCCCCGGACCGTGGCCGAGGTGCGGCGGCGCCTCGCGGCGAAGGGGTTCCCCCCCGAGGTCGCGCGGGCCGCGCTCTCGTATGCAGAGGACGCGGGCCTCGTGAACGATGCCCTGTTCGCCCGCCTCTACGCTGAGGATCGGGTCCTGTCCAGACCCTGCGCGCGGCGGTTGATCGCTCAGGAGCTGCGGGAGCGGGGGGTGGAGGCCATGCTCGCAGATCAGGCCGCCCTCGCGGCGCTACCGGACCTCACGGAGGCGGACCTCGCCCGCCGTGCCCTCGCCGCGCGGATGCCCCTCTGGCAGAATCTCGCCCCCGACGTCGCCCGCAACCGGGCGGCGGCGTTCCTCCTCCGGCGCGGGTTCTCCCCCGCCCTCGCCCGGCAGATCGTAGACGAGGCATTGGGAGAGGGATGGACATCCGGATAGGCCTCGGCATCGACTTCCACCGCTTCGCCCCGGAGCGCGACCTCATCCTCGGCGGGGTCGTGATCCCCCATAGTCTCGGCCTGGACGGCCATTCGGACGCCGACGTCCTTCTCCACGCACTCTGCGACGCCCTCCTTGGGGCGGCGGCCTTGGGCGACATCGGGCACCACTTCCCCACCACCGATCCCGCCTACGAGGGGATCTCCTCCCTCGAACTCCTCCGCCGCACCATCGCCCTGCTCGCCGCGGCGGGGTACGAGCCTCAGCAGGTGGACGCGGTAGTGGTGGCAGAGCGGCCGGTCCTCGCCCCCTACGTTCCGACGATGCGCGAGCGGATCGCGGCGGTGCTCGGCGCTGACGTAAGTGCGGTGTCCGTGAAGGCGACCACACCGGAGGGGATAGGCGCCCTCGGCCGAGGGGAGGGGATCGGCGCGTGGGCGGTGGCCCTCATCATCCGAACAGGCGGCGGAGATCCTGGAACGTGATCAGGATGAGGAGCCCAAACAGGATCGCGAACCCCACCGCGTGCACCACCATCTCCACCCGTGGCGAGACCTTGCGCCGGGTGACCATCTCGTAGAGGGCGAACACCGTCCGGGCCCCATCGAGGGCGGGGAAGGGGATCAAGTTGAACAGGGCGAGGTTGAGGCTGATCAAGGCCACGAGGAGGAGGAGCACGACCGGCCCCGCCCGCATGCCCTCGCCCAACAGGGCCGCGATCCCCACTGGGCCTGCGACCGCCTCCCCAGCGGGGATAGAACGAGTGATGAGCCCGCGGATCGTTGCGACGAACCCCACCATCGCGTCCGCGATCTGTCGGAACGCGAGGACCACCCCTTCTGCAGGGGCCGGACGTTCGTAGCGGGGGGCAAGCGTGCGGAACGAGGTCCCCTCAAGGAGATCGTCCACCGAATCCGGGAGGGGGAGGTCCAGCCGGTCGCCCGCCCGGTCCACCACCGTCTCCCGGCATCCGTCCTCCCAAATTGCGTACAGATCATAGAATGAGCTCACAGGTTCCCCGCAGGCGGAGACGATCCGGTCGCCCGGCGCGAACCCGGCCCGAGCGAGGGGGGCATCTGGGGAGAGCGCTTCGATCTCCGCGAGCACGATCTGGGGGAGGAAGTACGCCCCAACGAGGTACCGCCCGTCGGCGGGCGAGAACGTGGGGGTGATGGTGACCTCCATCTCCTCCCCTCCCCGCTCGATGCGGAACGGCACGGGCTGGGGAGCGAGGGCCCGGATCCTCGCCCCCACGTCGTCGGTGGCCCACGCTGGGCGGCCGCCGACGGCGAGGATCACGTCCCCCACCTGGAGCACCTCCGCGGCCGGCTTCCCCGGGACGAGGCCTGCTACCTGAGGCCGCGGGAGGCCAAACCCGAGGATCGCCCCCACCGCCACCGCCACGGCGAGCACGACATTCGCCAGCGGGCCGCACAGGGAGAGCACGAACCGCTTCCACGCGGGCTGGCCGTAGTAGGTGCGCTCGAACGGGACCTCGGTGGCCGCCTCCGACTCGCCGGCGAGGCGCACGAACCCCCCGAGGGGGAAAATACGAACGCTGTACCGCGTCTCCCCACGCTGGCGCGCCCACACCGGCGGCCCAAACCCGAGCGCGAACTCCTCGACCGCGATCCCCAAGCCCTTCGCGGCGAGGAAGTGCCCTCCCTCGTGGATCCCCACGAGGAACAGGATCGTCCCCACGAAGAGGAGGAACGTGGTCACAGCCGTCTCGCCTCGACCCGCAGGACTTCGTCCGTCTCCATCGCCACCCGATGATCCTCGCTTGGGCGCACCCCCACCACCCACGCGATGCCCACCCCGTCGCAGAGGAGGGGCCACTGTCCCCGCTCCCAGTGCGGGATGTGGGCCTCCATGAGGAGATCGCGCACCCGCTTCGTCCCCGCAAGGCCGAACGGGCGCAGGCGGTCCCCCGGCCGCGGCGTGCGCACGAGGAGGGGGGGGGCGAGCCGGTGGGGATCAAGGTAGGCGGTGAACGGGTTCGGCGGGACGAGGCGCGGGGGCCGCGGGATGCGGCGCAAGGAGAACGCCCACCCGAGCTCCCCGATCACCGCCTCTCCCTCGCCGGGCACCTCCCACGCCGACGGGAGGGCGAGGCCCCGATCGGGGGAACCGAACTGGAGCACCCCGCTTCCGATCCGCGCAGATAGCCCGTGGGGGAGGTGGACCTCGCCCCGCCCGCGCCGGATCCCCTCCACCACCGCCTCAACGTGGCGCTGGGCGAGGCTGACCCCGGCCTCCTCCCCTGCCCGCCGGACGACGAGGGTCTGCACGCTGCGCGGGAGGGAGCGGAGGAGTTCGAGGTCGAGGCCATCCTCCCGAGAGGCCTCAGCGTGAGCGAGGTCCGCCGCCCAGGCCAAGGCCTCCTCCGCCTCAGCGAGGAGCCCGGCTGCCCGAGCGAGGGCCTCCTCGGCCCGCGGGTTGCGGCGGGAGAGGATGGGGAGGACGTCGTGGCGGATCGCGTTCCGCAGGAGGCTCCGGTCCTCGTTCGTCGGGTCGTCGCGGAACGGGATCCCCTCCCGTGCGCAGAAGGAGCGCGTCTCCTCCCGGGAGAGGAGGATGAGGGGACGGATGTAGGGAGGTGTGGACGGGAGGATCCCCCTGAGCCCGCGAGGGCCTGCGCCGCGGAGGAGGTGGAGGAGGACGGTCTCCGCGACATCGGTTCGCGTATGGCCGAGGGCGATCTTCCCCGCACCCACCTCGCGCGCCGCCCGCGTGAGGAACTCCCGGCGCACAAGGCGGGCAGCTTCCTCCAGGTTGATCTTCGTTGCCCGCGCGAGGGCCGGCACATCCACCCGGTCGCAGATGAGGGGCAAGCCAAGGCCCATCGCCGCCCCCTGCACCACGGCGAGGTCCTCCGCCGTGTCCGGCCGGATCCCGTGGTCGAGGTGGGCCACGGTGAGGGTGAGCGAGAGCTCGTCCCGCAGACGGTCGAGGGCATGGAGGAGGGCCAGCGAATCCGCTCCCCCGGACACGGCGACGAGGACGCGCTCCCCTGGGCCAAGGAGCCCGTACCGGCGGATCGCCTCCCGAACCCTAGCGAGCATCGCCCTCCTCGCTGGGCTGCGGTGGGGCTTTCCGGATCCGCTCGTGAACTTCCGGCCCCCTAGAAGCGGACCGCGAACCCCGTCGGCGAGACCTCGAGGGAGATCCCCTCCCGCTGCAGCGCGACCTGATACGCGTCCCAGCCCGAATAGAACGCCCACAGGGCATGCACGACGCCCACGCCCCAGTACAGGGAGAACCCGGGGTAGGGCAGGATCGCGGCCAGGTACCCTCCTCCGACGACCAGCGCCACGTCCACCGCGAAGTGGGTGAGGGCCTTATCGTACTCCTCGTTGAGGTACTGCCCGAGGCCGGGGATCGCGAACGAAGCGATCCCGTGGATGAGCGGGATCGGGTTCGGCTCCTGCCGGGCCCACCCCACCATGCCCACCCCGACCACCGCCGCCAGCGCCACCGCCACAGCTCGCATCTAGCCTCCTTCGACCTGCACCAACACCTCGTCCGGGATGTCAAAGTTCGCCACGACCTCCTGGACGTCCTCTTCCTCGTCAAGCGCATCCATGAGCTTGAGGAGCCTCTCCGCGTCCTTCCCCTCCACCCGCACGGTGGTTTTGGGGACAAGGGCGATCTCGGCGCGGGTCACGGTCACTCCCTGTCCCTTCAGCGCGTCCCGCACCGCAGCCACCGCGCTCGACGGGGTGTAGAAGGTGAGGGTCTCCCCCTCGTCCAGGAAGTCCTCCGCCCCGGCCTCGGCCGCAACGAGGACGAGCCCCTCCCGATCAGCATCCCCGGGGATGACCTCCACCACCCCGCGGCGGTCGAACTGCCAGGCCACGCTCCCCTCACCCCCGAGGCTTCCCCCGTGGCCCTCGAAGATATGGCGCACCGCCGCCGCGGTGCGGTTCCGGTTATCGGTGAGCGCGCGCAGCAGGATCGCCACCCCCCCTGGGCCGTAGCCCTCATAGGTCACCTCGGCATACTGAACCCCGTCCAGGTTTCCCGCGCCCCTCTTGATCGCCCGCTCGATGTTGTCCTTGGGCATGTTCGCGGCGCGAGCCCGTTCGATCGCCGCGGCCAAGGTGACGTTGGTCTCGGGGTTGGGATCCTGCCGAGCGCAGACGATGATCTCCCGCGTGATGCGGGAGAAGAGGCTGGACCGCTTCTTGTCCTGCGCCCCTTTCCGGTGCTTGATGTTCGCCCATTTGGAATGACCAGCCATCGGCTCCCTCGCAGCGTAGGGGAGGATGATAGTCATCGGCCGGGGATCGGGCAAGGGATCCGGTTGCACGGACCCGGATCGGAGAGGAAACTTAGAAGGAATGGTAGCTGACCGGATGGGATGGGAGTGGGGATGCTTGAGATCGAAGTAGGCCACGTGCTCCGGGCACAGGGCCGAACGCTCGCCGTGGCCGAGTCGTGCACAGGCGGGCTCCTCGGTCAGCGGATCACCGCAGTCCCCGGGGCATCGGTGTACTTCCGCGGCGGGATCATCGCCTACCACAACGAGGCCAAGACGAGGCTCCTTGGGGTGCCCCGGGAGATCATCGCCGACCACGGGGGGGTATCGGCGGAGTGCACCCAGGCCATGGCCCGCGGCGCGCGGGAGCGGCTCAGCGCCGACTACGCGCTCGCCATCAGCGGGATCGCCGGGCCCGGCGGCGGGACGCCGGACAAGCCGGTGGGCCTCGTATACGTCGCCCTCGCCGCCCCAACCGGGATCTGGGTCGAGGAGCACCGCTTCCGCGGATCGCGCGACGGGAACCGCTGGTCGGCGTGCGAGGCCGCGCTTGAGCTTCTCCTCCGACAGGCGAGGGGCGCATGATCGATCCCCGACCGCCGCGCTCGCGTTGGGCCACCCTGCGCTGGATCGCTCTCCTCGTCTTCGTGGTCGGCGGCATCGCCCTGTTCGGGCTCCTTATCTACTTCAGCGGTCCGGCGCAGGTGTTCGCGGAGATCGTGCGCATGGGGATCATGGGGTTCCTGGCCGTGGTGCTATGCGTGGTCGCGTCAATGCTGGCCTGGTCCCTGAGCTGGTACTCCCTCCTCCGGGGGGCGGGGATCGCCACCTCGTTCCGCCACATCGTGCCCCCGCTGCTCGCTGGGTTCACGGTCACGTACCTCACTCCGTCGGCCTACCTCGGTGGCGAACCGGTGCGCGCCTACTGGGTCGCCCGCGATCAGGGCGTCCCCATGGCCCGGGTGATGGCCACCGTGGTGGTGGAACGAATCCTGGCCGGATTCGCCATGATCGCGTTCGCCTCAATCGGCGCCGTGTTCGCGGTGGCCGCCCCGCAAATCCCGGCCGCTGAAAGGGGAGCGATCGCGGTCGCCCTCGGGACCCTGGCCCTGCTCCTCGTCGTTGCCCTCATCCCCCTAACCCGGAACGCGCGTTGGCTATCGGGCGTGGTTGCGTGGACGGCACGATTCCTCCCCGGACGGCAGCGGGTCCTCCGCGCGGCGGCGCACGTCGCGGACATGGAGGACGAGATCCATCGCGCGTTCACCCAATACCGGGGGTTCACCTTCCTCGCGCTCGGGTTCCAGCTCCTCACGGTCTTCCTCAACTACATCCGGCCGCAGATCTTCTTCTTCTCCACCCAGCGTGCCCTGTTCACGTTCCCCCAGCTCTCGCTCTACTTCACGTTGAGCGTTTTCGTGAACGCCTTCCTGTGGTTTGCGCCCGGCGGGTTCGGGCTCACCGATGGGGGGCGGGTGGCGATTTTCACGCTCCTCGGGATCCCCGCGAGCGGCGGGGTGGCGTTTAACGTCGTGTTCAGGTTCGTGGACCTCGTCCTCGTGGGGATCGGAGTGCAACTCCTCGTGCGGCGGGGCCTCCTCAGCCTGAGGCGGGGGCGGATCAAGGTCGCGGTCGATCAAGATCCCCCCGCAGGTCAGGGGACGAGCTCAAATTCGTTGGGAGAATAGCCTGAGCGGGATACGTATCGGGAGTCAGTTCCCTCCCCGACCCGCGCACCGAGGAATTACGCCCTCGGACGAGCAGCACAGCATCCCCGGCGCTGGGAAGGCGGTAGGTGGCGGCGACGATTCGGCTTCCCCCGGCGAGGATGGCCCGCTCGCCTCCCGGCTCGACCCGGGCCATGGGGCCCCCCTCCGGGCGGGATGGGGGCCGTGGCCTCGGCCCCGGGGGAAGGGGAGATCCACGCGTCCGGGATACCCTTCACCGCAGCCGGTTCTGGCCCCTCAGGGGCTGGACGCCACACCGCCACAACCCCATCCGCCGCGCCGCGAAGGGCGAGCGCGACCACCAGGCACCGCGGCGGCCACCGCTCCGGTCGGATGGCCTTCCTCCTTGCGTAGGACGCGAACGCGGCCCGCCTACTCGTAGCGGAGCGCGTCCACCACCGGCAGCTTCGCCGCCCGCCACGCGGGCCACAGGCCGGCGACCGCGCCGAGGGCGAATGCCCCGGCCAGCGTGGCCACGATCAGCGATGGGCTCACGACCACGGCCACCCGAACATCGAAGATCCGCCCGATCACGGCCGAGGCCAGGGAACTGACCCCGACCCCTAGGAGCGTGCCCACGATCCCGCCCACGAGCCCCATCAGCCCCGACTCGATCAGGAAGATGGACAGGATATGGCTATTCTTTGCCCCGACCGCCTTCATGATCCCGATCTCCTTCGTGCGCTCGAGGACGGAGGTGTACATCGTGTTCATCACCCCCACCCCCCCCACGAGGAGGGAGATCCCGGCGATCCCGGCCAGGAACGCACTCACGGTGGAGGTCACCGTCCCGATCGCGCTGCTGATGTCGCTGGAGGTCACCGCGGCCACCTCCGACCCCCGTGCCCGCAGCTCCAACTGCACCCGCGCGGCGACCTCGTCCACATCGCGTCCCGGTTCGGTGCGCACGAGGGTGGTGAGCACGTCGTTGGCTGGTCCCCACAAGAGATCCATCGTGTCATAGGGGACGTAGATCGTATCGCCACTTGGCGAGACGCCACTGGCAAACCCTTGTTGTGACGGTTCGGCGGACGGTGCTACGATCCCGATCACCGTGAGTGTGAGCTCCGGCTTGTCCCCATCCCCCGCGATCACGATGGTCTGCCCCACCTCCACGTGCAGTCGGGTTGCGACATCCCTCCCCAGCACCGCGACGAGGGTCTCGTCCTCGCCGAACAGGCGCCCGCCGGGTTCGAGCTCGAGCGGGCCGATGAACGATGGGAACGACGTGATCAGCTCGGGGGAGAGGCCCAAGACGGGGAGGAACCCTTGGGTCACGCGTCCATCCGGGCCGGCCTGTCCCTCCACGAACGCCGTACGCTGCCGCACCGCCGCGGCCGTGGCCACACCGTCCACCGTGCGCAACCACTCGAGGTCGAGCGTGTACTGAGCGAGGCCGTTACTGCGCCCGGCATCGGACATCCGCTGGGGGGCAAGCAGGAACGTGTCCACGCCGAACACCTTCGCCACCTCGTCGCTGACGGTCCGCTCGAGGCCCAGCCCAATCGAGATCAGGGCGACCACAGCCGTAATCCCGATGAAGACGCCGATCACGGTCAGCCAACTGCGAACCCGACGGTGGAGGATGCTCGATCCCGCCAACGCCATGAAGTCACGAACCATGGGACATCTCCTCGATCACGCGTCCGTCGCGCATGCGTACGATGCGGTCCGCGATGCGGGCCGCGTCGGGATCGTGGGTCACGAGGACGACGGTCTTCCCATCCGCAGTGCTCAGGCTCTTGAGGAGAGCGAGGATTGTTGCCCCCGTCTCCGAGTCGAGGTTCCCGGTGGGCTCATCGGCGAGGATGATCTCCGGGTCGTTCGCCAGGGCGCGGGCGATGGCGACGCGCTGCCGCTCACCGCCGGAGAGCTCGTTCGGCCTATGGTGGACACGATCGGCCAACCCGACCTTGATCAGGAGCTCCCGCGCCCGGGCGGCCCGCTTCCGCTTCGGGACCCCGAGGAAGATCATCGGCAGCTCCACGTTCCTCTGCGCCGATAGCGTCGGGATGAGGTTGAACGTCTGGAACACGAACCCGACCTTGCGGCCGCGCAGGGTGGCGAGCTGGTGCTCGGAGAGCTCGTGCAGGGGTTGCCCGTCCAGCAGGGCCACCCCGCCCGTCGGCGTGTCGAGCGCCCCCAGGATGTGCATCAGGGTGGACTTGCCCGACCCGGACGGGCCCATCACGGCCACGATCTCCCCCCTCTCGATGGTGAGATCCACCCCCCGCAGCGCGTGCACTGAAGTCTTGCCGAGCGGGTACACCTTGGTGATCCCCCGGAGGTCGAGCAGAGGCATCGTTGATCTCATCCCGCGACGAACGTGTACCCGACCAGTTCCAGCGAGAAGACCGTCTGCCAGCGTCCGTCCCGCCGCCGCTCGACGAAGACCCGCGGCGTCGTGTACACCGGGTGGGAGAGGCTGAACGCCACGGTGGTCTTGGCATCTGGAGCGCGGGGATCGACGATCGTGCCCTCGATGCACTGCACGCCAGCGATGGTCACGAAGGCGACGTCGGTAAACGATCCCCCGCCGGGGAGGGCGTACTCCTGGCCCTCCTGGAGACGGGTGCGCTGGTCCATCAGGGTCTGGAGCGCGGCGAGGCTCACGTCTTGCCCTCCCCCATACAGCAGCCCCGCGGCCCCGAACACGAACCCGAACGCCGACAGCTGGTCCGCCGTCCCGCTGGCCTCGAGCACCATCCGCACCGTGTAGGTCCCGTCCGGGTGGGCGATCACCTGGAGCTCGAGGGCCTGGGGTTCGCTCAAGTCCTCGGCCACGATGCGGAAGGCCATTGTCGTCGTCCCTTGCGGAAACGACTCCAACTTGGCTTGCCCGAGTGCACCCATGCCCACCGCGAGCACGCTTGCCAGGGCGATCACACCGACCTTGATCCTCATGCCTCCTCCTTTTAGGTCACCGATGGAGCGATCTTCCGCGGAGAGCGGTGGCCGATCCACCCAACACGCCGCCCGCTTGTAGCCGCCCGCTGTGGAGCCGATGAGGAGACGGTGTGGAGGGAGTTCGGACGCCATCCCGAAAGCGTGGGCGAGGCTCGCTACGCGTGCGAGGTAGGGGAGAGGGTTGCGATGAGGGCCCCTACGAGGCCGAGTCCGACCCCGATCGCCAGCCCGCTCCCGACGAGGCCTCCCCACACGTAGGGGAAACTCGGGACGATATCGCGAAGGTAGGGCACGGACCCTCCCCCTGCCCAGAGGGCCCAGCAGATCCCGATGTAGAGCCCTCCTCCCGTCAGACCAGCGGCTGCCCCAAGCGCGAGGAACGGGGTGCGCCGGAGGGCCGGGCTCACCCCACAGCTCTTTAGGAGCGCGAGTTCCCTCCCCCACGCGGTCGCTGTGCCCGTCACCGCACGCTGGGCAAGCCACAGGGCGAGGGCAAGCGTGGCCACGAGTGCCACCATGGCCACGATGCGCGATGCGGGCGGGACGCGGGTGCGGGCGAACGGCCGCTCGTGGTACTGGACGCCCGCGACCTCGGTCAGGACCCGCAACCGGGATTCCACCGCGGCCCGGGCGTCGGGGGACAGGAGCCGCACGACGAGGGTCCGCTGACTGATCGGGACGGGGTCATCCTCCCCGGGGAAGCGAAACGTCACCCCGTCCACCCCAGGCCACGTCCAGACCTCGCTCGCCAGGTGGGCGATGGCCGTTTCTGACGGGGCCGTGGACAGCTGGGCAAGGAGGTACGCCTCGGCGCCCGCCCCGGCCGCCCCGGGCCCGGTGGGGATGAGGAACAGAGCGGTTCCACTCAGGAGGACGGCCGCCACGGCGAGGGCCCACCCGATGAGCGCCGCAGGTCGGGTGACGCTCCGCCGCAGGACGTCTCCGATCAGGAACCAAAGCCCGCGGCTCATCCCGTCACCCCCGGCCGGAGGTACACCGTGTACTGGAGGAGAGGGGCTCGGTCGCGGGGCGGAAACCCGTGCCGCGCGGGGATATCCGGGTCGCGGGTCGTGGCCAGCACAGCCACGCCCGCCTCGTTGAGCGCGCGCAGCATCGCCACGAACTCATCCTGGCCTTCCGTTGTGAGCCCGCGGAACGGATCGTCGCACAGGAGCACCGCTGGCTCTGGGCACAGGGCAAGGGCGAGGACGAGCTTCCTCTGGCCGAGCTCGTCCAGCGCCGCCGCCGGCGTCGCCTCCTCCCCCCGGAGATGGGCCAGTTCCACGGCCCGCGCGATGTGTTCTCTCGCCTCGGCCTCCCCGATCGCGAGCGCGCGCAGCTTGAACTCGAGGTTCCCCTGGACGGAACGCCGGTCGAGGACGACCGAGCCCTCCGGCATGTACCCGATCCGCCGCCGCAGCTCCCGCGCCCGCGGGGGGGAGAGGCGGGCCATGTTCCGGCCGAGGACGAGGATCTGTCCCCCGGTGGGGACCTTCTCCCGCAGGATGAGCTCGAGGAGGAGGGTCTTCCCGGACGAGGGAGGGCCGACCACGAACACGAACCCGTCTCCGGGGACGCCGAGGGAGAAACCATCCAGGACGAGCACCCCGTCGTCGGTCGCATACCGCAGCTCCGAGACCTGAATTGCTATACGCATCGCGCGATGAGGAACCGTTCCTTGCCGCTCTGGTCGCGTTCCACCCGTGCCTCCCTGAGGCCGGGCACGCGGCGGGCGATCGCGAGGGCAGCGGGCCCTTGACGGGCCCCGATCTCGACGAGGATCGTTCCCCCAGGAAGGAGGTGGTGCGGGGCCCGACTGAGGATGACCCGCAGCGCGTCCAGGCCGTCCACCCCCCCGTCGAGGGCGCGACGGGGCTCGTAGAGGCGCACCTCCGGTTCGAGGGACGGGAATTCACACCGAGCCACATAGGGGGGATTGGCCACGATGAGGTGGAACGCCTCCCGGACACAGGAGAACCAGTCCGATCGCCGGATCTCCACCCGCGCCTCCAGGCGATGGGCCCTCACGTTCCGTCGTGCACAGGCCAGAGCGCGCGGACTCACGTCCACGGCGAGCACCTGTCCATCGTCCCGCGCCCGCGCGAGGGCCACGGCGAGGGCCCCTGTCCCCGTCCCCAGGTCGAGGGCGCGGGGGTGGGGAAGGAGGGAGCGGAGGACCACAATCGCCCGCTCGGCGAGCTCCTCCGTCTCCGGACGGGGGATGAACACCCCGGGCCGGACGGCGACGTCGAAGTCGAGGAACCCGGTCTCCCCCTCGAGGAGTGGGAACGGAACCCGCCTCGCCCGAGCGGCGACGAGCATCCGATACCTTCGGCCAACCGAAGGAGGGACCGCCGTCCCCGCTAGGTCTAGGGGGGAACCCGCGGCAAGCGCGAAGAGCCGCCGTGCCTCGCGGGGCGCGGCGAGGACCCCCGCCGCGGCGAGCTCCTGGGAGCCGCGCACCACTGTCTCCCTCGTCTGAACCGTACTTGGAGCCACCCTACCTCTCCCCCGTACAATGGGACAAAGTAAACGCATTGTAGCGAAAAAAGGGGGACGATGTGGTACGCATTACGTTCAAGGGGTTGATCCTCGCAGTGCTGGGTCTGATCGTGACTGGCTGCTCGTTCTTCGGCGGCGAGGAGCAGCCGGTGGACTTCTGGCAGCCCGCTCTCTCGCCGGACGGGACGACCCTCGCCTACATCGCCAAGGGCGAGAAGAGCTACAACCTGTTCGCCCTCGACCTGGCAACGGGACAAGAACGGCTCGTCCTCGCGCTGGAGCGCGACATCGTCTATCCGAGCTGGTCCCCAGATGGGGAACGGATCGCGTTCATGTACGTCCAGGATGAGAACAACTGGGACATCTTCACGGTAGAAGTGGCGACAGGGACCGTGTTCCGGGTGACGTCGGACGCGGCCACCGATGCCAACCCGGTCTGGACCGCGGTCGGGCCGATCCTGTTCAACTCCGACCGGGGAGGGCAGTGGGGCGCGTACACGATCAACCCCGACGGGACAGGCCTCAGGAAGCTGTCGTTCGACCGGCCGGCAGAGGGGTAACGTGAGCGCCTCGGCGGTGATCCTCGCCGCCGGTGCGGGGACGCGGTTCGGCGGTGCGGGGAACAAGGTGTGGGCCCTCCTCGCGGGGCAGCCCCTCCTCTGGCACGGGCTCGCGGCCTTCGCGGCCTGCGGGGCAGTGGACGAGATCGTCGTCGTGATCCGCAGTGGGGATGAAGAGCGCCTGGCCTCCCTCCCTCAAGTGGGCCTCCCCCTTCACGGGGTCGTGGGGGGAGAACGCCGGGCCGACTCGGCGTGGGCAGGCCTGTCCCGCGCGGGGGGGGAGTACGTCCTCGTTCACGATGGGGCCCGCCCCCTTGTGACGCCCAGCCTCATCCAGCGGGTCCTCGCGGCCACGCGGTACCATGGGGCGGCCGTGCCCGTCCTCCCCGTGGCCGACACCGTGCGCCGGGCACGCGACCAGTTCCTCAAGAGCGAGACCCTGGACCGGCGGGACTGGGTCCTCATCCAGACCCCGCAGGGGTTCCGCCGGGACCTCCTCCTCACGGCCTACGCGGAGGCGCACCACCACGGCCGCGAGCTCCCCGACGACGCGGCCGCCGTCCTCTCCCTCGGCCACCCCGTGGCGACCGTCCCCGGCGACCCGGCGAACCTGAAGGTGACCCGCCCCGAAGACCTGACCCTCGCCAAGCGGATCCTCGCCGGCTCTACCCCCTAAGGCCGCCGGGCGATCCGCTCCCGCTGGGCGTTGCGAACCGCGCGTGGGGCTCCGCGAACCTTGGGGGCAGCGCATCGCAGCCGATCCCCTCAGTGCCAACGAAAGGGGGCGGGCCGCGCCCGCCCCCTTGGTCGCGCTTCCGTCCTTACCCGATGATGTCCTGGTACCAGACGACGAGCTTCACCTTGGCGCTCATGGTCACGGTGATCAGGTAGTACTCACGCCTTGCGTCCCAGGTACCGTTCTTCCGCGTGGGCGTGGTGGCATCCCCCACCCACTCGTCGTAGTAGATGGGACCGCGGCCATACGCTCCGCCCTGGATTCGCCCTGGGAACCTGAGGGTCACCGGCGACCCCGCCGAGAACATGCTACTGAATGGGGTCACGCGGTCCTCCGTCTCGCCAGTGATCCGCACCGGCACCCGCAGCTCCTCGTACCCGGGCGTCACACTGACCTGCCGCCGCGCGTACACCTCGAGCGTGTACCCGAGCGGGCGGACGATCGGGCCAGGAATGACGATTTGGACACATGGTTCGAGGTCCACCTTCTGTTCGGCGGTTTGCGTTCGCCCGGCCGAGTCATTGGCCTGGACCCGCACCGTGACCGAGCCGCCCCCGGAGAGGTTCGCCCGAATCCCGACCGACCCAGATGCGGGGAAGGTCCCGACGAGGGCTTGGGTTGTGCCGTTCGGATAGACGAGGCTGATCGGTCCCACGAAGAGCGGGGATGTCCCCCCGCTCGCCTGCCAGTATACGGTCACGAGGTGGCTGTACTCCTTGTCGCATACCTTCTCCACCGCCACCCGGATCTGCACCGTGAGGTCGGGCACGCGGGCGGCTGCCGCCGTCCGCAGCGAGACGGAGTACCTAAACAGCTCACAGTTCCGAGCGTCGAAGAGTCCAAACAGGACCTCGTAGTTCGCCCCCGCCGTGGGTAGGTTTCCGGTGAGGATCCCAAGCCCCTGGTTGAGGTCAAGGTTCAGCTCGGCCCCGGTGGGGAGGTTCGACGAGATCCGGGTGATGCGGGTGATCCCCGCCGACCGGAACCGGGAGAGATCACCCGCCGGAATGGCCTTCGTTGTGAGGAGGTGCTGTCCGGTAGGAACCTCGCCGAAGTCCCACTTCAGCCCGGTGAACTGCGGGCACTGGGTGGTGGTCGCCGCCGTGTAGATGACCACTGTGAGCCGCAGGACCACGCACTGGTTCCGGTCGAGCAAGTTGTACACGACACTCCACTTGTCGCCCTCGCGGGGCACGGTGCCGGAGAGCTTGCCCTGCCGCGAGGAGAGGATGAGGTCGAACGCGAGGCTGGCGGGCAACGTGGAGCTCACGCGGGTCGCGGACACGACCCCCAGCGAGGAAACCGCGCTCGCGAGATCCGCCGGGAACAACTTCGTGGAGTTCACGCTGCTCCCCGCCGTCAGCTGTCCGAAGTCCCACGTCAGCTCCCGCGTGGCGGGACAGCCGGTGGGGGTCGGTGGCACGTACTGCTCGCACGTCGGCTGGAGGCATTGCGGGTCAATGAACGTCTGGATGGATGCCTCGATGGTGGGGACAATCTCAACCGACGTGGCCGCCGTGGCCGCCGCCTGCGCGCAGGCCTGGGCCATCGCCTGGGCCTGGGCAAGGGCTTCCGCACACGCCGCAGCGAACGCGGCCGCGCGGACCCTCACCTCAGCCGTGGCTGTGGCGCTCGCCTCCGCGTGGGCGAGGGCCAACGCACAGGCCTGAGCCTGGGCGTACGCCTCCGCCTCCGCGAGCGCGAGGGCCTGAACGCACGCGAACGCCGATGCCTGGGCCCCGGCGAACGCGGTAGCAGAGGCGTAGGCCGCCGCTGCCGCCTTGGCGAGCGCCGTCGCGGCTGCCTCTGCGTAGACGGCAACACACGCCTCGGCGTCCGCTTGGGCGAGGGCGGCGGCGTGGGCATGGGCCATCGCTTCCGCCTGCGCGCTTGCGTAGGCCTCGACACAGGCCACCGCTTGGGCGTAGGCCGCTACGGCCGCCTCCGCCGCCGCGTGCGCTGCGGCATGAGCCTGAGCGATCGCCTGGGCCATCGCCTGCACCCCGGCCGCAACCTCCGCTTCCGCCTGAGCCTGCGCTTCAACGCACGCCAGGGCCGCTGCCTGCGCATCCGCGGCCGCCTGGGCTACCGCTTGCACCCCGGCTGCCGCGGCGGCCTGGGCCCGCGCATACGCGCCCGCCGCCGCTTCCGCTGCCGCCTGGGCCTGGACTGCGGCCTGGGCACACGCGGCAGCGCGAGCGAGCACCTCAGCCGCGGCGAACCCCTCCGCCTGAGCGTAGGCCTCGGCATAGGCCGTGCTCCCCGCTGTCCCCGCCGCCGACGCCGATGCGGCGGCGGATGCGGATGCAGACGCGACTGCGGTTGCACAGGCTGTGGCCTCTGCGCGGGCGGTCGCGGCTGCTGTCGCCGCTGCCGCAGCCTGGGCCTTCGCCTCGGCCACCGCCGCCGCCACGGCTGCGCTCATCGCGCTTGCCTCCGACTGGGCTCGGGCATAGGCGCTCGCAGCCGCCGAAGCGCGCGCCTCGGCCGTGCCCCTGGCGGACGCGACCGCGCTCGCCATTGCCTGCGCGGCCGCATCTGCCTGGGCGCACGCCTGGGCGCAAGCGGTAGCTTGAGCCTCGGCCTGCGCTTTCGCTGAGGCGATCGCGCGGGCCATCGCGCTCGCCGACGCCTGCGCCGTGGCGCATGCAGTGGCGATCGCCGTCCCTTCCGCCTCAGCAGCGGCCTTCGCCGAGGCGATCGCCTGCGCAGCCGCCGCGGCCACCGCTTCCGCCTCAGCGTACGCGGCGGCGCACGCCGCGGCCTGAGCCTGCGCCGATGAATGGGCAACCGCGATCGCGCTCGCTGCTGCCCTCGCCTCCGCTTCCGCCTTCGCCCGGGCCTGGGCGACGGCCCGTGCCGCCGCCTCCGCCTGGGCGTAGGCGAACGCGCACGCCTGGGCCTGAGCCTCCGCCTGCGCTTGGGCCTGGGCGGCCGCCTCCGCTTGCGCGACCGCCCACGCCTCAGCGCGCGCCGTGGCCTGGGCTGCGGCCTGGGCCGTGGCGCTGGCCGTCGCCACCGCGGTCACGAGCGCGTCCACCGTGCCACCGATCTCGGCGACCACGGTCACGCAGGGGACCGCGTCCTCGATGCGCTGCTTCACGACCTGGGCCGTATCCCGCGCCTGAGAGGAGGCCTGGGCTGAGGTCGCCGCCTGGGCCGCGGCGTAGGCGCGCGCGCTTGCCACCGCCTGGGCAGATGCCTTGGCCTGGGCCGCTGCCTCGGCACATGCCCGGGCCTCAGCCTGGGCGGCTGCGAGGGCAGCCGCGGCCGCGCGAGCCTGGGCGTAGGCCGCTGCTTCCGCCTCGGCCAACGCCGCAGCCGTCGCCGTGGCGTAGGCCTCCACCTCCACCGCCGCGGCGGCACAGGCCGCGGCACTCGCCTCGGCCTCCGCCCTCGCCACCGCGCACGCCCGGACGATCGCCGCCACCGCGGCCGCCGCTTCCGCATCCGCGTCCGCGCATGCGACCGCCGACGCGCTAGCTTCGGCTTGTGCCTGTGCACACGCCGTTGCGAACGCGTGAGCCGCCGCCTCCGCCTGCGCGGCCGCCGCGGCGCACGCCTGGGCGCTCGCCTCGGCCTCCGCTACCGCCTCCGCACATGCACGGACCGTCGCCCGCGCCTCTGCCTCGGCGCGGGCCACTGCCTGGGCCACCGCCTGGGCCGCTGCCTGGGCATCCGCACTGGCCGCGGACGCCGCCGTGAGGAACGGGGCCACATTGAGTCCCTCCAAGAGCCGTTGGGCCGAAGCGGCCACGGCCTGGGCCTGGGCTGCCGCTTGGGCGGCCGCGGCGGCCTGAGCCTCGGCGAGAGCCGCGACATCCTGGAGGAACGGCTGGTGCGTGGTCTGCCCGAGGACGGGGAGAAGCGCCCCCGTGATGAGCAAGGCCAGCGCGACGAACCTACCGAACGCGCTGTTCATGAGAACCGCCTCCTTCCCTCGCGGGAAGAGAATGGACCACTATAGCACTCAGCTATAGCGCATGCTAGGATATACACGCCTCAGGGGAAAAGGTTCCCGAACGGCTGCCTGTGGCTCCTCGCCGCGGCCCTCGCTACCATACGGCCAGGAGGTGGTACGGATGCGACTGGCGAACTACCACTTCGGGCGCATCGAGGCGGACGGGGTCGTCTACAAACACGACCTCGTCGTCACCCCGACCGAGATCCGCGACTGGCGCCGCCGGGAGGGCCACCGCGTGTACCCGGAGGACCTCGAACCCGCCCTTGCCGCCTCGCCCCAGACGATCGTCATCGGCACGGGGTTCTCCGGGCTCCTCCAGGTGACCACTGATGCGATGCGCGTCCTTAAAGGGAGGGCGATCGAGCTCGTCGCCGAGAAAACGGCCGAGGCGGTGGAGGCGTTCAACGACCTCTCCCGCTCGCAGCGGGTGTGCGCCCTCCTCCATCTCACCTGCTAGGGGAGGAGGCTACGGTCGGCCGTTGAGGAGCCCGCACGAGCGGAGGGCAGACTCCAGGCTGCCTGGATCGCGGAACTGCCACGCGGTGATCCCGGCCTCGCGCGCCCCCGCGACGTTCTCCAGGACATCGTCGAAGAACAACGCCTCCGCCGGAGGGCACCTCTCCTCGGCGAGGATCCGCCCGTAGAACCGCGGATCGGGCTTCACAAGGCCCATCCGGTGGGACGCGTACACGGCATCGAATGCAGCGAGGAGGCCCAGCCTCTGGAGCGCAGGCCAGTGGGGCTCCATCGTATTCGTCCCCGCCACGACCCGAGCCCGGCGCCGGACCCGAGTGAGCAGGGTGAGGACGGCGGGGTTCGTCCGCGGCCGGAACTCCCTCTCCCAGAGGTCCTCCCCAACCTCCCGCCCCGTCCGGTCGCGGAATCTGGACCAGAACTCCAGGGGGGTGATCGTCCCCTCCATGAGAAGCCGCGTGTCCTCACCCATGAGGGCGCGGAAGGCCTCCGCGGGCATCCCCAGTTCCGCCGCGATGGCCGGCACCGAATCCGCGTTGTCCACCACCACGCCGCCCAGATCGGAGATCACGAGCCTCACGAGTTACCCCTTCTGCGCGGAGAAGAGGCGCGCTCCCCCCACGAAGTACCGCGACAACCCCAGGAAGAGGACGACCATGGGCAGGGAGGCAAGGACCGCGGTCGCCATCATCGCCCCCTCATCGGTGAACTTCTCCTCAGCGAACAGCGTGATGTAGAGCGGGATCGTCTGCATCTCGCGGCTCTGGGCGATGAGGAGCGGCCACATGAGGTTATCCCATTGGGTGCGGAAGGTGAGGACGGCCAACGTCGCGATCGCTGGCCAGCTGCTGGGGAACACGACGCGCCATAGGATCTGCACCTCGCTCGCTCCATCGATGCGGGCAGCATCGAGGATCTCATCGGGGAAGGTGAGAAGGTGCTGGCGCATGAGGAACACGCCGAACGCGTTCACCAAGAACGGGACGATCAGGCCAGCGTACGAGTTCTGCATCCCCATGTTCGTGGTGATGATGTAGAGGGGGATCATGATCACCTGAAACGGGATCATCATCGTGGCGACGATGAGGAGCATGATCGCCTTCCTGCCCCGGAACGTGAACTTGGCAAGCCCGTAGCCCGTGACCGTGGACAGGACGACCGTGGTCAGCGTGATCGCGGTGGCGACGAAGAGGGAGTTCACCATGTTCCGCACGAAGTAGAACCGCCCATCGTTCCCCCGGATCGCCTGCCAGAAGTTCTGCCAGTAGAACGTGTTGGGGATCCACCGGTACGGGATGCGCGTCACCTCGCTCGCCGGCATGAGCGAAGCGGTGGCCATAAATACGAGGGGACCTAGAACGTAGACGAGCATCAGCCCCAGGACAACCCACACCCCAACCGTGGCCACCACCGACCGGCCCTTCGCCAACCCTCGGCGCCCCCTCACAGGTAGCTCACCTCCTCCGAACGCGCCAGACGGAACTGGAGCCAGCTCAAGAGCAACATGATCGCGAACAGGATCAAACTCAACGCGCTCGCCCGGCCGATCTGGAAGTTCCGGATCGCGGTGTGGTACACGTTCAGCGTGATCACATCGATCGGTGACCGCGGTGATCCGGCCTGGGAAAAGAAATACTGCGTGCTGAACGTCCTCAAGCACTGGATCATCGCCATGACCGAGACGAGGAGCGTGGTCGGTTTGAGGAGGGGGAACGTGATCTTCCAGAACGTCTGCCACACGCTCGCCCCATCCACCCGCGCCGCCTCGAAGAGCGACCGCGGGATGCTTCCGATGCCAGTGATGAAGATGATCGTGAAGTACCCGACGTACTTCCACACGTAGACAAGGATCGTCGAAAGCTGGAGCATCGCCGGCGCCGCGAGCCAGTTATGGTCTACGCCCGGCGTCCCTGCGAGCGCGTTCACGAGCTGGTTAGCAATCCCCCGCGGGTCGAAGATGAGGAGCCAGATCGCGGCCGCCACGACCGTGGACACCACCGCTGGGGAGAAGAACGCGAGCTGGAGGAACCGCTGGAGCTTCCTCCGCGAGGTGATGAACACAGCGAGGATGAGGCTCAACCCGACGAGGAGCGAGAACGCCCCCCCAGTGAAGATGGCGGTCGCCCGAAGCGAGTTCCAGAACGTCGGCGAGTGAAAGAGGTACAGGTAGTTCCCGAAGCCGATGAACTTCGGCGGCGCGGTGGAGAGGAGATGTTTCTGGAAGAAGCTGAGGTAGAGGGCGTTCAGGACCGGATAGATGCTGAACAACCCGAAGAAGACCAAGCTCGGCACGACGAACGCCCAGCCCCAGCGGCCGCGGCGCTCACAGATCCCCCGCGTGTGCCCGTTTTTCCGCAAGACGCCCCCTCGTCTTCTAGAGAAAGCACGAGGGCCCGGACGCCCGGGCCCTCTTCCTGCCTTAGTTACCCATGCTGCCCATATGGCTACTTGTACTCCGCGAGGACCTCGTTCGCCTTCCGCCGCAGCGTGGCCAAGGCATCCTCCGGGGTCACGCCCTGCAGCATCACTGCCTTCACGGCGTCATCCAGGAGCTGCTTGAACTCCGGGTTGGCCACGTGCAACTGCACCATCGACGAGCGGGCCATGTCCGCCGCGAACACGTCGCCGAACGGCTGCGCTGCGTACACATCGGAGGCAAGGAGGTCGTTCCGAGGCTGGATCAGGCCGGCCTTGGTGAGGTACTCCTCCGGGTTCGAGAGCATGTAGGCGATGAACCGCCATGTCCACTCCTGGGTCTCACGTGAGCTCTGCGCGTTCACCATGTAGTAGTGCCCGTAGTAGTGGGCAGCTATGTCCTGGACCGCGTTCTCAAACACGGGGAACGGAATGACCATCCACTCGCCGCTCTCGTAGAACGCCGGGTTGTCGTTCCTGATCCGGGCGATCTGGTAGAAGCCGCTCAAACACATCGTCACTTCGTTCCGGTCAAAGTTGAAGAGCGAGCGGGCCGCCTTGTAGGTGGGGGAACCGAGGTTCTTCCCAAGCGGGCCCCACTGCTGGAGGTACCGCAGCACCTGGAGCCACGCCTCGTCATTGATGATTGCTGTCTGCCCGTCCGGGCTGAGGAACGACCCGCCGAGCTGCTCGACCATTGGCAACAGCCATTCAAGGTAATACCCGTAGCGGAAGTCGAACCCCCGGCGCTTGATGATCTCGCCCTCGCGGATGACGAGCTTCTCCGAGACCTCCATCATCTGCTCCCAGGTCCGCGGGTAGTCCGTGTCCGGGTCGAGGCCGACCTCCCGGAAGTACTTCTTGTTCACAAACACTGACCAGATCGTCAGCTCAAGCGGCAAGCCGTACAGTTGGCCGTCCCGATAGACGGGATCGAGGGTCCCCTCGAGGTACGCCCCGAGGATCGTGTCCACGTCCGCGTAGCCCACCCACTCCGGCCGCAGCGGCGCGACCCGGCCCATGACGAGGTAGGGATACGCGTCGTTGATCTCGAGGTTGAACATGTCCGGTCCCTGGCCCGCCGCGAACGCCGTCAACAGCACCTCCGCGATCTTCGCCGACGGGTAGGTCACCCGCTCGATCGTCACGTGGGGGTAGAGCGCCTCGAACCGTCGGATGTACTCCTCCTCAAGCGGCGTCCGGTTGGGGTCTTCATGTGTCCAGAACGTGATCTTGACCGGATTGGCCGCCATGGCCACCGCGCCCATCGCCAAGAGAGCTACCGCAATCCAAGCCACCCGTTTCATGTGCGTTGCCTCCTTAGAACTTCACTGCCTTCCCGGTTCTCTCGACCGCAACGCCACGCCCTTTCTGACGGCTCTCACCCCCCTCGCGGAGCGACAAAACCCGTTCTCCTGCCAGTATACCCCTCGGATCCCGCTTCGCCCAGTGCGGGTCGCCCCAACGTGGTAGACTCCTTCATCTTGTGAACGGGAGGGAGCACGATGGACAAGGGTAAGGTTGCGTTCCTGGAAAGGTTTCTCGCGACGATCAGCCCGTCGGGGTTCGAGGCCGAGGCGGCAGCGGTATGGCGGGAGGAAGCGGGCAAGTTCGCGGAGCGGACGTGGGTGGACCTTCACGGGAACGCGTTCGCGTCCGTCAACGAATCCGCTGCCCCGCGGGTGATGCTCGCCGGGCACATGGACGAGATCGGGCTCATGGTGTCCCACGTGACGGACTCGGGCTACCTCTATGCCCGCCCGATCGGGGGCTGGGACGGCCAAATCCTCCCCGGCCAGCGGGTATGGGTGCAGACGAAGACGGGCCGCGTCCTCGGGGTAATCGGCCGCAAGCCAATCCATCTCCTCGACGAGGAGGACCGCAAGAAGGTGGTCAAGGTCGAGGATTTGTGGATCGACATCGGTGCCGAATCGAAGGCCGACGCCCTGAAGAAGGTGGAGATCGGGGACCCGATCGTCCTCGCCCACAATCCGGACCGGCTGTCCGACGACCTCCTCGTCGCCCGCGGCGTGGATGACCGGATCGGGGCGTTCGTCGTCCTCGAGGCGCTGCGCCAGCTCAAGGCCCTCAAGCCGAAGGCGGCCGTGTTCGCGGTGGCCACCGTCCAGGAGGAGATCGGCCTCCGCGGGGCGCGGACGAGCGCCTATGGCCTCGATCCGACGGTGGGGATCGCCGTGGACGTGTGCCACACCACCGACACCCCCGGCACAGAGGGGGAGAAGAAAAGGCTCGGCGAGATCATGCTCGGCAAGGGCCCTGTGATCGCCCGGGGGCCGAACATCAACCCCAAGCTGTTCGACCTCGTTGTGGCGACGGCCAAAAAGGCGAAGATCCCGTACCAAGTGGAGCCAGCGCCCGCCGGGACCGGGACGGACGCCAACGCGATCCAGCTCAACCGGGCCGGGGTGGCCACCGCCCTCGTCTCGATCCCCAACCGGTACATGCACTCCCCGTGCGAGGTCGTGTCCCTGACAGATGTCGCGAACGCGGCGAAACTCATCGCCCACGTCGTGGCGGGGCTGACCGCGACCACGGATCTCGTGCCGGGGGAAAAAAGAGCTCACCCGGCCCGACCTCGGGGCACCGCCGGACGAAAGCCGGGGTAGCCTCGGGGAAAGATGACGCCGCGCGCCGTGGGGAAATGGCTGCTCGCGGGTCCAGCCGGGCCCCCCGCCCTCCTCCTGGAGGCTGAGCTCCTCCGCCGACCGCAGACGTGGCGGTACGTCCTCGGTGGTTTCTGAAGATCTACTTCAGTGCCTTCTCTAGAAGGCCCTTGACGGCATCTCCCCCCCTCGATTGCACGAAAGACACGACGATCGGGACGAACTTCCCTACCATGTCGCTCTCGAGCCCCAGCTTCTTGAACCCCCCGGCAAGGCTTGCCAGATCAGCTAGCCCGCCGCCCCCGGTGACCTTCTTCGCGAGCCCCCCGAGCATCCCGCCAATGCCTCCTGAGGGGATTTTGGAGAGGAGGTCATCGGCCCCGGGGACCGTCTTCGCGATCTTGGCAAAGTCTTGCTCTCCCAGCTTCCCTTTGGCAAGCGAGAGGAGAAGACCGGCTCCTCCCTTGGCCTGTTCCTCGGTGACCCCCAGTTGGCTCGTGATCATCTTGATGAGTTCCACAGCTTCCTCCTGTCTCGCCAGACAATATCCACTACAAAACCCCGGGGAGAAGAGCTCAAGCTCTCTCTTCCTCCCTCAGGCTTCGCGCGTCCCTGCCCTTCAGCGAGGGCAGTGGGGGAAAAGGGTCTACTCCTTCACTTCCTTGATCGGAGCCCCCTTCGCGTTCTCCTTCACCGACTCGATACCGTTCATCGCGGCTTCCTTCGAGGAGTAGGACTCCCCCGAGGACGCGATCACGTTGGTGTTGGAGTGCCGGAGTCGCCACCGCCATTTGTCGCTCTTGTCCTTGTAGAGCTCGAACGTCGCAGCCATAAGATCACCCCCTAAGCCATGGGCCCTGCGTTGACAGGTGGCCTGGCGCGTCGATTCTACATCCTTTCTTCAACCTTCGCTGCTCGGACTGCTACGCCGAGGCCCATCCTCGACCGGGTTCTCGCCGAGGGCCGAGAACGCTGGGACGCCCGGCTCGTCGTCCTCTCCGGCGGCCCCCCCCTCCTCTACAAGAGCGACGGGACGACGTTCTCGACCTTGTCGCCCGCCACCGAAGGTTCCTCTACCTCCTATTCACGAACGGCACCCTCATCACCCTTGACGTCGCGCAGAGGCTCGGGAAGCTCGGAAATCTGACCCCTGCTATCTCCGTCGAGGGGGGTGAAGAGATCACGGACCGTCGGCGGGGGAACGGGAGGTTCCGCGGCATCCAGCAAGCAATGACGTATCTCCGAGCACACGGGGTTCCGTTCGGGATCTCCCTCACCGTGACCTGGGACAACGTGGGGGAGGTCCTGTCCGATCCGTTCCTCGACCTCTTCTTCGAGGAGGAGGGTGCGTTCTACGGGATCCTGCTTCGCTACCTGCCCATCGGGCGGAGGCCTGACCTGAACCGGATGCTCACCCCCGCACAGCCGGTCGAGCTGTGGCGGTGATCGTGGGACGCTGTGGAGAATCAAGGGATCTTCGACTTCTGGAACTCCGGTCCCGTAGTCCGAGGGTGCCGGGCACGGGGACGGCGCGGAGGCGCCGGGCACGCTAACGCCCTAGAGGAGGCGTCGCAGCTCGCGGAGCTTGTCGCGGTAGGCGGCGGCGAGCTCGAACTCCAGCCGCTCCGCGGCGGCTCTCATCTCTTTTTCAAGCGCCCGCACGAGCTCAGCGATCTCCGCGCGGGGGAGGTTGGCCGGCTCCTTGGGGATCTCGATCGGCTCCGCGCGGCGGCCCGAGAACTCGGCGACGATGTCCCGCACTTCCTTCTCGATCGTGCGGGGCGTGATCCCATGCCGCCGGTTGTAGGCGAGCTGGATCTCTCGCCTCCGGTTCGTCTCCTCGACCGCCTGGCGAATCGCGTCGGTGATCTCGCCCGCGTAGAGGATGACCTTGCCCCGCACGTTCCGCGCCGCGCGGCCGATCGTCTGGATGAGGGAGGTCGCCGAGCGGAGGAACCCCTCCTTGTCGGCATCGAGGATCGCCACCAGCGACACCTCGGGGAGATCGAGCCCCTCCCGCAGGAGGTTGATCCCGACCAAGACGTCGAACTTCCCGAGCCGCAGATCGCGGAGGATGTCCACCCGATCCAGGGTCTCGATCTCGGAGTGGAGGTAGCGGGCCCGCACCCCGAGCTCGACGAGGTAGTCGGTGAGATCCTCTGCCATCCGTTTGGTGAGGGTCGTGACGAGGGCCCGTTCCCCCCGTTCGGTGACCGCCCGCAGTTCGGCGAGGAGGTGGTCCACCTGCCCCTGGACCGGGTGGACCTCGATCTCGGGATCCACCAGGCCCGTCGGCCGCACGATCTGCTCGACGATCTTCGCGGAGACCCGCCGCTCGTAGTCGGCCGGGGTCGCGGACATGAAGATGACCTGCCCCACCCGTTCCTCAAACTCCCCAAACGTCAGCGGGCGGTTGTCGAGGGCGGAGGGGAGGCGGAACCCGTACTCAACGAGCGTCCCCTTGCGCGATCGGTCGCCGTGGAACATGCCGTTGATCTGAGGCACCGTCTGATGGGACTCGTCGATCACGGTGAGGAAGTCCGGGGGAAAGTAGTCGAGGAGCGTCCATGGCGGTTCACCGGGCGCGCGGCCATCGAGGTGGCGGGAGTAGTTCTCGATCCCTGGGCAGTACCCCATCTCCCGCATCATCTCCAGATCGAACAGGGTTCGCTGCTCGATCCGTTGCGCCTCGAGGAGCTTCCCCGCCGCGCGGAGCTCCTTCAGCCGCTCGTCGAGCTCGGCCTCGATCCCCGCCAAGGCTTGCTTCAGGCGCTCGTCCGGCGTCACGTAGTGCGTGGCAGGGGCAATCGTGGCGCGCGTCCGTTCGCTAAGTGCATTTCCCGTCAGCGGATCCACGGTTGAAATCCGCTCCACCTGGTCCCCGAACCACTCGATCCGGTACCCCACTTCCTCCGAAGCAGGGATGACCTCCAGGATGTCCCCCCGCAGCCGGAACGTCGCCCGCTCGAACGCGAGCTCGTTCCGCCGGTACTGGAGCATGACGAGCTGGCGGAGGACCTCGTCGAGCTCGTACTCGCGCCCCACCTCGAGCGTCACGGACAGGGCCGCGTAGTCCTGGGGCGAGCCAAGGCCGTAGATGCACGACACCGACGCCACGACGATCACGTCCCGCCGGGAGAGGAGCGACGCCGTGGCAGCGTGGCGGAGGCGATCGATCTCTTCGTTGATCTGGGCGTCCTTCTCGATGTAGGTGTCGGTCTGGGGGATGTACGCCTCCGGCTGGTAGTAGTCGTAGTAGGAGACGAAGTAGTGGACCGCGTTATCGGGGAAGAGCTCCCGGAACTCGCCGTACAGCTGAGCGGTGAGGGTCTTGTTGTGGGCGATGACGAGGGTCGGGCGCTGGATGTTCTGGATGACGTGGGCGATGGTGAAGGTCTTCCCCGTGCCGGTGGCCCCGAGGAGGGTCTGGTAGCGATGCCCTGCCCGCAGCCCCGCCGTGAGCGCGGCGATCGCCTGGGGCTGATCGCCCTGGGGTTTGAGCTTCGTCTTGAGCTGGAACCGCTCCCCGGTCGTGACCTTCGCCATCACCCCGATTGTAGTTCAGGCTGTCGGGGCACGGGAGTCCCCTCCGATCCCCCGGCTACCTCGTCACGATCCACGCCACGAGGAGGACGGCCACCAGGCCAAACACGAGGGCAACGCCCCACGAGCCCGAGCCCGGCGGGGCGCCCTCGTCGTCCGGAGGGGGGATGGGAACAGGATGGAGGCGGGTGAGGGGCGATTCACACCCCTCGGCGGCGCACCGCGCCACCTCCTCGGCGATCCGCAGCTCCGCCGCGCGGCCGATGCCGACGCTTGCGAGGTCCCCCACCACGACCACCGGCGTGGCCACCTCGGTAACCCCGTAGGCCGCGGCGAGGTCCACCATCAGCCGGAACTCGCTAGCGCTGTAGGCGACCTCGTGCTCGATGATCCGCAGGTCGGGGTAGTCCGCGGCCAGGGTCCGCAGGTAGGCCTTCATCACCTGGCAGTCCGGACAGGTGGCGGCCCAGAAGTAGTGGAGCTCGACGGGAACAGCGAGTGCCACCACGGGGACGGCAAGGGCCACGATCAACCCACCCCAGCGCATCATGGGCCGATGGTACCCTCCCCACGGCGGCCGCCCCACCGATGGCGCCCCGGGGGCATGCGGATGTGGTCCCCCCCGGTGAACACGATCCCCTTCCCATGAACGAGTGCGTCCGCAACCTTCGCCCGTCCCGCGGTGAGAAGCCGCTGCACCGTTGCCCGAGAGACGCCCATCTTCTTGCCCGCCTCATCCTGATCGAGCCCGAGGAGGTCGCACAGTCGAAGGGCCTCGAACTCGTCCAGGAACAGGTTTACCATCTCCAGCCCGCGTAGCGGCACTCCCACCGGTTTGAACCCCTGCTGGGGGGGACGAGCTTCGCACCAACGGGGCTTGGGAGGCCTCGGCATAGAGCGATGGTAGTGACCCGGATCCCATCCTGCAATGAAAAGCAACGGAATCAGCAGGTGCGAATCATTCGCATACTCGCTCTTGACAGTTGTGAGCGTATGCTTACAATGTTCGTCGAGGTGATATCCATGCGCTACCGGAACATGTACTACGCAACCGGACTCCCGGGCTGGATGCGGTTCGGATACTCCCCGGGCTGGGGCGGGATGCCGCCGGGGGCGGCGTACCTCGCTCAGACAGGCCAAGTGCCTGCGTTCGCGTCATGGTGGGCTCAGGGGGTTCCGCCGGCCCCCCCGTGGGGGCAGGGTCCAGGGGGGATGGCAGCTCCGAGCCAGGAGGACGAGGTGGCCTTCCTGTCCAGCCGAGCTCAGGCACTGGAGGCCGAACTGGCCCAGATCAAGACGCGGCTGGACGAACTCACCGCGGGGTCGGCATGAGCGTACGGTTGCTGGCAGCAACGGGGAACGGTGGGCTGGGTGACCACATCTCCCCAGTGTTCGGCCGGGCTCCGACGTTCACGATCGTCGAGCTCGACGGCGCGGAGATTCGCGGATCCCAGGTCATCCCGAACCCATTCCAGGACGCGGGCTCCGGGGCGGGGATCCAGGCCGCCCAGCTGGTCGCCAAGCACGCGCCGCAGGTTGCCCTCGCCGGCAACTTCGGCCCGAACGTCTCGAGCGTCTTCTCCGCCGCGGGGATCCAGATGATCCCCGTCAGCGGGATGACGGTGCAGGAGGCCGTGCTCGCCTACACCTCCGGGAGGCTTGCCCCGAGCCCTAGGGCGGCCGCGCCGGGCCCCGGCATGGGGGGAAGCCCCGGAAGGGGGATGGGGCGTCGGGCAGGGATGGGTCGTGGCATGGGACAAGGCATGGGCGGCGGGCTCGGCGGGGGCATGTACACCGCAGGACGAGGGGCCGTTTCTGGACAGGAGGGCCCCGGACCGAACGCGGATCCGCAGGCTCTGAAGCAGAGGATCGCGGATCTGGAGAAACAGCTGGACCAAGTCCGTCGGAGACTGAGCGAGATGCAGGAGGGAGATCGAGATGCCTAGAGGGTTCTACGGTCGCGGGCGCGGCTTCGGGGGGATGGGACGCGGGATGGGCAATCCGTACCCATTCTGCCGCTTCTATCCCTGGCTCCCCAGGGGTTGGTGGCGGTACGGCTACGCCCCCTACTGGGGCTACGGAGGGTATAGACCGGTTCCCCAGATGAGGGGGCAGCCATATTGCCCGCAGTCGCCGGCCTACCCGTATCCACCGACGTGGTGAGGAGACGGAAATGAGGGTATGCGTACCCACCGCAGGGGGAGGCGGCCTTGACGATCGGGTGGGTGAGCATTTTGGCCGCGTTCCCACCTACACGATCTACGACACCGACACCGGTGAAGTAGAAGTGTTCGAAAACGTCTCCGAGCACATGGGCGGCGCAGGGCTCCCCGCCGAGCTCCTCGCCCAAAGCAGGGTGGATGTGGTCCTGTGTTCCGGCCTCGGCCGGAGGGCCCTCGCCCTCCTCAATGAAAGCGGCATCGAGGTGTGTACCGGGGCCTCAGGAACGGTGAGGGAGGCAATTCAGGCGTGGCAATCAGGAAAACTCCCCGGGGCTGAGGCCTGCGCTAGGCACCTATTCCATGATCACGGCGGCTGAGCCCCTGCGGATCGCCGTGGCTTCAGGGAAAGGGGGCACCGGCAAGACGACCGTCGCCGTGTCCCTCGCGTTAGCGTTGGGCGATCGGACTCCCGTAGAGCTCGTGGACTGCGATGTGGAGGAGCCGAACGCCCACCTTTTTCTCGCCCCGCAGATCACCGCCCACGAGCCGGTGGAGATCCTGGTCCCCGAGGTAGACCTCGGCCGGTGCACGTTCTGCGGCCTCTGCGCGGCGGCATGTCGGTTTGGGGCCCTTGCCATGGTCGCGAGGAAGGTTCTCTTCCACCCCGAGCTCTGCCACGGGTGTGGGCTGTGCGCCCTCGCCTGTCCGGAGCGTGCGATCCGGGAGGTACCGCGAACCATCGGGTGGATCGAGGAAGGAGACGCCCAAGGCATCCGATTCCGTCGCGGCGTCCTCAACGTGGGGGAGCCGATGGCGACCCCGATCGTCCGCCGCCTGAAAGAACGGATCGACCATGAGCGAGTGACCATCCTTGACGCCCCGCCTGGTACAGGGTGCCCGGTGATCGAAACCCTCCGGGGCGCGGACTTCGCCGTTCTCGTGACGGAACCGACCCCATTCGGCCTTCACGATCTCCGGCTCGCAGCCGAGGTGACGCGGATCCTCGGCATCCCGACCGGGGTTGTGATCAGCAAGGATGGGATCGGCACCGACACGCTCGAACGGTACTGTATCGAGGCGGGCATCACCGTGCTCCTGCGGATCCCCATGGACCGGCGCATCGCCGCCGCCTACGCCCATGGCATCCCGCTCGTCGCAGCATTCCCGGAGTGGAACGAGGCCTTCCGAGGGCTCTACGACGGTATTCTCCAGGCCGCACCACGAGCCCCATGACCGAACTCGTTGTGATCTCCGGCAAAGGAGGTACTGGGAAGACGACCGTTGTCGCCTCCCTCGCCGCGTTGGCCCACGACGCGGTGCTTGCTGACTGCGACGTGGATGCGGCCGACCTCCACCTCCTCCTCCAACCCCAGGTGCAGAAAACAATCGGCTACGAGGGCTCGGAGGTCGCCATGATCGACGTCAAGGCGTGTACAGCATGTGGGGCGTGTCAGGCGGCCTGCCGATTTGGGGCCATCTCCTGCCGCGACGGAGCCTATGCCGTGGATCCCCTGTCCTGTGAGGGTTGCGGGGCCTGCGCCTACGTATGCCCGGCGGGCGCAGTTCGCCTCCAGCCTAGGTTTTCTGGCTGGATCTACATTTCCAAGTCCCCGTATGGCACTTTGGTACATGGGGAGCTCAAACCCGGTGAGGAGGCGTCAGGGAAGCTCGTAGCCCAGGTGAAGTGGCGGGCGCGGGAGCTCGCCCGGCTGGAGGGGCAGAAGTTGCTTTTGGTAGATGGGGCGCCGGGGATCGGCTGCCCAGTGATTGCCTCCCTATCCGGGGCCCACGCGGTGTTGATCGTAACCGAGCCGAGCCTGTCAGCGTTCCACGACCTAGAACGGGTGGTGGCGGTGGCGCGCCACTTCCGAGCCCAGCCCCTGGTCGCGATCAACAAAGCCGACCTTGCCCCCGATCTCGCGGACGAGATCGACGCCTACGCCCAAGGAGAGGGCATCCCCGTTCTGGCGAAGATCCCTTACGACGAGCAGGTGGTGGCGGCCCTCGTCGCCCAGCACCCCGTCGTCGAGTACGGCAGCGGCCCGGCAGCGAAAGCGATGCGCGCCCTGTGGGGAAGACTATCGGATACGGTGGGACTAAGAGCGGGGCCGGCCACCGAGCGGTTATCCACGGAGCCTACCTGTGGTGGGTTCTTACCGAGTACGGATGCGGACACCATGGCTGGCAAAGGATGAACACGGTGGAGGTCGCATTTGGACCCGTGCCGTCGCGGCGGCTGGGGAGGTCTTTGGGGATCAACAACATCCCCCCAAAGATTTGCACCTATTCCTGCGTCTATTGTCAACTTGGCCGCACGTTCCGGATGCAGGTGGACCGGGATGCGTTCTACGATCCGGAGGAGATCATCCGGGCGGTGGAAGCGAGGCTGAGCGAGCTGCGGAGGAAGGATGAGCCGGTGGACTACTTGACATTCGTCCCGGACGGGGAGCCCACCCTGGACCTAAACCTGGGCCAAGAGATCGAGTTGCTGAAGCAATTAAGCATCCCCGTCGCCGTGATCACCAACAGCTCGCTCATCTTCCGCGAAGCCGTCCGGGAGGAGCTTTCCCAGGCGGATTGGGTATCCCTCAAGGTGGATGCAGCAAGTGAACCGGTTTGGCGGCGGATCAATCGGCCGCACAAGGAACTCGACCTGGCTGAAATCAAACAGGGTCTGCTGGAATTCGCCCGCACTTTCCGAGGAACGCTCGCCAGCGAGACGATGCTAATCCAGGGTTTGAATGAGGACACCGCGGAGCTCGAAAAGACAGCCAAGCTCCTCGCAGAGTTGGAACCGGCTATCGCCTACATCGCGATCCCCATGCGGCCGCCGGCAGAGGCGTGGGTTAAGCCCGCGGACGAAGGTGCAGTGGCCCGTGCCTATGCCTTATTCAGCGAACGCCTTCCCCGAGTGGAGCTCCTCATCGGCTACGAGGGAAATGCCTTCTCCACTATTGGGGACGCTGTCCAAGATCTCCTCTCCATCACCGCCGTTCACCCCATGCGCAAGCAAGCCGTACAGGAACTCCTGGCAAGAGACCGCGCCGCCTGGGAAGTGGTGCGAAGACTTCTTGCAGAGGGAAAGCTCGTCGAGCTCACCTATCGTGGAGAGCGGTTCTACCTGCGCAAGCTCTCCGGCCGTAGTGCGGGGTGATTCCCTGGAGGATAAAGGGACCGAAGAACTGTTCGATCGGCTGGCCGAACGGTACGACGCCTGGTTTGATGAGGAGGGAAACCTTCCGTTTCAGATCGAACTTGAGGCGTTTCGCGCAGTCCTTTCGGCACTCCCCGGCCCTGGCTCGAGGTCGGGGTAGGGAGCGGCCGGTTCGCCGAAAGCTTGGGGATCGGCGTGAGCATTGCCCCGTCCAGAAAGCTATTGGAGATGGCCCCTGGGGTAGGCTCTATGTCGAGGAGGGGAAGAGGGGGCATCCGTTCTACTCCCATGCCCTGTTCTACACTCTGGACGAGCTCGAAGCATTGCTTACAGAGACAAGCTTTCGACTTGAATACTGCGTCTCCACCCTGTTTCAGCCGCCAGGCCAAGTTACCGAACTTGAACTTCCCCGGGAGGGTTACGATGCCTCCGCGGGCTTTACGGTGCTTGTGGCCCGAAAGACGGTTCTATTGCACCGAGCACCAAGTCCTGACAGCGCCGCCGAGCTCCTTCACCGTTTGGGTTCCTGGGCCGCCTTGGACGAAGTTCCCCTGGTTAAGCCACTCCTTCACCTTTGGGACATCCTCGACGAGCACCCCGCACACGAGCCGAAAGCCGATTTCGTGCAGGGCCGCGGGGAGAAGGCCCGCCGAAGGGCCGACGATGGCCCGGTTGGGAATGGCCTTGATGAGCTCAAGGAGCCTGGGAAAGGTGGGGACGGCGATGGCGGCGCCGGTCACCACTGCGGCGGCAAAATCCATGGGAAGGGCCTCGATGAACGTGTCGGGCAGGGCCCCATGCCGCAAGCGGGGATTGCGCTCGAGCACCGTCACCTCCGCCCCCAACCCCAAAAGCTCGTGCGCGAACGGGCCCATGTTGCCCACCACGAGGACCCTGTCCCCTTCCTTCGCCCCGAGAAGCTCGATTGGGGAGGCATCGAACAGGAGATCCGTGCGCCTCCGGAGCGCCGGGACCGAGGCGGCATTGGCCGCCGCCCAGGCGAGCGCCCGGAGGGCCATGTTCCCCTCCTCTCGTAGCGCGAACAGATCCCGTGCGGAGCTTCCCAAGAGGGGCCAGAACGGGAATCGGGCAAAATCCTCGAGCGGGGTGTGGTAGAGGCCGAGATACCCCCCAGCGAGTTCCACATAGACGTCGCTCAGGGCGATGCAGTAGTCCACCACGTTGAGGTCCAGGGCCTCGCCAAGTTTCTTTTCCGCGAGCTCACCAAGCTCCATTCACTACCTCCAAGGCGTCCAAGGTTTTGGCGGAATAGGCAGGGCTGAGTATACTGGTGAGGCGTGTATACGCACATTACTGGTACGGGGGAAGGCCCCCGAAGTTCTGGAAGACGGTGCCGGGCTTGGCGAGCGGAGAGTGAATGAACGTGGACCGGGTGATCCAGGTTGAGGGGCTCACCAAGGCCTACGGGGACCTGCTCGCCGTGGACCAAATCAGCTTCGCGGTCCAAGAAGGGGAAATCTTTGGGTTCCTCGGCCCAAACGGGGCTGGGAAGACCACCACCATCCGCATGCTCACCGGCCTCTCTCAGCCCACCGCCGGCACGGCCCGCGTGCTTGGCTTTGACATCCGCACGCAGGCGGCCCAAGCGAAACGACACATCGGGGTTGTCCCCGAGCAATCCAACCTCTACGACGAGCTTTCGGCCAGGGATAACCTCCTGTTCATGGGGGAGCTCTTCGGGGTCCCGCGTGGGGAGCGAAGGCGCCGGGCAGAGGAACTCCTGCGCATGTTCCGGCTGGAGGATCGCAAGAATAGCCATTTTGCTGCGCTTTCGCGGGGGATGAAGCGGGCCCTCACCATCGCCGCGGCCATGGTTCACCACCCTAAACTCCTCTTCTTGGACGAGCCCACATTAGGCCTCGACGTGGCCGCAGCCCGATCACTGCGGACCTTGATCGCTGGGCTCCACGACCAAGGGGTGACGGTGTTCCTCACCACCCACTACCTGGAGGAAGCCGACCTCCTCTGCGACCGGATCGCCATTTTGGTTTCGGGGAAAGTAGTGCGGACTGGGACCCCGGCGGAGCTCAAGCGAGCAGTGGGGGGGAATTCGGTGATCGAGGTCCGGTTCGGAAAACCCGTGCCCGAGGCGCGGGATGTGTTTACCAGCCGCCTCCCCGGCGCGCAGGTGGTGGCGATGAGCGGCCATGAACTTCGTATCCTGGGCGGGGATCCCGCTCAAGCGTATAGGGTTGTGTTCGCCTTCTCCGAGGAGAAGGAGGTGGCGATCGAAGCCGTGAACACCGTAAAACCTAGCTTGGAGGACGCATTCCTCAAGATCACCGACCTGAGCCCAGTGGCGATGACTCAGGAGAAGGGGAAGTGATGTGGCGGGATGAGCTGCGCGGCGTTTGGGCCATCGTCCAAAAGGACATGCGCACCTATTACCTCAAGCCCCCAGCGGTGAGCTGGGGGACCGTGTTCCCCATCACTTGGATCCTCGCCTTTTACCTGCGGAGCCCACGGGACTTCGCTGAGCTTGTTCCTGGTCTCATCGCTATGACGGCACTGTTCAGCACCACGGCGGCCGAGGCGGTGGTGATCAATTTCGAGCTCCGTCTGGGGTCGCTCGAGCGGTTGCTCCTCGCGCCCATCGGCGTGCCGGCGGTGTTCCTGGGCAAGGTGCTTGGGGGCGTCTTGTTCGGCTTGATAATGACGGCCGCCGTCGCCCTGGGGTCGATCCTCGCCCTGGGCCTTTCTGTGAACGTGGTCTACCTCATCTCGGTGACGATCCCGGCGCTCCTCGCGTTCTCCTCGCTCGGGGCACTTCTGTGCGTCTTAGTGCGGGAGGTGTTCGAGGCCCAGACGCTGCTCAACCTCCCCCGGTTCCTCATGATCTTCCTGAGCGGGGTGGTGTACCCGGTTGCGGCCATGCCCCGGGCGCTTCAGGTCCTGGCCCGCGTCCTTCCGCTCACCTACGCCGTGGACGGGCTCCGGGGCGCCTTTTGGGGTCCGGGTGCGGCGGCTTACGTGGACGCGCTCGTCCTCCTGGGCTTTGCTCTGGCGTTCGTGGTTCCGGGGATGCGGCTCCTCGCCCGCCGGTTCGAGTAAGCGGCTTCCCCCTGTGATGTCTCAAACCCAGAGGTTTTGCACGTAGTTACAGAGAAAAAAGCCACCACTAGGACGCCGAGATTCAAAGGATCATTTTAGAATTGGAACCTCCAATTCCCGGTGGTTTGGCGGTAGGCTCTGTGCGTTCTCTGTGGCAACTCCCAGGCTTGACAGGGGGGGGAACTTGGCCATAATAAAGGGATAAAGAGGTCGATTTATCTTGAACATGTTCTCCCGTACCGCAAAGTACGCGATCATGGCCCTGACGGAGCTGGCTGCCGGGGATCGCTCGCTCAAGATCCGGGAGTTGGCCCAGGCTGCCGGGATCCCCCAGCCGTTCTTGGCCAAGCTCATCCCCCCCCTGGTGCAGGCCGGGATCATCACCTCCACCCGGGGCAAACGGGGCGGCCTCGCCTTCGCCCACCCCCCGGAGGAGATCTCCCTGGCCGAGACGATCAGGGCAGTGGAAGGGGACCGGCTCATGCTGGATTGCCCCTTCTCCCTCACCCCCTGTGGAGGGCAGGAGGATTGCCCCCTGGCGCCCCTGTGGGACCCGGTGCGGCAAAAGATCGTGGCGTTCCTGGAGGCGACGAGCCTGGCCCAAGTGGCCAAAAGGAGGAAGCGATGAGCGAGGCTAGCGGTGAAGCTAGAAAACGGGCCCTCCCTGGACGCGAATTGCGTACGGCGAAGGAGGAAAGCGATGCCGCAGGGTGACGGAACTGGACCTTTTGCCGGCTGAGGCAGGGGGCTGGGTCGCAGCGGAGGCCGCGGCTGGGGAAGAAGGCTCGGCGGGGGCGGCGCGCAGGGAATGGCTGCCCCGGGAGCGCGCTTCAGAGCCGCCGCAACGTCGGAGACCGGCGTTCCCATCGTGGATATGGCGAAGTGCATCGGGTGCGGACAATGCGCCAATGCCTGCCCACACCGGGCAATCGAGATGGGCGATGGGAAAGCGTGGGTGAGTTCGGCCCTCTGCCGGCGATGCGGGATGTGCCTGCCCGGGTGTCCGACCGGAGCGTTGAGCTAGCTGATGCACGTTCTCGTCCCGTACGACAGCGTAGCCTATCCCCCTCTCCGCGGGGGATGGGGGAGTCTGCGCCCTCGTCGAAATGAGGGAATGCAGACTCCTATTCGATACCGGGTCAGATCGGCTGGTGCTCGCGCACAACTCACAGGCCATGGACGTGGACCTGGCCCCCATCACTGACATCTTCACCATGCCGCTTGCAACCACGTCGGCAGGCTCCCCTACGTGCTAGAGAAGGCCACAGGGGTACGCGCGTGGGCCCCGGAGGGGATGGCCTCCCACCTCCGACAGCGGGCACGAGGCGCGGGGTTTACCTCGTGGACGAGCCCTGCGACCTTGGAGGAACGCTCTTGTCGATGGGGACGATGGGCCGTACGGTACGGGAACACGAACTGGTGATAGCCACGCCGCAGGGCGGTGTGCTCATCTTAGGGTGCGCCTACCCCGGCGTGGAACGAACGGCGAGCCATGCCGCCGAGATCAGCGGAGCCAAGCTCCGCCTCGTTCGAGGTGGGTTCCCCCTCGGTGGGATCCCGTCGCCGAGGACCCGCGAGGCGGCAGCGCGCCTGGCCAACGCTGAGGACTCTGGGGCTCCCGGGCACTGCACGGGGAAGGAGTCGACGACGACCTCGTCGTACGGTTGAGGGGTTCAGAGGCCCTCAGGGCGGGGGAGAAGGCGTGTAGAGGGTTTCGAAGGGGGAGGAGATGAACAAGCCACAGCATGTGCTCATGGTCCTGTCGGGGAAGGGCGGTGTGGGGAAGTCAACGGTGGCCGTGAACGTTGCGGTCGCGCTTGCCCACCGCATGCAGGTCGGGCTGCTCGATGCCGACCTCCACGGTCCGAATGTGCCGAAGATGCTCGCCATCGAGGATCGACCGATGCCGATCCGCGATGGGAAACTCTATCCCGTGGTTACCCCCCACAACCTGGCGGTGGCCTCGATCGCGTTCGCTCTCCCCACTCGAGACGCCCCCGTCATCTGGCGGGGGCCACTCAAGATGAAGGCCATCCAGCAGTTGCTCGAGGAGGTGGAGTGGGGACCCCTCGACCTCCTCGTCGCCGACCTCCCCCCGGGGACAGGGGACGAAGCCCTGTCCGTGGCCCAGCTCGTGGGGAAGGCAGCGACCGCGGTCGTGGTCACGACGCCCCAGGACGTGGCCCTCCTCGATGCGGGCAAGGCGGTGACGTTCGCCCGCAAGGTGGGCGTGGACAGGATCGGCGTAGTGGAGAACATGGCGTCCCTCGTCTGCCCTCACTGCGGGGGGGAGATCGACCTCTACGGAACGGGCGGCGGGGAGAGGCTCGCTCGAGAGATGGACGTTCCCTTCCTAGGTCGCATCCCACTCATCCCGGAGGTGGTCCGCGGGGGGGACACAGGCCAGCCTGCGGTGCTGGTGCCGAGCATTCGCGAACCGTTCCTCGCGGTCGCTGACGCGATCTGGTCGCTCGTGATCGGTGCCCCACAAACGGGGGCAATCGGCACTAGGCAGGGGCCCTCCACGGGCCGGGCCCGGCGAAAGAACCGTGGCGAGCAGGAGAGCCCCCAGTGAGGACCTACCCGGAGTGCATCCCGTGCATCCTGCGGGCGACCGTGGCCGGAGCACGCCTCGCTCGGGCTGGAGAGGCGGCGGCGTGGGGGATCGCGACGGAGGTCGCCCGGCTCGCGGCGTACTGGGACCGATCACAGCCCCCGATCCTCGTCGGGGCGGAAGCCGGCCGGTCGTTGCGGAGGACCCTCGGGGTCGCCGATCCGTACCACGCGGAGAAGCAGGCGGCCAACGCCGCGGCCCTTGCCCAGTACGCACAGTGGAAGGATGAGGTCGCCCGGGCTCCCGATCCGTTGCTCCACGCGCTGCGGCTGGCCGCGGCGGGGAACAGCCTCGACCTCGGGCTCCACCCCCGCCTCGACTGGACGGGAGTGGATGCGGCGGCCGCCCTCCCGTTCGCGCGGAGCGACTACGATCGCTTCCGTGAGGCGCTTGCGGCCGTGCGGGGGGTCCTCTACCTCGCCGACAACGCGGGGGAGATCGTCCTCGATCGGATCCTCATCGAGGAACTGCGGGCCCGTGGCCTGACGGTGACTGTCGCCGTGCGCGGCGGGCCCACGCTCAACGACGCCACGACCGACGATGCCCACGTGGTCGGGTTGGATGAGGTCGCGGAGGTCATCACCACCGGGTCCGACATCCCCGGGGTGAGCCTTCCCTCCGCTTCGCCCCAGTTCCGAACCTGGTTCCGAAGCGCAGAGCTCATCCTGAGCAAGGGGATGGGGAACTTCGAGGGCCTATCGGCGGAGCGAGCGCCGCTCTTCTTCCTCCTCCAGGCGAAGTGTCCGCCGGTGGCGCAGGAGACCGGGGTCGAGGTGGGCCGCCTCATCTTCCTCCGCGGGCCGGGTTGACGGTCGCCCAGCGCTGCGGCACAGTGGTGCGGACATGACCCGTGCGGTGGACATGTTCGAGACCTTCCTCAGGCGGCGGGGCCTCCACGTCACCCGGTCGCGGCGGGCCGTGGTCGAGGCTGTGTTCGCCCTCCCCGCCCACTTCGAGGCGGCGGACCTGTGGGCCGCCCTGCGGGGCGTGGTCTCGTCGGCGGCCACGGTGTACCGCACCCTGGAACTCCTCGAGGAGGCGGGGCTCGTGCGCCGCGTGTCGTTCGGCGAGGCCCACGCCCACTACGAGCACGTGCTGGGGCGGGAGGACCACGGCCACCTCGTGTGCCGCCGGTGCGGGCGGGTGGTGGAGTTCTCCGACCCGGCGCTGAAGAAGGTGGTGACCGAGGCCGCGGCGCGCCACGAGTTCACGCTCGCGGAGGTCGTCGTGCAGGGGTACGGGGTGTGCCCAGCATGCCGGGCCGCGGAGCTATAATCCCCTGAGTGCCGGGGTGGCGGAATGGGCAGACGCGCGGGACTCAAAATCCCGTGCCCGGAGACGGGCGTGTGGGTTCGACTCCCACCCTCGGCACCATGACGACGATGACCGATTCCGTGCGGATTCTGGGATACCTACTCCGCGGCCGAACCTCGCTCTGGCAGTGCTACACAGCCGTATCGTGGCGCACCTGCGCGGGCTGCCTGGCGTGGCACGGCCGGATCGTGGCCGACCCTCAAGCGTTCCCCTCGCACAACGGTTGTCCCCATGAGGTGCGTCGTTTCCCCGTGTGGAGGCTAGCGGCCTACCGCGCCCACGGGCAGCGGATGGCGGAGCGGGCCCGGGAGGAGCTCCACCGCCGCGAGCTCCTCCGCCAAGCGCTGGCCCTTCTCCCCACCGATCCCGAGCGGAGCCTGAGCCTGTTCGATCGAGCTGCGTCCGTGAACGTGTACCTCCCCGAGGTCGAGAGCTTGGCCCGCGATCCGGCCCTCGCCGACCCCAACCTTCGGGCCCAGCTGCGGGAGATCCTCCTCCGCCACTGGAAGTCCAAGTTCGCCCGGGACCGGTACGAGCGCCAACCCGAACTCGCCCGTACCCAACAGGAGGAGTGGGGTGTCCAGCGGATCAAGGAGCTCCTCCCGTAGGCCTCCCGCGGAGCCGCGGTTCTGGGCGGCGGCCGCCCTCGTGTTCGCCCTCCTCGTGTGGGCGGGCCTGCGCCTCATCCCTCCCCCCTCTCCCGTTCCGCCCCGCCTTGAACCGGTGGACATCCCAGCAGTCGTCATCCCGATCGAGTTCAAGCTCCCGGGGAAGATCAACATCAACACGGCCTCCGCCGCGGACCTCGAGAAGCTCCCCGGGATCGGCCCCGCCCTCGCGGCGCGCATCGTCGCCTACCGGGAGGAGCACGGCCCGTTCGCACAGGTGGATGACCTGACCCGCGTACCGGGGATCGGTCCCAAAACCCTCGACGGGTTCCGCGACCTCGTCACCGTCGGCGAGGAATGATCCATCGTGGAGCCTCGCCTGTGAACGGGGTTAGGCCTTGGGTATCATGCCGCGGGTCCAGCCTGACCCGACGAAGGAGGCATACCACAGTGGTGAAGGAAGCGACGTTGAACGGAGTGCAGTGGGTCGTCCCCGACCCCAAGCGCGAGAACTGGTACTGGCCGAGTGAGGCCCTGAAGGTGCATGCCTGGGCATCGGATGCGAAGATCTACGCCCAGGCGGCAGCGGATCCGATTGCGTTCTGGTCCCAGCAAGCCGACCAGCTCACGTGGTCCAAACAGTGGACGAAGGCCTACGAGGATGAGCCCTTCGCCTATCGGTGGTTCGTGGGCGGAAAGCTTAACCTGTCCTACAACTCGCTCGACCGCCACGTCGCAGCGGGGAAGGGGGGGAAGACCGCCCTCATCTGGGAGCCAGAGCCAGTGGACGAGCCCAGCCGAATTTTCACCTACCAGGAGCTCCTCGCCGAGGTGTCCCGGTTCGCCAACGCCCTCAAGGCGCTCGGGGTCCGGAAGGGGGATCGGGTGGGGATCTACCTCCCGATGATCCCGGAGGCCGTGATCGCGATGCAGGCCGTGGTGAGGATCGGCGCCGTGCACACGGTCGTGTTCTCGGCGTTCTCGCCGGAGTCGCTCCGGGACCGGCTCCTCGACTGCGGGGCGAAGGTCCTCATCACCGCGGATGGCTACTACCGCCGTGGCAAGAAGATCCCGCTCAAGCAGCAGGCGGACCAAGCTCTGACCGGCACCTCAGTGGAGAAGGTGGTCGTCGTCCGCCGGGCAGGGAACGAGATCCCGATGCAGAAGGGGCGCGACGTGTGGTACCACGAATCCGTCGCCGGGCAGTCCACGCACTTCCCGCCGGAGGAGATGGACGCCGAGGACCTGTCCTTCATCCTCTACACGTCGGGCACGACGGGGAAACCTAAAGGGGTAATGCACACCACCGGTGGGTACGCGGTCCAGGTCTATGCAACGTCCAAGTTGGATTTCAACCTGCACGAGGACGACATCCACTTCTGCACCGCTGACGTGGGGTGGATCACCGGGCACTCCTACATCAACTACGGCCCGCTCATGAACGGGGTAGCGACGCTCGTCTACGAGGGGACGCCCGATGCCCCGGACTTCGGCCGGATGTGGCAGATCATCGCCAAGCACAAGGTGACGGTGTACTACACCGCGCCGACCGCGATCCGGATGCACGTCAAGTGGGGCGAGGAGTGGCCAGCCAAGCACGACCTCTCCTCCCTGCGGGTCCTGGGGACGGTCGGGGAGCCGATCAACGAGGAGGCATGGCACTGGTACTTCGAGCACATCGGGGGCAAGCGGTGCCCGATCATCGACACGTGGTGGCAGACCGAGACCGGGGCGACCTGTGTCCAGGCCCTGCCCGGCATCGGCCCCTTCATCCCCACTGTGGCCGGCCGCCCCTTCCCGGGGATCCGGGCGAAGATCGTGGACGCGGGCGGGGTCCCCGTGAAGACGGGCGATGGCGGCTATCTTGTGATGGAGCCGCCGTTTCCGCCGGCCCTGCTGCGGGGACTGTACGGGGACAGCGAGAAGTTCCGCGCCACGTACTTCGGCGAGTTCGGCCCCCGGCTCTACTTCACCAAGGACGGAGCGCGGATGGACGAGATGGGGAACATCCGCATCACGGGCCGGGTGGACGACGTGATGAACGTCGCTGGCCACCGGCTGGCGACGGCCGAGGTCGAGGACGCGCTCGCCCAACACCCGCTCGTGACCGAGGTCGCCGTGGTCTCCAAGCCCGACGAGGTGAAGGGCGAGGTCCCGGTGGCGTTCGTCCTCCTCAAGAAGGGTGTCCATCCATCGGAGGACCTGAAGAAGGATCTCATCAAAACGGTGGATCAGCACATCGGGCCCACGGCACGGCCAGCGGCGATCTACTTCACGGAAGACGTGCCGAAGACCCGCTCCGGGAAGATCATGCGCCGGATCCTGAAGGCGCTCGTCCGCAACGAGCCGATCGGTGACCTGACCACGTTGCGGAACCCGGAGTGCGTCGAGGACCTCCAGAAAGCCGTGGGGTACAAGGCGTAGGTAGGCGATCACGGGGATGGAGGCACGATCAGGGGCGGACCAGGGGTCCGCCCCTTGAGTTCGCGCGAGGAGGGGGAGTATGGAGGAGATGCGGGTGCTGGGACTGCCGGCGGAGAAGGGCCGGTGGGGGTACGTGGCGCTGGGGTTCGTGGCCAACGTGTGCATGGGAGCGGTCTACGCGTTCAGCGTATTCCGGAAGCCGCTGGAGGAGCTGTGGGGGATCAGCGCGACCTCAAGTGGCCTCCCGTTCATGGTCTTCCTCGCCGTGTTCGCCCTCGGGATGGCGCTCGCAGGGGGGCTCGTCGAGCGGTGGGGGCCGCGGAAGACGGGGATCCTCGGGGGCATCCTCGTCGGGCTGGGCTGGATCCTCGCGGGTTTCTCTCCCAACATCGGGGTTCTGACGGTCTTCTACGGGGTGATCGCGGGAGCGGGGGTCGGTGTGGCGTACGGTTGCCCGATCGCCGTGGCCGGGAGATGGTTCCCTGACCGGCGAGGCCTGGCGGTGGGGCTCACCCTTGCCGGGTTCGGTGCCTCGGCCCTCGTCGTCGCCCCGATCATGAACGCCCTCATCTCCGCCCACGGCCCGCTCCGCACGTTCCTCGTCCTCGGGGTGGCGTTCCTCGTGGTCATGGTCCTCACTTCCCTACCGATGGTGTTCCCTCCCGCCGGGTGGAGGGTGGCCTCCCCGCAGGGGAAGGCCGCGCCCTCTGCGCTCGACCTCGACCGCCGCGAGATGGTGCGGAGGCCCACGTTCTGGGCCCTGTGGGGCACGTACACCATCGGGTGCCTCGCGGGCCTGATGGCGATCGGCATCGCTGCGCCATTCGGTCAGGAGGTGGCCAACCTCTCAGCAGGGCTGTCCGCGGCCGCCGTGTCGGTGTTCGCCGTGTTCAACGGGGTGGGACGACCTCTGTTCGGCTGGCTGACGGACCGCCTCACCCCGCGCTACGCGAGCACGCTCTCGTTCGTGCTCATCTTCCTCGCCGCCCTCCTCCTGTGGCGGGCTGGGGGGAGCCAGGTCGCGTACTTCGTGGGGTTCAGCCTGCTGTGGCTCAACCTCGGGGGGTGGCTCGCCATCGCCCCGGCCGCGACGGCGACCCTGTTCGGCACCGCCCACTACGCCGAGAACTACGGGCTCGTGTTCACCTCGTACGGGGTGGGGGCGATCGTGGGGAACGTGATGTCGGGCCTCCTCCATGACCTGAGCTCGTACGTCGCCGTGTTCCCGCCCGTGATGGCCCTCGCCGCAGTGGGGATCGTCGTCGCGCTCGTGGGGCTTCGCCCTCCCATGAAGAAGGGGTCCTAGCGGTGGGACGGATTCTCTCCGGGGAGGAGATCGCGGCCCAGATCAAGGCTGAGCTCCGGACGCGGGTCGCGGATCTAGCGCGGAAGGGGATCGTCCCCGGGCTGGCCATCGTCCGGGTGGGGGAGGACCCGAGTTCGGCCTCGTACGTCCGCCAGAAGGAGAGGGCGGCACAAGGGTTGGGCCTCCTCTCCACCACGACGGTCCTCCCCACGAGGACGTCGGAGGACGAGCTCTTGGCCGTGGTCTCCTCCCTGAACGAAGACCCTCGCTTCCACGGGGTCCTCGTCCAGCTCCCGCTGCCCCCCGATCTATCCCCGGAGCGCGTGTGCGGGACGGTGGCTCCGGCAAAGGATGTGGACTGCCTCCATCCCGAGAACATCGGCCGGCTCGTCCGCGGGGATCCGTACCTCCTCCCCTGTACCCCGCACGCGGTTCAGCAGATCCTTCACCGCAGCGGCTACCCTCCGGCGGGGAAACACGTGGTGATCGTGGGGCGGAGCGCCCTCGTCGGGCGGCCGCTGTCGATCCTCCTCTCCCAGAAGGGGCCGGCGGGGGATGCAACGGTGACCCTGTGCCATTCAGCGACGCCTGACTTGGGGGCATTCACCCACCAGGCGGACATCCTCGTGGTGGCGGTGGGGCGGCCGCGGCTGGTCACGGCGGACATGGTCCGCGCGGGGGCGGTGGTGATCGACGTTGGGGTGAACCGGGTGGATGACCCCACGGCACCGAAGGGGTACCGACTGGTGGGGGACACGGAGTACGAGGCCGTTGGCAAGGTGGCGGCCGCCATCACCCCTGTCCCGGGAGGGGTAGGACCGGTGACGGTGGCGATGCTCCTTGGCAACACCGTGGCCGCCTGTGAAGCGCAGGCCCAACCGGCGAGGTGAGCGCAATGGCGTACGATCCGACGGTGCTGGCAGATTGGCAGATCGCGGCCGAGGCGGAGAAGGGGATGCCGTCCCCTGCCGAGTGGCGGAGGAGGCTCGGCCTTAAGGAAGACGAAGTCCTCCCCTACGGCCGGGTCGCCAAACTCGATTCCCGCCGGATCCTCAACCGGCGGCATGCCCGGCCGGCCGGGAAGTACATCGAGATCACCGCCATCACCCCGACCCCGCTTGGCGAGGGGAAGACGACGACCACCCTCGGCCTCATCGAGGGCCTCGCCCGGCGCGGGATGGACGCAGGAGGGGCGATCCGTCAGCCATCAGGCGGCCCCTCGATGAACATCAAGGGCACGGCCGCGGGGGGAGGAAACGCACTCCTCATCCCGATGACCGAGTTCACGATGGGCCTCACGGGGGACATCGACGCGCTCACGAACGCCCACAACTTGGCGCTGGTCGCCCTCACCGCGCGCCTGCACCACGAGGCGAACTACACCGATGAGGGGCTGGCGAAGCGCGGCCTCAAGCGGCTCGACATCGATCCGCGGCGGGTGGAAATGAAATGGGCGCTGGATTTTTGCGCCCAGGCCCTCCGCCAGATCGTGATCGGCCTGGGGGGGAAGGAGAACGGGGTCCCGATGGAATCAGGGTTCCAAATCTCTGTTTCCTCTGAACTGATGGCGATCTTAGCCATCGCCCACGACCTCGGGGACCTACGGGCGCGGGTCGGGGAGATGACCGTGGCCTACGATAAACGGGGGAATCCCATCACCTGCGACGACCTCGAGGTGGGGGGAGCGATGGCAGCCTGGATGCGGAACGCCCTTCATCCCACCCTCTGCGCGACGGTCGAATACCAACCTGTCCTCGTTCACGCCGGACCGTTTGCGAACATCGCCGTTGGCCAGTCCTCGATCCTCGCCGACCGGGTGGGCCTCGCGCTGTGGGACTACCACGTGACCGAGAGCGGGTTCGGGGCCGACATTGGGTTCGAGAAGTTCTGGAACGTCAAGTGCCGCCTGAGCGGCCTTGCCCCGCAGGTGTCGGTGATCACGGCCACGATCCGGGCCCTGAAGATGCACGGCGGCGGACCACGGGTCGTGCCGGGGAAACCGCTCCCCAAGGCGTATCAAGAGGAGGGCCTCGCTCTCGTGGAGCGTGGCGTGGCGAACCTCCTCCACCACATCGCGATCGTGCGCAAGTCAGGCGTGAACCCGGTGGTGTGCATCAACCGCTTCCCCACGGATACGGATGCGGAGGTGGGCCTCGTGCGGCGGCACGTGGAGGCCGCCGGCGCGCGGTGCGCCGTGGGCGAGCACTGGCGGAGGGGGGGGGAAGGGGCGCTCGAACTGGCCGATGCTGTGATCGAGGCGGGCGAGGAGCCCGCGGAGTTCCGGTTCCTGTACCCCCCGGAGATGCCGCTCCGGCAGCGGGTGGACCGGATCGCCCGCGAAGTGTACGGGGCGGACGGGGTCTCCTGGGCCCCCGCGGCGGAGGAGAAGGCCAAGGCGTTCGAGTCCGATCCGAGGTTCCGCGACTACGCAACGATGATGGTGAAGACTCACCTCTCGCTCTCCCACGATCCCGACCGGAAGGGGGTGCCCACGGGATGGGTTCTTCCCATCCGGGATGTGCTCCTCTTCTCCGGGGCGCGGTTCCTGTGTCCGGTGGCGGGGACGATCGCCCTCATGCCCGGCACCGGGTCCGACCCCGCGTTCCGTCGGATCGACGTGGACGCGGAGACGGGTGAGGTCCGCGGGCTGTTCTAGGGAGCGCGCCCGGGCACGCACCATAAGGAGGATTGAATGCAGGCGGTGGAAGTGAGGGATCTCCGCAAGGATTACGGCGCCCAGAAGGCGGTCCAGGGGATATCCTTTGACGTTCGGGAGGGGGAGATCTTCGGGCTCATCGGCCCCAACGGCGCCGGCAAGACCACCACGTTGAGGGTCGTGGCCACGCTCCTTAGGATGACCTCCGGCTCCGTCCGGGTGTTCGGCCACGACGTGGCAACGGAATCCGACGCCGTGCGGAGGATCATAAGCTACCTCCCCGAGGAGGCCGGGGCCTACAGGAACCTCACCGGCCGTGCGTATCTGGAGTTCATCGCCCGGTTCTTCGGAAACGGGGAGAAGGTGAAGCAGATGGTGGAACGGGGGGTGGAGATCGCGGACCTGGGCGAGCGGATCAACGACAAGATCTCCACCCTGAGCAAAGGGATGACGCGGCGGCTGCTCGTGGGTCGGGCGCTGATGACGGAACCCAAGCTCGCGGTGTTGGATGAGCCCACCGCGGGGCTGGATGTCATCAATGCCCGGGAGATCCGGGGGATCATCCGAAACTCCACCAAGGAAGGGAGCGCCGTGCTCCTGTCATCGCACAACATGCTCGAGGTGGAGCTCCTCTGCGACCGGATCGCCCTCATCCACGAGGGGAGGATCGTGGAGACGGGAACGCCCGCCGAGCTCAAGGAGAAGTACGAGGCGGGGAACATCGAGGACGTGTTTGCCGAGGTGGTGAAATGGGCATCCGCAACATCATAGCTAAGGAGGTCCGGGAACTCCTCACCCCCCAGACCCTGATCCCGATCGTGGTCGTAGCCGTCATCTTCGCCATGATGGGGGGCGTGGTCGGGGACATCGGGGAAGAGGTCACTCAGAGGCCAGTGATCGGGGTTGTGGACCAGGACGAGGGACCTCTCTCCCAGATCGCTACGACAGTCCTCGGGGCCACCGCCCGGGTCGTCCATAGCGGCACCGACGTGGGAGAGGGGCTGGGGCGCACCGAAGAGGGCGGCGGCGTGGCTCTGCTCGTGTTCCCTCAGGATTTCAGTGAGAAGATCCTCGGGGGCGAGCCCGGCACCATCGAGATCCACTGGATCATGAGGGGCTTGGGCATGATGGATTTCATCTCCTCGGCCCCGGTCGAGGGCGCAATTTCGGCGGTGAATCAAGCGATCACAGCCGCGCTCCTCGAAGGGAGCATCCCCCTAAACCCCGAGGTGATCCTGAACCCCACAACGCGGACTGACACCACATTGGTCAAGGGGAAGACGATCGCCGGGGTTTCCCCGACTGCCATCTCGAACACGCTCATGTCCCAATCCATCATGATCCCCCTCCTGGTGATGATGCTCATGATGATGGCCGGGAGCACGGTGATCTCCTCGATGGGGCTGGAGAAGGAGAGCAAAACCCTGGAGACCCTGCTCACCATGCCGGTGAGCCGGAGCTCGATCGTCACCGGGAAGATCGTGGGGAGCGCCCTGGTGGGCCTGGTCATGGCCCTCATCTACATGCTCGGCTTCAGCTTCTACATGCGGTCGTTCCAGATGGGGGCGATCGACCTCGGCCAGTACGGGTTGGCCCTTGGACTTTTGGATTACGTTCTGGTGGGGGGGTCCCTATTCTTGGCGCTTCTGGCAGGCCTTGCTCTGTGCATCGTGCTCGGAACCTTCGCCCGAGACTACCGCAGCGCACAGACCCTGCTCTTCCCCATCACCGCCATGGCCATGATCCCGATGTTCCTCATCATGTTCAAGGACTTCGCTACCGTGTCGCTTGGACTACAAGCTGTCCTGTTTGTGATCCCCTTCTCCCACCCCATGATGGCCATCCGCGCCCTCATGTTCGACGAATACCCATTGGTGCTCGGGGGGATCGCCTACTCGGCCGTCTTCTCGGCGGTGGTCATCGCCGTGGCGGTCCGCATCTTCAAGAGCGACCGGCTCTTGACCGGGGGCGAGAAAAGCCGGAGGGCGGCGCGAGCCAGGTGCCGTACCCCCTAGAACCGCGGGACACTGGGCGTCGGCCCGCACCCCGCGGTCACTACGAAGACGAACATGGCGAAGCAACGAGAGCGAAAGATCGAACAGGGCCTCGTAGACGGCCGGCTTTCTCGGTCCATTTGGAAACTGGCCGCCCCGATGATCGTGACCGGGGCTCTACAGGACCTCTTTTCAATGGTAGATTTGTTTTTCGTGGGGGGATTGGGACATGTTGAAGTAGCTGCCCTTTCGATTGCCGGGACGGTTGTCGCCATACTGATGATGTTGGTGCAGGGGATTGCCGTGGGGACAATGGCCGTCATTTCCCACTACACTGGGGAAAAGAACTACGAGATGTCGGACGATGTCCTCGGGCAAACGTTCATCCTCAGTGTCATCGGGGCCGGCATCATGCTGCTCACGGCGCTCTTCTTGGTCGAACCGCTCCTCCAGCTCTTCGGTGCCACGGGCGACGTCTTGCTCTACGCCGCGGAGTACCTCCGCATCAACTTCGCCTTTTCCATTGCGATCTTCCTTGCGGTGGGAATGGAATACGCTCTACGCGGCTCCGGAGATGCCAGGACTCCTTTGTATGCGCTGATCATCGCAAACATCCTCAACATCATCCTTGACCCAATGTTCATCATGGGATATGGCCCCTTCCCGGCAATGGGCGTAGCAGGCTCGGCCTTAGCAACGGTTCTCACCCGAGGGATTGGCGTCGTGGTGCTCTTCGCCCATCTCCTCTTCGGACACTCCACGCTTCGGTTGCGGCTCAGATGTCTCAAACCCAACTTCCCGTTGCTCAAAAGAATCGTGAGCATCGGCTCCTTTGCGTCGCTTCAGGTCCTCGTCCGGGAGATCTCGTTCCTCTTTCTGATGCGTCTGGTCACCTCGTTTGGGGATGTCACCCTGGCAGCATATGGAATCGGATCACGTATCAGAACAGCCATCATGGTGCCCGGTTCGGGATTTGCCAGTGCGGCGGCGGTGCTGGTCGGGCAGAACCTGGGGGCAGAAAACCCGGAACGAGCCACACAATCTGCCTGGCGCGCTGTGCTGTACTACGAATACATCGCGGTCCCAGTAGCCTTGTCCTTCCTGATCTTTGCGCCAACGATCGTGGGGGCCTTCAACGACCACCCCGAGGTCATCGCGATTGGCAGCTCGTTCCTGCGCTATCTTGCTGTGACGTTCCCGTTTCTTACCTTCTCGCTCGTGCTTTCCCAGGCCATGAACGGCGCGGGCGACACCCGAACGCCCACCATCATCAATGCCATCGGCCAACTCGGTTTCCGGATACCGGTCGCCTATCTCTTCGCCCGGGGGGTTGGATTGGGCCCCACGGGCATCTGGCTCGGCATCAATGCCTCCGACATTGTGCAGGGCATTGGGATGGCCCTTGTCTTCCGCACTGGGCGCTGGAAGGACGTGTTCGTGAAACATAGGGGCAGACTGGCCCGCGAGGCGGGGCCCGGTGAAGTCCCCCCCGAGCCCCCGATCGGGCAGTAAGGAAGGACTCCCTGCTAGATCTCGCCCCAGTTGCGGCCAGCTGTGACGTCAACCCGCAACGGGACACGGAGGTCCCCCACGCCCTCCATGATCTCCCTCACCACGCCCGCGGCGCGATCGGCGTCGCGCTCGTCGACTTCGAACACGAGCTCATCGTGGATCTGGATGATCATCTCCGCGGGAAGATCCCCCACCTGCCACGCCGCGTGGAGCCGGAGCATGGCGAGCTTGATGAGGTCGGCCGCCGAACCCTGGATCGGGGTGTTGATCGCGTTCCGCTCTGCGGACCCAGCCGAACCCGCCATCGCCAACCCGTTCCCCGCCGGCCCCAGCGGCCGCCGGCGGCCAAGGAGGGTCCGCGCGTACCCGGTGCGGCGGGCCTCGGCGACGAGGCCCTCCAGAAACGGGCCAACCTTGGGGTAGGCCTGGAAGAACCGAGCGATGTGGCCCTTCGCCTCGGCCTGGGGGATCCCGAGGTCGCGCGCCAGGCCGTACGGGCTGATCCCGTAAATGATCCCGAAGTTGACCCTCTTTGCCACCGCGCGCATGCGGCCGTCCACCGCCTCCGGCGGGACGTCGAACAGGGTCGCCGCGGTGCGGCGGTGGAGGTCCTCCCCACGCTCGAACGCGGCAAGCAGGTTCTCGTCGCCGGAGAGGTGGGCGAGGATCCTGAGCTCGATCTGGGAGTAGTCGGCGCCGAGGAAGACCCGCCCCGGCGGGGCGACGAACGCGCGCCGGATATCCACCCCCGCCTCGTGCCCAGCGGGGATGCTCTGGAGGTTAGGATCAGAGGAGGAGAGGCGGCCGGTGGCGGTCCCGGTCTGGTTCCACGAGGTGTGGACCCGCCCGGTGCGGGGATGGACGCAGGTCGGGAGCTTCTCGATGTACGTGTTCCTGAGCTTCTCCAGTTCCCGGTACGCGGCGAGCTTGCCCGGGAACTCGTGGTAGGAGGCGAGCTCGCGGAGGACGAACGCATCGGTCGCGGGGCCCGTCTTCCGCTGCCCGAGGATGGGGAGCTTGAGCTTCCGGTAGAGGACCTCCCGCACCTGGGGCGTGGAGTTGGGGTTGAACGGCCCACCCGCAAGCGCGTAGAGCTCGTCCCGCAGCCGCTCGATGAGGAGGGAAAGCTCCTTCCCCTGCGCGAAGAGGGCGTCCACGTCGAGGAGAACCCCCCGCCGCTCCATCACGCGCAGGACCTCGATCAGTGGGATCTCGACCTCGTCGAACAGCCCCCCCAGCCCCGCCTCGCGCAGCTTGGCGGTGAGCCCGGGCCGGAGCCGGCACACGACCGCGGCATCCTCGCCCGCGTAGCGGGCGGCGCGGTCGAGGGGAACCTCATGAATGCCCCTCTCCCCACCGGCCGCGAGGAGCTCCTTGTAGGTCTGGACCCGGATCCCAAGCTCGGAGCGGGCGATGATGTCCAGGCCGTGGGCCGGGGCATCGGGGTGAAGGAGCCAGTGGGCGATCATCGCGTCGAACGCGACCCCACGGGCCTCGATCCCGTGGGTGGCGAGGACCTGGAGGTCGTACTTCAGGTTCTGCCCGATGATCCGCGGCCGCTCCCCCTTAAGAAGCGGCCGCAGCCCGGCGAGGACGTGGGCGAGAGGGAGCTGGCGTGGGGCGCCAGGGTACGTGTGCCCGACCGGGATATACCACGCCCGTTCCGGTCCGATGGCAAGCGAGATCCCCACGATCTCCGCTGTGAGGGGGTCCGTGCTCGTCGTCTCGAGATCGAGGGCGAACTCCTCCGCCTCCCCCAAGGCCTCAAGGACTGAAGCGAACACACCTTCGTCCGTGACGACCTCGTACGTCCCGTCGGAGGTCGCCGGCCGGTCGAGGGCGAGCTCGGCGAGGATCGTGCGGAATTCGAGGCCCTCGAGCACGGCGCGCAGCACCTCCGGGTCGAGCGGCTGGGGCACGCAGTCGGCAACAGCGAGGGGGAGCGGCACCTCGCGCAGGGTCACGAGCTCCCGCGACAGGAGCGCGTCGTCGCGGCCGGCGGCGAGGGCGCGGGCGACCCGCCGGTTGGGTACCCGGTCCGCCCCCGCGAGCACGGCGTCGAGCGAGCCGTGCTCGCGGAGGAGCTCGCGGGCCGTCTTCTCCCCGATCCCCGTCACGCCCGGCACGTTGTCCGACGCGTCGCCCTCCAGGGCGAGGAGGTCGGGGATCCGCTCCGGTGGGACGCCGAACTTCTCCTCAACCTCCGCCCGGTCAAGCATGGTGAACGGGTCCCCGGGCCGCCGGCCGGGGCGGAGGAGCTTCACCGTGTCCGACACGAGCTGGGCGATGTCCTTGTCGCCCGTGAGGTGGAGGACGGGGATCCCCGTTCGCTCCGCCTCCCAGGAGAGGGTGGCCATCACATCGTCGGCCTCGTAGCCAGGGACGAGGAGGCACGGGATCCCAAAGGCCTTCAGGACCTCCGGCACGCGGGGGAGCTGCTGGGCAAGCGGCTCCGGGGTCGGCTTCCGCGTCGCCTTGTAGCCCGCGTACGCCTCGTGGCGCACCGTGACCCCGCCCGCGTCGAGGGCGACGGCGACGTAGCGGGATGGATACTCCCGCAGCACCATGAGCAGGGTGCGTAAGAAGCCGTACAGGGCGCCCACCGGCTCGCCACGCGTCGTCGTGAGGCCGGGGACGGCGTAGAACGAGCGGTAGAGAGCAGAATGGCCGTCCACCACGAGGAGGCGCTCCGGGACCTCCGCGATCCCCAGCGCCTCGTAGATGGTCATCGGCCTCCGGCGAAGAACGCACAGAGGGCGATCGCCACCGCGTCCCCGGCATGGTCGGACCACTCCTCCATCGCTGTCTCGTCGCTCGACACGAGGGCCTTCACCATCGCCAGCATCTGTTCCTTGGGCGCCGCGCCGTTCCCGCAGATCCACTTCTTGACCTGCCGGGGAGGGAACGAATGGAGCTCCCGTCCGCGGGCGAGGAGCTTCACCACCCCGATCACCTCCGCGGTGGCCATCGCCGACGGTGCGTTCCGTGCCAGGAACACGTCCTCCACCGCTACCGCCTGGGGCCCATAGGCGACCAAGGCCGCGGCCAGCGCATCGTGGATCCGTCCGAGCCGCTCCGGGTGGAGGGTCCCCGGCTGGGTGCGGATCGTGCCCGCATCGAGCACCGCGAACGCGCGGCCACGCCTCTCAACCACCGCGTACCCGGTCGCCGAGAGACCGGGATCCACGCCGAGGACCCGCACTCCCGCCGCGCCGCTGCCCAGTCCCGTCACGCCACCGGTCATCGTTCCGAGGGGGGCTCGTCGAGGAGCTCGCGCAGCTTCGCCAGCCGCGGGTCGAGCCGCTTCGTCTGCCCGTGGCAGCCCTCGCGGTGCCGCTCGCGGTTGAGATCGGCTCCGCACTCGGGACAGATCCCCAGGCAGCCCAGTGTGCAGAGGGGCTTGGGGGAGAGACCGAGCCGCAACCCGGCCTCGATGAACGGACCCAGTTCAAGGTAGGCTCCCGCGATCTCGTCCGGGTTGACCTCCAGGGTCCCGTCCTCCGCCACATTCTCTACGAGCTCCGCCAGGCACCGGGAGCACGTGCGACGCACCCGGGCCCGCACCGACACCCGAAGGAGGACCCCCTCTTCCTGGTAGACCGCGGTCGCCTCAACATGCACTGGCCCCAGGACGCGCAGGGCTTCCCCCTGCCATTCCACAACTGGAAGGTCCACATCCTGGCTCAGGTTGAACGGGCGTCCCGGGTCCCCCCGCAGCGCGCTAAGATCGAACCTCATCGTCTCCTCGCTCCTGTGAAGAAGTATAGCGCCGTTTGAACTTCCGGTACTGCGCCTCTACCATTGGCCGGTCAAGGAGGGATACAGGTGAAGGTGCTGTTGACCCGTGAGGTAGCAGGATTGGGGATCCCCGGGGACGTCGTCGAGGTCAAGGACGGCTACGCCCGCAACTACCTCTTGCCCCGAAAGCTCGGCGTGGTCCCCACGCCTCACGAACTGGCCCGGTTCGGGCAACTTCGCTCCCAGTACGAAGCGGAGCTCGCCGATCGCCATACCCAGGCCCATGCCCTGGCCGAAAAGCTCGCCGGGGTGGAGCTCCTCTTCACCCGCCGCGTTCACGATGCGGACAAGCTGTACGCGTCGGTGCGCCCGCAGGACGTGGCGACGGAGATCGCGGACCGGTTCGGGGTGAAGATCGACCCGGAGCGGATCCGGATGGAGACCGTGGACACGCTCGGCGAGCACCAGGCGGAGATCCAGCTCTACGAGGACATCACGGCCACGGTCAAGCTGATCGTAACGCCAGCTGCCTAGCCGCTCGCCTGGGTCCGCACGGGGTCGCCGCACCGGCGATCCCCGTTCCCGCCGGGGAAACGAGCAGGTCACCGGGCCGATCGGGCCACCGAGGGCACCCCCCGGAGTCCCAGCAGGTCTTGACCGCGGGACCGGCGCGGGCGAACTTCCGACCATCATGGACTCTCGTGGGACGGACGCTGCGCCCGCGGACGAGGGAACACCTCCCCTGAGCCCCGCCGACGTTGGCGGGGGGTCGTTTCTGGGGGACGTCCTCCGCGGGGCGAGCGGGACGATCGTGTCGCGGCTCGCTGGCCTGGTCCGCGATGCCGCGATCGCCTACGCCTTCGGCGCCTCCGCCGGGTACGATGCGTTCCTCGTCGCCCTGTTCATCCCCCAGGCGCTGCGCCAGGTCCTCGGGGAAGGGGGAATCGCCACGGCATTCCTCCCCGTCTACGCCCAGGCGAGGGAGAGGGGGGAAGGCGATGCCCTCGCCCGCTCGGCGTTCGTCTACCTCTTCCTCCTCCTCCCCATCCTGTGCGCCCTCGGCGTCCTGTTCGCCCCGTCCTACGTGCCCGTGCTTGCGGCGGGGTTCGCGCCGGAGACGATGGCCCAGAGCGTGGCGCTCGCGCGGTGGATGTTCCCGCTGATCGGGTTCATCTCGCTTGCCGCGCTCGCGGGGGGGATCTTGAACGCCCACGGCCGGTTCTTCCTTCCGGCGCTCGCCCCGGCCATGCTCAACGGGGGGATGCTCCTCGGCGCGGTCGTCCTATCCCGGGTGATGGACCCGCCGGTCCTCGGCCTCGCCCTGGGCTCGCTCATCGGGGGAGCAGGGATGTTCCTCCTCCTCCTCCCCCCGCTCCGGCCCCTGTGGCGCGGCCCCTGGAAGCTCTGGCCCCCCCATCCCGCGTTGGGGGGGGTGGCATGGCGGCTCCTCCCCGCGATCGGGGCCCTCATGGTGGCGGAACTGAACACGCTCGTGGACAACCGGCTCGCCTCGTACCTCGCCCCAGGCTCGATCGCCACCCTCCAATACGCGATGCGCCTCTTCCAGCTCCCGCTCGGGATCCTCGCTGTATCCGTCACCACCGCCGCCCTGCCGCGGCTGTCCCGCCTCGCGGCGCGGTCGGACACCGAAGGGTTCCGGCAGGCCGTCGAGCGGGGGTTCCTCACCACCGCCGCCCTCATCCTCCCCGCCCTGGCCGGCCTCCTCGTCCTCGGGAGCCCGATCCTCACCGTCCTGTTCGAGCGGGGCTCGTTCACCGCTGCCGATACGGCCCGCACCTATGCCGCCCTCGCCGGCTACCTGAGCGGCCTCTGGGCCTACGCCCTCGTGTACCTGTTCTCACGGGCGTGGTTCGCCCTCGGACGGCCCCATCTCCCCGTCCTGGCGGGGGCGATCGCCCTCGTCGTGAACGTCGGGCTCAACCTGTGGTGGGTGCGGGTGTGGGGCACGTTCGGGCTCGCGCTCGCCACCGGCGTGGCGGGGTGGGTGGATGCGCTCCTCCTCGGACTCCTCCTGTGGCGACGCTGCCCAGGATGGGTCCCCATTCGGAAGATCGGGCGGCTGGCCCTCGCCGTGGGGGGAATGACCGGGGCGCTCCTCCTCCTCCGGCCGTTCCTCTCCGCGTATGGACCGTGGGTCGCGGTGGGGGTGGGGGTCCCCGGGGGAGTCGCCCTCTACGCTGCCCTGGCCTGGATCCTCGGGATCACGCGGTCCCTGGCGGGCGGACGATGAGCCCCGCGGGTTCCGGGGGGAGGGGCGGGAACAGGCCGAGCAACCCGCGCACGAACTTGAGGGGCTCGTCCGGGGCCTGATAGGCCGCCAGCCACGCCACGAAGGCCTGGACAGCCTTCCTCAGCCCCTCCCCATCGAGTTTCCCCTCCTGCACGAGGGGGAGGAGCCCCTCCTCCGCCAGGGCCCGTCCCAGCGGCGGCGGCGGTGTGGGGACGAGGACCACGGGGGACAGGGCACGGTCGAGATGCCGCAGCGCGCCCTCGACCTCGGCATCGGTGCCCCCTCCGTCGCGAACGAGCGCCGCCAACGCCTCCGCGAGGAGCTCCACGTGGGGCCAGATCCCCTCCTCCCCGGATGAGGCGAGCTCGCGGTACCACAGGACCCACGCCCGTTCGAGTTCCCGCGCGCGCCGCTCCCGCAGCCGCTCCTCGGCGACCCGGCCGTAGGCACAGTCGGGCGGGCAGCGCACCGATCTCCCGCGGTGCGCCCCGCAGCAGGTGCTGCACAAGCTCCGATCGAGGCCGGGACAGCGCCGGTCCCCGACCCTCTCCCCGCAGATGGCGCACAGGTCGCGGGTCACGGGGTGCCGAACTGGCGGCGTGCGTCCTCGGACATCCTCTCCGGGGTCCAGCGGGGCTCCCACACGAGGACGACCTCCACCTCGTGCCCCGCAAACGCGGCCCGGAGTGCCTCCTCCACCTGCGCGGGGAGCGTGGCAGCGAACGGGCAGGTCGAGGTGGTGAGGGTCATCCGCACGCGGATCCGCTTCCCCGCGACTTCGATCCCGTACACAAGCCCGAGATCAACCACGTTGAGCCCGAGTTCAGGATCCGTTATCCCGCGGAGGACGGCGCGAACCTGCTCTTCCGTAGGCACGACTACCGACGGGATTTCTTCCGGCCCCGGGCCGGCGTCTTCTTCGCGGCAGGCGTTCGCTTCTTGGCTGGGGGGCGCGACCTCTCCACCACATCGGCGAGCGTGCTCGCCGCGAGCGCCTGGGTGAACGCCTCCTCGATCCCCTTCCAGAACGGGTCCACCGGACAGTCCTGCCCGGTCACGAACCCGCCGCCGCGCTGCCGGCCGTAGACGAGGGCCGGGGGCTCCGGCTCGAGGGCGGCGATGACCTGCCCCAGCACGATCTCGTGCGGAGCATGGGCCAGCTGGTACCCACCCGTGCGCCCTTTCTGCGCGGTAACCAACCCCGCCCGGCGCAGATCGAGGAGGATCTTGCGAACGAATGCCTCAGGGACGCTGTATCCTTCCGCAATTTCACGCGCCGAGTGGTAGCCCTCCTTGCGGGTCGCAAGCTCGTACAGCACGCACACTCCGTACCCCAAACGCTTGCTGGTAATCATAGTGACCTAGTTTATACGCTGCAGCGGCGCTGTGCCACAACCGCTCGCGCCCTCTCCCGCGCCCAGTTGTCAGCGGCGATGACGTCAGCCACGTCCTGGACAGGGCTCACGCGATGATCGTCGAGCACGATCGCAATGCCCTCCCCAATCGCTGGGAACGGGATCTCACCCCGCAGGAATGCCTCCACGAACACCTCGTCGGCCGCGTTCGCCACGGCGGGGGCCGTCCCCCCCATCCTCCCCGCCGCGAGGACAGTATCGAAAGTCGGATACCGCCCCGCCGGGAGCGCCGCAAGCGAGAGGTCGAGCTCCGCGAACGAGAGCCGGGCCGGGGGAGGGGGGCAGCGCTCAGGGTGGGTGAGGGCGGCGCGGATGGGGATCCGCATGTCGGGAGGGGCGAGCTGGGCAAGGACCGTGCCGTCGACGACCTCGACCAGGGCGTGCACGCGGGCCTGGGGATGGACAAGGACGCCGATCCTCTCCCAGGGGAGGGCGAACAGGTGGTGGGCCTCGATCACCTCGAACGCCTTGTTGGCGAGCGTCGCTGAATCCACGCTGATCCGCTTCCCCATCGGCCACACCGGATGGGCAAGGGCTTGCAGCGGGGTCACGCTAGCTAGCTCGGCCGGGGACCGGTCCCGGAATGGGCCGCCGGAGGCGGTGATCCAGACGCGGTCCACCTCGTGAGGATCGATCCCCCTAAGGAGCTGGAACAAGGCAGCGTGCTCGGAGTCCACGGGGATGATCGCGTCGCGCCTGGGCCGTGCCCGCCGGACGAGCTCGCCGCCGATCACGAGCGATTCCTTGTTGGCGAGGGCGAGGATCTTCCCGGCGGCGAGCGCGGCGAGGGTCGGGCCGAGCCCCCGTGCGCCCACGACCGCGTTCAGGACGAGGTCCACCTCGGGAAGGGAAGCGAGATGGGCCAGCCCGTCAGGTCCGTGGACGATCTCCGTCTCCGGAGGGACGAGCGGCCGCAACCGGTCCGCCTCGGCGGGGCCGGCGATCCCCACCCGTCGCACCGCGAACTCGCGGACGGTCGAGGCCAGGGCTTCCACGCTCCGCCCGGCCGCGACCGCGACGACTTCGAGCGGACGTCCCTCCCGCCGCAGAGCGCGGATCACGTCCAGGGCTTGGGTCCCGATCGAGCCCGTCGCCCCAAGGATGGCGACCCGGAGCGGAACAGGGCTCATCCCGTTGGCTGAAGGGTGAGGTCAGCGAGGAGGGCGTTCATCTCCTCGCCGTCGAGCGACTCCCGCCGCAAGAGCTCCTGAGCGATCCGATCGAGGGCGGTGCGGTTCCGGGCGAGGAGATCCTTCGCCCGCCGGTAGGCCTGGTTGAGGATCGCCCGGATCTCGCGGTCCACTGCCGCCGCGAGCTCCTCGGAGTGCGCGTCGCTGCGTACGATCTCCTCACCGAGGAAGATGTTCGTGCGCTCCTTCCCCAGGTTGATCGGGCCCAGGCCCTCCGACATGCCGTATTCGATCACCATTTTCGTCGCGAGCTCGGTCGCATCGCGGAGGTCGTTCGCCGCACCGGTGCTCTGCTCCCCGAACACGATCTCCTCCGCCCCCCGCCCGCCGAACGTCCAGGTGAGCATGTCGAGGAGGTCGTCCTTGGACGTCCAGTACTTGTCCTCAAGCAGGCGCTGCGAGAACCCGAGGACCCCCGTTCCCCGGGGGACGATCGTCACCTTGTGCACCGGCCCCAGGCGGGGGAGGAGCTTGTTCAGGAGGGCATGGCCGGACTCGTGGTATGCGATGCGCTGCCGTTCCTCGTCCTTGATGTACATCCCCTTGCGTGCCAGCCCCGTGAGCACGCGGTCGAGCGCTTCCTCAAAGTCCTCGAGCTCGATGCGCTCCTTGTTCCGCCGGGCGGCGAGGAGCGCGGCCTCGTTGCACAGGTTCTCGAGGTCCGCCCCCACGAACCCCGGCGTGCGGCGGGCGAGGACGGAGAGATCCACGTCCGGGGAGAGCTTCTTGTCCCGGATATGGACCTTGAGGATCGCCTCCCGCCCGTGCAGATCAGGGGTGGGAACTGCGATCTTGCGGTCGAATCGCCCGGGGCGGAGCAGGGCGAGGTCGAGGACATCGGGGCGGTTCGTGGCGGCGAGGACGATCACCCCGGCGTTCCGCTCGAACCCGTCCATCTCCGAGAGGAGCTGGTTCAGCGTTTGTTCCCGCTCGTCGTGCCCACCCCCCAAGCCCGCGCCCCGCTTGCGGCCCACGGCATCGATCTCGTCGATGAACACGATGCACGGGGCGCTCGCCTTCGCTTTCTGGAACATGTCCCGCACCCGGGCTGCCCCCACCCCGACGAACATCTCCACGAAGTCCGACCCGGAGATGGAGAAAAACGGGACGCCGGCCTCGCCGGCGATCGCGCGGGCGAGGAGGGTCTTCCCCGTGCCCGGCGGCCCCACGAGGAGGATCCCTTTGGGGATCTTCGCCCCGAGGCGCACGAACCGCCCCGGATCCCGTAGGTAGTCCACGATCTCCCGCACCTCGTCCAGGACCTCATCGATGCCCGCCACGTCCTTGAACGAGACCTTCGTGAACTCCTTGGCGACGAGCTTGGCCCGGGACTGGCCGAAGGTGAACGGGTTCCCCCCCTGCATGCGGCGCATCATGTACGCAAAGAACACGGCGAATAGGGCCATGATGAGCACATACCCGAGGAGGGGCAGGATCCACGATGCCCCGCCGGGGGCCTGGAACCGGTACACCACGCCCTGGTCCTCCATCACCTGCGCCAACTCGGCGTAGAGGGGGGACCCCTCCGGCGGGCCCTGGACGACGAAATTACGGATCTCCGCTACCTTGAGCACGCCCTCGATCCGTGAGCCCTGGATCACGACCTCTGCGACGTTCCCACTCTGGATCTGGGCGAGCAGGTCCGAGTAAGAGAACTCGACGGTCCGGGGCTTGGACGGCCAGAAGGCCTGGCTGATCAGGAGGCCGATCATCACCAGCACCAGGAGGAACGTGATGCTGCGCAAGGGCCGGGGCGGCTGAATCGAACGACGGTCCATACAATGACCATTGTAGCCCACCCCCCCCACGGATCAACGAATCTGGCTCGATCCAGATGCTATGGCTACAATGCCAAGCTGTGGCCGGCCTCCTGCGTCTCCTCGCCGTTATCCTGTTCTCCGCCGCTGCGTTCGCTGGCCCGGAGAAGCTCGATCCGTTCCTCCGCCTCCTCGTCCACGCCGAGCAAGGGGACGGGCCCGCGGCCCTCCTCTCCCCGGAGACGCTCTCCGCCCTCGTCGCCCTCGGGGGGGATCCCGTGGCCCCCGGGCCCGCGGAACGGACGGCGGTGCGCGTCCTCCTCCTCACCGAGGATCCTGGCGCAGCCTGGACGATCCCCCTCTTTCGCCCTCACGGGGTCGTGAACACCCTCGCCACGGGGGAGGTGGCCGTCGCTGACCTCGCCGCCCTGGCTGACCACCCTCAAGTCGTCTACATCGAGGCGAGCCGGCCCCTTTCCCCAGCGCTCGACCTCTCCGTCCCCGAGGTCGGAGCCCCCGCTTTATGGTACGGCACCCCCGCGACGGCCGGCCGGGGCGTGATCCTGGGGGTCGTGGACACGGGGCTCGACATCCTCCACCGCGATTTCCGCGTAGACCGCGACGGGAACGGGACCGAGGAGGGGTCGCGGATCCTGTGGCTGTGGGACCAGACCGGTGTCGGCGCCACGGGGTTCCCCTCGTGGTGGGGGGACGACGGCGCCGGCGCGGAGACCTACTACGGGCGGGCGTTCTCCCGCGCGGAACTGGAGGTGGCGATTGCGAGGGGCAGTTCGCCCACCTTGGATTCGCACGGGCACGGGACCCACGTCGCCGGGATCGCCGCGGGGGACGGCTCCGCCTCCGCCGCGATGCGGCGCGGGGTCGCCCCCGACGCGGACCTCGTGGTCGTGAAGACGACGTTCTACCACGACACGGTGGTGGACGGGGCGCGGTTCGTGTTCGAGGCGGCGGAGGCGCTGGGGATGCCGGCGGTGGTCAACCTGTCCCTGGGCGGCCACAGCGGCCCCCACGATGGGAGCTCGCTGTTTGAGCGGATGCTCGACGAGCTCGCCGACCGCCCCGGCCGGGCGATCGTCGTCGCCGCTGGGAACGAAGGGGATCGGAGGATCCACGTCGCGGGGGACGTGTGGGCCACGACGACATGGCACCTCGAGGCGGAGAAGGGTACGGTCTCGGCCCAGTTCTGGTACAACGGGACCGCAACCTACTCGATCGAGGTCCGGTCCCCGAGTGGAGAGACCGCGACCGTCCTCCCCGGGAGCCAGCGTTGGGTGTCCACCTCCTCCGGTGGGATCTGGCTCGACAACACCTCGCTCCCCGATCCGCGCAACCTGGCGCGCTACATCTTCGTCGCCCTCACCGACATCACCCCCGGGACGACGTGGGCGGTCACCTTGACCCCGATCCTCGGGGGCGGGCACGTGGACGGGTGGGTAGAGGACGCCGCTGCCGCCCAGTTCCGGGAGGGGGACACGAGCTCCACGATCTGCGAGCCGGGGAACGCCGCGCGCGTGATCACGGTGGGTGCCTACATCACGAAGACCCACTGGACCTCGGTGGCGGGAGAGGAGACGGCCGACGGGGAGGTCGGGGCGCTCGCCTCATTCTCGTCGCGCGGGCCGACCCGCGACGGCCGCCTCAAGCCGGACCTGACCGCCCCGGGGGCCTGGATCGCCTCCGCCCGGTCCCAGAACGCAACCGCGGCGCCGTGGCTCACCCTGGCGGGCGGGGAGTACACGATGCTCCTCGGGACGAGCATGGCCGCCCCCCACGTGGCGGGAGCGGTTGCCCTCCTCTTCTCCCGGCGGCCAAACCTCACCGCGGCGGAGGTCAAGGATGCGCTCACCTCCGGGGCGCGGGCCGATGCCGAGGTCGGCGTAGCGCCGAGCCAGGCATGGGGAGCGGGAAAGCTCGACATCGCCCGGACCGCACAGCTCATCGGCGGGGCCGCGCCGGTGGAGAGACCGGTCCTCATCGCCCTGGCCAACCCCGTGTCCTCCGAGGCACGCTTCAGCTACCGTTGTCCGACCGGGACGGGCTGGGCGAGCCTCCACATCTACGACCTCGCGGGGAAGCTCCTCTATACCCAGCTCGTCGGCCCCCTCGCGGGGGAGGCGCGGTGGCCCTTGACCACCCACGACGGCCGACGGGTGGCGAGCGGTCTCTACCTCGCCGTCCTCGTCACGGATAAGAGTCAGTCGGAGATCGTGCGGGTGGTGGTCCAGCGATGAGGGGCTGGCTGCTCGCGCTCCTCGTGGCACTGGGATCGGTCGGGGTTGGCCAGGGCTTCGTCGGGGGGGACATCCTGTTCGATCTCGCCGCGGGCGCCCGCCGCGCGGGCATGGCCGGGGTCGGGGTCGCCCTCGCCTCCCCCGATGCTCTGTTTGCGAACCCCGCGGGCCTTCCGTGGGTCGAGGGCGTGCAGATCCTGTCCACCTACGCAGACCTGTTCGGAGCTGCCCATCTGGGGGCCGTGTCCGTGACGGGAGCCGGGCTCGGGGGGGCGGGGATCGGCCTCGATGCGGGGACGATCGGCCCTGGCCTCGCGTTCCGCGCGGCGGGCGCCGTCCTCGGGGCCGGCGTGCGCCTGGGGCCCGTCGGCGCCGGAGTGCGGGCGCGCCTCCTGCGACCGATCGCCCCCACCGCCGGGATCGGCGGCGCGCTCGATCTCGCCCTCCTCTGGCGCGGTCCAATCCACATCGGGGCCGTGGGGAGGTCCGTCCTGTCCCACGCCCCCGTGCCCGGCGAAGCCTGGCCCGCGGAGTGGGCGGTGGGGATGGCCCTCCCCGTGGACGTGGGGGGGATGACCCTTACCCTCGCCGGCGACGTGTCCGACGTGGGCGGGAGCCCGTCGTTCGCGGTCGGGGGCGAGCTCGGGGTGGGTTGGCTCCTCGTCCGGGCTGGGTACGGCCCGGCGGGGATCGCGATGGGGGGGACGGTCGGCTGGGGGCCGTTCGCCCTGGACTGGGCGCTCGTCCTCCCTCCCGTCCTGCCCCTTACGTTCCGCGTATCCTTCACAGTGAGGTTATGATGAGAAAAGCCATCTTCCTTCTCCTCGTCGTCGGTTGCACCGCCATCGCCCAACAGACCCCGAGCTTCAACCTGACCGTAACCGGGGAGAAGACGTGGACCATCCGGTTCGGGCTGGGTTCCGCGGGCCTCCTGGCCGACGAAAGCCTGTCCCCGGGGCAGCCGGCACTGACCCAGTCCCTCCGCGCCGAGATCACGGGCACGGCCCTCGATCTCATCACCCTCACCGCGAGCTTCAATGACCAGTTGGGCCCGGAGTTCCAGGACTTCCTCCTCACCGTGGACCACACGCCGTGGACGGGGGAACTGGGGCGGTTCGTGGTGGGGGCGGAGGGAGAGGGCCTCGGGGTGTACAACAAGCGCGTCCTCGGGGCGCGGGGCACCTACGCCGGGGACGAGGTCACGGTGGGAGCGCTCGTGACCCGGCTGGAGGGGATCTCCGAGTCCCGCACGTTCTATGGTGAGCGCGGCACGGGGGAGGCGACGTTCACGGTGAACGACCCCGACGAGCCGTGGCGTCCCGCCCCGTACCTCCGTTCCGTGGAGGGCCTCGCCTACTGGCCGCTCCGGATCCAGTTCGTGGAGGGCCTGTCCGAGGTCGCGCTCCGCGTGGATGGTTCGGCCGCCCTGTGGGCGTTCCTGGCCGACTGGGGCCTCGGCTACCTCGAGGAGGACCTCGCGGCCGAGCTCGTGACCCCGCTTGCGGGGGGGGAATTCCTCGTCCTCCGCGACGGCGGTGACGACCTCGCCCTCCGCCTCGCCCCGGCTGCCCTGGCCCGGCGGCGGATCCAGGAGGCGATCGAGGCCCACAACACCCGGCTCGGGCTCACCGGAAACGACCGGAGGACCTATCCCCTCATCGAGGGGAGCGAACTCGAAGCCCGCTTCCTCGACGAATGGAGCGCGTTCCTCGCCGTCCTCGTGGACGAGGACGCCTACCCCTTCCCCGAAGCCCAGTACCGCCGCTACCTCTCGTTGGGCGAACGGGACGTGATCGAGGACACGGTCGAGGTCTGGATCCTCCTCCCCGGGGAGGAGGAGTTCCGCCCCTCCACCGATCCCGACCTTGCGGAGTTCGCCTGGACCCTCCTTCCCGCGGACGGCGTCCTGCGGATCTCGTTCCCCGACGGGTTCTTCACCGACGGGGCGCTGCGCGTGACGTTCGCCTTTCAGCGGGAGGGAGGCTCGTTCGCGCTTGGCCTATCCCTTGTCCCCGGTTCGGAACGGGTTTACCTGAACGGGAACCTCCTGGTGCGGAACACGGACTACACGCTCGACTACGAGGCGGGGATCCTCCTCCTCTTCGCCCCCCTCGGGCCGGAGGACGAGCTCCGGGTGGACTTCGAGCGCCAGCGCGGTGGGCTGGGCGTGGTCACCGACTACGAGCGGATCCTGTTCGGGCTGACGGTGAACGTGCCGGGGTGGGACGCGCTCCACTTCGCCGTGTACCGGGCGATGGACTTCGGCACGCCCCTTCCTACCACCCGCACCATGCCCAACACCCACACCGTGGCCGCCCTCGCCCTGGCCGGCGAGGTCGCTGGGTGGGCGTACAGCCTCAGCGTCGCGGCAGCGGAGAACGTGTTTCCATCCGATGACAACGCACGGATCCCTTCCCCGAACCGGGTCCATGCCATCTCAGCCGCCCAAGCGCCCGACGGCGCGTACGTCATCTTCGGCCACCAGAACGGGCTCACCGTGTACAAGGACGGGGCGTTCACCGGATACGGAGCCGCCCACGGCCTTGCCGGGCGGGCCGTATCCGCCCTGCTCGCCCTCCCCGGCCAGCTCCTCGTGGGCACGGATGGGGGGCTGACCGTGGTCCGGCTCACCGAGCCGACCCCGTTCGATCGCGTGCGAAGCTGGGTCAGGATCACCAAGGACGATGGTCTGCCCGGGACGGAGGTCCTCGCCCTCGCGAGCGGGGGCGGGCTCGTCTACGTTGCGACCGACAACGGCCTGGCCTCGTTTGCCCCTGCCGATGCGGAGAGCCCCAAGCGCTGGCAACCGCTGACCCTTCCCGCGGACGACACCAGGCCCACCTCCCTCCTGTGGGCCGCGGGCGTCCTCTACCTCGGCGCCGCCGATGGGCTGTACGTCCAAAGCGAACAGGGCTGGACCCACGTCCCCGAGGCCCCGGGGCCGATCCACGACCTCCTCGCCCGGGGGGACGACGTGTACGTGGCCTCCGACCACGGGATCCGCATCCTGCGCGGGGGAATGGGAGCAGGCTGGGTCGTTCTCGGGAAGGCCGTGTACGACCTCACCCTCTACGAGGGGGCGCTCTGGTACGCGGCCGCGGATGGGCTGTGGCAGGAGGGCGGGTCCGCCCCGGCCGTAGGGGGCCCCGTGACCGCGGTTGGGGTGGGTCAGGGAGCGGTCTGGGCGGCCTCGATCGCCGGGGAGGACTTCCGGCTCGACCTGTGGCGCGTGGGCGAGCGCGCCGAACGGTTCACCCAGTCCCAGACGAAGCTCGATGGGCGCGACCTCTCCCGATTCCGCGACATCCCCGCCGCCGAGCACACCCGGTACGGGATCTCCGGGGGGCTTTACCTCAGCCGGACCTTCGGCGACTGGCAGTGGGACGTGCGCCTGGCGAGCCGCCTCCCCGGATACGAGGAGATCGGCCGGTCCGGGAGGTCCGATGGCCACGGGATCAGCTTCACCGCTCGCTACACGGGAGCCGGGCCCACCACCCTCGAACTGCGCGGGGGGTGGGACGTGGTGAACCTCACCACCCGCCCCCAGAGCCGGCTCACGGCGAGCCTCGACTGGCGCTGGTCCGACGGGCCCACCGCGTCCCTCTCCGTGACGCCCACCGTCACCGGAAGCGGCGTGGCGGCGTTCGAGCGGCTGGAGATGGGCTGGCGGGCCGGGCTCTCCAACACGACCCAGGCGTGGTCGTGGGGGCTCTCGACGAGCGGCACCCTGCGCTATCCAACCTTCCACGCCGCCGGCCAGCTGGGGGCCACCGCCTCCCTTCAGCCGGCCCCGGGATGGACCACGGACCTCAGCTGGACCCGCCCCGTCCGCACCACGGGCACCTTGGGCGAGGAGACGCTCCGCGCAACGGTGAAGTGGGCCTCTGCCCTCGATCGGATCTCGCTGAACGCGAGCTGGCAGGAATCCCTACGCCACCACCTCACCACCGACGCGTGGCGCAGTGAGCGCACGATCCAGGCCGACGCGCGGTGGCCAGCGTGGCCCGTCCCTGGGGGGGACCTCACCCCGCGGCTCTTCGCGACCCTCAGCGAGACCCCGACCGAGGAGCGGTGGACGGCCCGCCTCGAGGCCGACCTCGTGCAGTCCCCGGTCGTCCTCCGCCTCAAGGTCACGGTCGGGCAGGGCCTCCAGGTGGTAACCGAGCGAACGGATCAAACCCTGGCCCTTTCCTTCGCGTGGGAGCACGCGGGTTGGCGCGGAGTGCGAACCTCCCTCCAATGGGACAGGTCGTGGACCCTCCTCTCCCACCCCCGCTACCCGACCGAGGTCACGGAGAAGGAGGAGGCCGTCCTTCGGTTGACATGGGAGCCTGAGGGATGGCGCGATGTCCTCACCCTCTCCTGGAAGCCCCGCGACCAGCAGATCTCGGTCACGAACCGCGTTACGTGGCCGTTCGCGTCGGGGGCCCTCACCGCGGAGACGTCCGTTCAGCTAAAGGATCAGGCCCTCGACGTGACGACCCGTGCCGACCTCGGGCTCCCGCTCGATACCCTGCTCGTGGCGCTGGGAGCGGAGCCAGTGGGAGAGATGTGGGGGCTCAGCGCCGAGCTCGGACACATCCTCGGGCTTACGCCCGAAAGCGACGCAACCCACGCCCTGTTCCTCGGCGTGACCCTCGCCGTTCGGTTCTAGAACTTGGCCCCGAACCCGAACCGGTGGGAGGCCGACAAGGTTGGGTGGGTGAGAAGGGCGTAGTCGATCACGAACATCCCCCAGTTCACCCCGAGGCCGAGCGCCCACTGCACGCCCGCCTGGAGGCGCAGGCCGGCGCGGACCTCGAACAGCCCCATCGCCGACCACCCCACGCCGAGCGCGGTGTACTCCGCGGTGAGGTCCGCCGTGAGGAGGAACCCCATCGGGTTCACGAGCGCCACCCCCGCCGCGAGGTCGGTGGACCACCCATCGCCCGTCTCCCCCACCGTGGCCCCGAACCCGAACTCCCGCAGCGCGAGGCCGAACTGGAGCCGCCCGAACGGTGTGCTCATCCGCCCGAGGAACCCCACGTCCAGGGCGAACCCGCTCCCCGTCTCGTCCGCGATCTGGGCGCGGTGGTACTTGACGGCAGCGCCGCCGGCAGCGGGGAACGGGAAGATCCGCATCCCCGATAGGTCGAACCCTGCCCCCACCACCGCCGCAAAGTGGGAGAACGGGAGAGGATCGCCCTCCGGGTCCGTGATCCCACCGACCCCGAGGTACCCCAGCCCTGCCCCGTAGTTGGGGACCGAGCCGGCGAGCCACGTCACCGAGTACAGCCCAAGCACGCTCGACAGGCTCGAGTCGGCGCGGATCCCCTTCGACCACCCGAGGCCGGCGGGGTTGGTGAGGAGGGCCTCCGTCCCCTCGGCGATGGCGATAGAGGCCCCGCCGAACCCCATCGCCCGCACCCCGAGGCCCACATCGAACGGGTTCGGCAAGCCCTGGCCGAGGGCTATACCCCCCCCGACGAGGACCACACCCAACAGCGCGAACGCTCGTCGCATCATCCCCTCCTCAGCGCACCACAAGGATCCTCCCGATCTCCGACCGCTCCGTCTTCTCTCCGACGGTGGCCGTGATCAGGTAGAAGTACAACCCATCGGCGATCGAGCGACCGTTCCCGTCCTTGAGATCCCATGTGAACTGCGTGCCCGCCACTTCGCTCCGCCGGACCTCCCGGCCCAGCATATCGAAGATCTGGATCGAGACGTCGGTCGCTCCGGGAGGGAGGAGGATCTGGATCCGACACTGCGTCCGAGCGGGGTTATCGAGAGCCTTCGTCCCGACCGCCGCCCCACCCTGAGGGCGGACGTACACGTCCAACGAGAACCACTCCCCGAACCCTCCCGCGTCGCGAGCCCGCACCTGGATCCGAAAAACATTGGCCGTGGTGAACGTATGGGTGGTGCTGTTCGCGGTCGTCGCCACCACGGTCTCATCCCCAAGCTTCCATTCGTAGCCTGTGATCGCGTCATCATCAGCGTCGTTGGCCGTGGCTGTGAACGTGATCGTCTGACCGACCACGGGCGCCGCCGGACTGACGGCGATCGCGGTGACCACCGGCCGCCGGTTCACCGGGGAAGCGACGACCGTGATCGTCTTCTCCTTCCTCCCGACCTCCCCGCGGCTGTTGGTGACGGAGAGGATCACGGTGTACGTGCCAGCTGCCGTGTACGTGTGCTGCGGGTTGGCGGCCGTGGAAGTTCCGCCATCGCCGAACGCCCAGGCGTAGGTGTACGGCGTGAGCGGCGGAGTCGCCGGATCCGTCACCTGAGAGGTGAAGGTGACCGCTTGACCGGCAGCCGGTTCCGCAGGCGTGAACGTAAAGTCCACCACAGGCTGCTTGCCGGTCACCTCGACCGGCTTCGTCTTCGAGCTCGCCAAGCCGCCCTCCCCGGTCACGGTGAGGGTCACCTGGTAGGTCCCGCCGATCGCATACGTGTGCTTGACAGAGGCCGAGCCCGTGGTCTGGGCCGTCTTCCCGTCACCGAAGTCCCAGTGGAACGTGGCCTTGGTGATGTCCCCCGACGGATCGGCGATGCCCGTGGCGGGCGTGAACGTAACCTCGATCCCCGCTTCCGGCGCCGCCGGCGTCCAACTGAAGTCCACCCCCGTTGGCGCCTGACCAGTCGCGGTGGTGAACGTCGCCGGGCCCACCAGTTCCGTGGTTGCCTTCGTCGCCGTGCCCTCGGTGTGCCACACCACCGATTCCAGTTGCAGCTTCCGCCCAGATGGGGCCGTGCTCTTGAGGGTGACCCAGATCTCAAGCTCCACGCTCGTATCGTCCGGCACGAGGTTGTTGGCACCCGTTGTCACGCGCACACCGGCCAGGCTCAGCCCCACCGGGTCCGTAACCTCGCCGAGGAGCGCCCCGTCGGACTTCCGGCGCACCTCGATCTTCGCCACATGCTGGTCGGCGAGCGGGTTGTCCGGAACGTAGTTGCGGATCATGAGCGAGGTGATCGTCACGTCGTACGGGTCCGGATCGTTGTCCCGGAGGTCGAGCCGCTGAGCGAGGAACAGCACCCCCTGGAATACCGTGCGATTGGACATCGTCACCGGGGTCGCCGTTTCGAACCCCTCACCCGCGTCCGGGCCGGTCTCGAAAGCCGCGTTCCCGGGTACCACCGGACCCGACAGGTACCCGCTCTCGGTGTGCCAGACAGTCGTTTGGAGCTTGAGGGTTCGGCCGTGGGGAACTCCCGTCTTGAGCGTGACCCAGATCTCGAACGTTTCCGACGTGTCGTCGGCGACCGTGTTGTTGCCGATCGCGGTTTCTGCAGGCGGGATCCGAACCCCGCCCGCGTTCAATCCAGAAGCGTCCGTCACCTCGCCGAGGAGGGCCCCATCACTGCCCCGGCGCACCTCGACCTTGGCGACCTGGGTCTCCGCCAGCCGCGCCCCCGAGTCGGCCACGTTCTGGACCATGAACGACTCGATCGTCACGTTGTACGGGTCAAGGTCGTTGTCCCGGGCCTCGATCCGTTGGGCGAGGAACCGTTGCCCGGAGTAGATTCGCCCGCCGGTGAGATCCTGGTTCGTCAGTTCCTCAAACCCAACGGGAGCCCCGACGATGAACCGGGGCGCGGTGCCCCAGACCGAGTGGACGACGTCGTACCCCGTGCCCGTAAGCCGGACCTGCGCCTTGAGCCGCAGGCGGTGCCCGGTCGGAGCGTCATTTCGGAGCGTGATCCAGATTTCGTAGACCTCAAGGCTGTACGCGGCGATCGTGTTATGGGAGCCGGTGGATATCTCGACCCACGGTTGCGGCGGACCAGCAGCAGTGAAGTTTCCAAACCCACTTGTCTTCTCCCCCAGGCGGTTTCCGTCCCGGGCGCGGATGACCTCGATCTTCGCCAGGTACGCCCCGGTCAGCTTGATCGGGTCGCCATCGTTCCAGACGTCCACCCGGCTCACCGTGCGCGAGGCCCCCACCGACAGGTTGTTGACCTCGAACCGGGCGGCGAGGAACTTCTGTTCGCGGTACACAGGCAGCTCGCCGGTCGGGACATCCATGAACCAGACAGGCTGCGTAGTGAACGTGGCCGCTGCGGTGGGGTAGGCCACGTTGTGGTCCATCGGGTTGTTGGTTGTAATGACTGTTGGGGTGCTGGTCGTCCCGAGCTGGAGTTTCTGTCTTAGGGAGGCACTCACCTGCACTTTGACCCAGATCTCGAGGTCGAACGCATCGTTGAACGCGTTATTGGCCGTGGTGGGGATCTCGATCCCCGCCGTCGTGAAGTTGGCGAACCCCGTGGCCACCGCCCCCATGACCTTGCCGTCGCTCGCCCGCCGAACCTCGATCCGCTCGACGTCGGTTCCCGACAGCGGGTCCGTCGCCGTGTTGACGACCTTGACCTGGGTCACGGTGAACGTACCCGAGGCGGTCTGGGTGATCACCTGCGCCAGCACCCACGAACCCGGCGCCACGTTGGCATCGGCCAACGAGACATTGCTGAACGTCTGCGCCACCACCGCCGGTGCCGCGAGGGCAACCGCCGCCACAACCAACAGGAATCGTTTCATCGCCAAACCTCCTCCCCCAGCTCGGGCCGGCCGGCGCCCACACGCCAGGAACCCGGTTCCGTAGGCTTCATCAAACTCATCTTCCCCTCATCACGAGGTTTCTTGGCACGGTGACCAGTCTAGGTGAGCGGCATCACGCTGCGGAGGATCGGGGTTACCCCGGCCCCAGGCGTTTGTCCGCCCACCCGTGCCCCCGTGTCCGGTGTGGTCAGTATAGTGTCAGGAAGTGGGCCGTGTCGGTGACCAAACCCACCTCCACCAGTAGGGGGGAACCAAGGGCCGCCGCGAGGATCGAGCCCGCCCGCAGGAAGAACCGGAGAGGCCGGTTGAGGTGGGACGGGCTTCCTTGGCCCGGCGGGCGGGAACCCGTACACTCCAGCCCGAGGTGAACGCATGAACCTGATCGAGGACGTCTGGGCACGGGAGATCCTGGACTCCCGCGGCAACCCGACCGTGGAGGTGGAGATCACGCTCGAGGACGGCACCGCGGCGCGGGCCGCTGTGCCCTCCGGCGCGTCCACCGGCACCTACGAGGCCGTCGAGCTGCGGGACGGAGATGACCGGTACCTGGGGAAGGGAGTCCAGCGCGCGGTCCACAACGTGAACGAGATCATCGGCCCGGAGATCGAGGGCCTCGACCCCCTCTGGCAGGAGGAGATCGATGCCCTGCTCCTGGAGCGCGATGGGACTCCGAACAAGGCGGAGCTAGGGGCGAACGCGATCCTCGCCGTGTCGCTCGCCTGCGCCAAGGCGGCGGCGGCGTCGCTCGGGATCCCGCTCTGGAAGTACCTCGCCGGCGCCCGGCCGGGCCGGATGCCGATCCCCCTCATGAACGTGATCAACGGGGGCGCCCACGCCGATAGCGGCCTCGCGATCCAGGAGTTCATGATCGTCCCGCTCGGGGCCCCCGTCTTCGTGGAGGCCCTCCGCTATGGGGCGGAGGTGTTCCACACCCTGCGCAAGATCCTGACGGGGAAGGGGCACTCCGTGGCGGTGGGGGACGAGGGCGGGTTCGCCCCTCGTCTCGCGACGGACGAGGAGGCCCTCCGCATCCTCGTCCAGGCGATCGGCGACGCGGGATATGAGCCGGGACGGGACGTCGCCCTCGCCCTCGACTGCGCCGCGACCGCGTTCTACGCGCCCGAGCGCGGGATCTACCGCCTGGCAGGCGAGCGGCGCGCGGCGGACCTCGTCGAGCTCTACGCGCAGTGGGCCAAGGCGTACCCGGTTGTATCCATCGAGGACGGGCTCGCGGAGGAGGATTGGGAGGGATGGTCGCTCCTCACGGACCGGCTCGGCTCCACGATCCAGATCGTGGGCGACGATATCTTCGTGACGAACCCGGACCGGCTCGCCCAGGGGATCAAGCGCCGGGCGGCGAACGCGATCCTCATCAAGCTGAACCAGATCGGCACGGTGACGGAGACGCTCCGCACGATGGACCTCGCCCACGGGGCAGGCTACGCCTGCATCATCTCCCACCGCTCTGGCGAGACGGAGGACACGACGATCGCCGACTTCGCGGTGGGGACCGGGTGCGGACAGATCAAGACCGGATCCGTCTCCCGCTCGGAGCGGGTCGCGAAGTACAACGAGCTTCTGCGCATCGAGGATACCTATGCTCCGCCGATGGCGACGTGGCCCCGCTAGGGGGTACCTCCCCCTCGCCCTGGCCGTGGTGACGATCCTCGGCCTGGGATGGGTGTTCGGGACGCGGGTGTTCGCCATCCGCGACGCCGCGGCGGACGTCCGGGCGTTCCAGGCCCGGGACCAGGCCGTCCATGCGGAGATCGCGGCCCTGCGCCAGAAGCTCGTCGAGGCCCCCCTCCCCCAGGTGGTGGAGCGGGAGGCGCGGCAGAGGCTGCATTGGGGGTTCCCCGACGAGGAACGGATCGTCATCGTGCGGAGGTAGCGTGGCGTTCGTTCATCTCCACGTCCACTCGGAGTACTCGCTTCTCGATGGGATGGGCCGCGTGCGCGACCTCGTGGCCCGGGCGGCGGAGCTGGGGATGCCGGCCCTCGCCCTCACCGACCACGGGAACCTGTCGGGCGTGATCAAGTTCTACCGGATGGCGACCGAGGCCGGGGTGAAGCCCCTCCTCGGGGAGGAGCTCTACGTGGCCCCGGACTCCCGCCATTCCCGCGATCCCGCGACGGGCCGCTCCCCGTACCACCTCGTCGCCCTCGCCGCGGATGAAACGGGGTGGCAGAACCTCCTCGTCCTCGCGAACCGCGCCCACACCGAAGGCTTTTACTACAAGCCGCGGGTGGACCTCGAACTCCTCGCGGAGCACGCGACGGGGCTCGTCGCCCTGTCCGCCTGCGAGTCGGGCGAGGTGCAGCGCCACCTCCTCCACGGACGGCGGGATGAGGCCGCGGCGGCGGCGGGGCGGTATGCGGAGATCTTCCCCCGCCGGTTCTACCTCGAGCTTCAAAATCACGGTCTGGAGCGGAATAAGGCGCTCGTGCGCGACCAGATCGCGCTCGCCCGGCGCCTGAACCTTCCCGTGGTGGCGTCGGCCGACGTCCACTACCTTTCCCCCGAGGACCGTGAGCCGCACCGCGTCCTCATCAACATCCAGGCCGCAAAGAAGCTGTCCGACCCCGATGCGCGGTCGTTCGATGGGGATGGCTACCACTTCCTGACCGAGGAGGAGATGCGGGCACGGTTCGCGGAGGTCCCGGAGGCGCTCGCGGCGACCATCGCCGTGGCGGAGCAGTGCGAGCTCAAGCTCGACCTGGGGAGGCGCCTCCTGCCCCGCTACCCGAGTGTCCTCTCCCCGAACGAGGAACTGATCGAGCAGGCGCGGGCGGGGGCCCGGGCCCGGTTCGGCGACCCCCTCCCGCCCCCGGTTGAGGAGCGGCTGAACTACGAGCTCGACGTAATCACGCGGATGAACCTCGCCCCCTACTTCCTCATCGTCGCTGACTTCGTCGGCTACGCGCGGCGGAAGCGGATCCCCGTCGGTCCCGGGCGCGGCTCGGCCGCGGGATCCCTCGTGGCGTACGCCCTCGGCATCACGCAGGTGGACCCGCTGCGGTTCAACCTCCTGTTCGAGCGCTTCCTGAACCCGGACCGGGTGACCCTCCCCGACTTCGACATCGACTTCTGCGTCCGGGGCCGGGACGAGGTCATCCGCTACGTCGCCGAACGGTACGGCCGCGACCACCTCGCCCAGATCGCCACGTTCGACCGGATGGCGGCGCGGTCGGTGGTGCGGGACGTGGCCCGCGTGCTGGGGCTACCCTACGAAAAGTCGGACCGGATCGCAAAACTCGTCCCGTTCAAAATGACGCTGCGCCGGGCGTTGGAGGAGGTGCCGGCCCTCAAGGAGCTCGCCGAGGGGGAGGAGGAGATGCGGCGCCTCTTTGCCATCGCCCGCCGGCTGGAGGGGCAGCTCCGCAACAGCTCAACCCACGCCGCAGGGGTGGTGATCGCCCCCGAGCCGCTGGAGAAGTTCGTGCCCCTCCTCCGCCTCGCCGACGGGGAGTTCGTGACGCAGTTCGACATGCACGACGTGGAGGCGGTGGGCCTCCTCAAGATGGATTTCCTCGGCCTGCGCAACCTGACCCTCCTCGATGACGTGACGCGGCTGGTGGAGAAGCGGACGGGGGTCGAGGTGGACCTGGGGCGGATCCCGCTCGACGACGGGGCAACGTACGAGCTCATCCAGTCCGGGCAGACCACGGGGGTGTTCCAGATCGAGTCCCCGGGGATGAAGGCCCTCATCCGCCGGCTCGAGCCGACGGAGTTCCGAGACCTGATCGCCATCCTCGGCCTGTTCCGCCCAGGCCCGCTCGATTCGGGGATGGCCGACGACTACATCGAGCGGAAGCACGGGCGCCAGCCGGTCACCTACCCCCACCCCGCCGCGGAGGAGGTCCTCTCCGAAACGTATGGCCTCCCCATCTACCAGGACCAAATCCTCCTCCTCGCCCAACGGCTGGCCGGCTTCACCCTGGGGGAAGCCGATCTCCTGCGGAGGGCGATGGGGAAGAAGAAGCCAGAAGAGATGGCGGAGATGGAGTCCCGGTTCGTGGACGGCTGCGTCCGGAACGGGATCCCCATCACGGAGGCAAAAAAGATCTTCTCCGATATCGAGAAGTTCGCGCGGTACGGGTTCGTCAAGGCCCACGCGACCGCGTACGCGTTCATCACCTACTGGACCGCGTACTTCAAGGCCCACTACCCGACGGAGTTCATGGCCGCCCTCCTCACCTCGGTCCAGGACAACCTGGACAAGGTGGCGGCCTACATCGAGGAGTGCCGGGGGATGGGGATCGAAGTGTTGCCCCCGGACGTGAACGAGTCGGCGGTGGGGTTCACCCCGGTCGGGGAGGGGGTGATCCGGTTCGGCCTGGGGGCGATCAAGCACGTCGGGACGGGCGCCGTGGAGGCGATCCTCGCCAGCCGCGGTGCGGGGTTCCGGAACTTCTTCGACTTCTGCCAGCGGATGGACCCGGAGCGCGTGAGCCGGGAGGCGGTGGAGTCCCTGATCAAGGCGGGGGCGATGGACCGATTCGGGCTCCCCCGTCAGGCCCTCATGGCCCTCGTCTATGAGGGGATGCGCCTCGCGCAGCTCACCCGGTCCCAGCGAGCGTCGGGCCAGCAGTCGTTCTTCGAGGCGGAGGAGCTTGCCCCGAAGCTCACGGTGGAGGAGACGGAGTTCCCGCGGGAGACGCTCCTCGAGTTCGAACGGGAGCTCCTCGGCCTCTACCTCTCCGGGCACCCGCTGGATGCCTACGCCGCGGAGCTGCGGGCGCGGGGGGCGATCCCCCTCGCCGATGCCGGGACCGAGGGCCGCCCGTTCACGGTCGCGGGCCAGGTGAAAACGCTCAAGGTCGTCCCCACCCAGGAAGGGCCGATGGCGTTCCTGACGCTCGAGGATCCCAGCGGCGAAGCGGAGGTAGTGGTGGGGGCACGCCTCTACGCCACCCGGGCCGCGCTGCTCCGTGAGCGGGCGCTCCTCGTCCTACGCGTGCGGTGGTCGGAGCGGAACGGATCGCGGCGGCTGCAGGCCCTCGACGTGGATCCCCTCGTCCCTCCGGCGTCCAGCCCGACCCACTGCGTAATCGAGCTCCCCCTCGACCTCGCCACCCCGGAGACGGCGGCCCACCTGAGCGGGATCCTTGCCGACCACCCCGGCCCGGTACCAGCGCGGCTCCGGCTGCGCGAGGGGGAGCGAGCCCTCGTCGTGGAGGCCGGCCCCCAGTACGCCGTCCAGCCCAGCCCCGAACTGAGACAGAGGCTCGCCCAGTTGGGCCCCGGGGTGCGGGTGGAGTGGGGATGAGGGTCCCATCGGTCCTGAAGCTCCTCCTCCCGGGGATCGGGGTGAAGCGGTGGTTCCTCCTCGCCCTGGCCGGGATCGCCCTCGTCGCGTTCGGGGTCGTGTGCTTGGTTGGGGACGAGGGAATGCGCACCCTGTATACGCTGGTGCTGCGCCACGTTCCGTTCCTGTGGCGGCCCGTGTTCGGGGCGGTGGTGGTGGCGGTGGGGTTCATCGGCATGGTGGTGGGGATGGCCTGTGCGGTGCGGGCAATCCTGCACGCCGTTTCCCCACGCCGCGGCGGGTCGGTGGCGGAGGCCCTGTACCAAGGGCGGATCCTCCGCGCCGCGCCCCACGTCGTCGCGATCGGTGGTGGGACCGGCCTCTCCACCCTCCTGCGGGGGATCAAGGCCTACACCGCCAACCTCACCGCGGTGGTCACGGTGATGGACACGGGGGGGAGCTCCGGCCGCCTGCGGGCCGAGCTCGATGTCCTTCCCCCCGGCGATGTCCGGAACTGCCTCCTGGCCCTGGCGGAAGATGAGGAGCGGATGGCCCGGTTCATGCTCCATCGGTTCCAGTCTGGGGAAGGCCTGGTCGGGCACTCGCTGGGGAACGTCCTTCTGGCGGGGATGGAACAGGCGGTGGGGGGATTCGACCGCGCCGTCGAGGAGGCGAGCTATTTCCTGTCCGTGCGCGGGAAGGTGGTCCCCGCGACCCTGGACCGGACCAACCTCGTCGCCGAACTCGCCGATGGGCGGGAGGTCGTGGGGGAGGCCGAGATCCCGCAAGCCCACACCCCGATCCGCCGCCTGCGCCTCGCCCGGCCAGCGCAGGCCTATCCGGTGGCGCTGGACGCGATCTCCCACGCTGACCTCATCCTCGTTGGGCCGGGGAGCCTGTACACGAGCATCATCTCCGTCCTCCTCGTAGACGGGATCGCGGATGCGATCGCCCGCGCGCCGGCGGAGAAGATGGTCATCATGAACCTCATGACCGAGCCGGGGGAGACGGACGGGTTCTCGGCAAGCGATCACCTGAACGCCCTCGCCGAGTACGTGAACCTGCGGCGGTTCCACGCCGTGGTCGTCAACAGCGAGCTCCCGCCGCCGGAGATCCTCGCCCGCTACCGCGCGGAGGGGAGCGTGCCGGTGCTGGATGACCTGCGCGGGGCGAAGGCGCTGGGGCTGCGGGTGATCCGCGCCCCGCTCCTCGATCTGGTGGAGGTGGAGGGGAAGCTCACGGTGAAGCACGACCCCCATAAGCTGGCGCGGGTTGTGGCCCGCGAGGCCCGGGTCCTTCACCACTCGTGGACCCGCTGGTTCAGCGGGTAGAAAAAAGGACGGGGGCGACGAGCTGTCGCCCCCGAAATCGTACCCCTCGCGCGTGCCCTACGGGGCAATCGTGAGGTTGATGTTGACAACCTTGGAGTTGGTCCCCGCTGTTCCCTTCACGCGAACCGTGTACGCGCCGGGAGCGGCGGAGGTCCCGCAGGTGAGCTTGAGCGTCGTCGTCCCTGCCGGAGCCGGGTTGGGGTCGAACGCCGCCGTCACCCCGGTGGGAAGGCCCTCGATCTCGAACTGAACAGGCTCCGCGAACCCGCCCACCCGGTTCACCGCGATCGCCACATCCGCCGACGCACCCGGTTTCACCTGGACTGCGTTCGGGGTCGGCACGAGGTTGAAGTCGGGGAGAGCCTCAACGGTGAGCTTCACAACCGCCGTCTTGTCCACCCCGTCGCCCTTCCCGCGCACGGTGAGGTTGTAGGTCCCGCCGGCGGCCGTGGTGGCCACGTTGAGGGTGAGGGTGCTCGTCGCTGCCGTGACCGACGCCGGGTTGAACGTCCCCGTTACCCCCGCCGGAGCGCCCTCAAGGGTCAACGCAATCGCCCCCGTCATGGTGGCGTTGCGGGTCAGGTTGATCGTCACCGTGCCAGTTGCCCCCGCCTTTACAGTGAGGGAAGCCGGATTGGTGGCGAGCGTGAAGTCTGGCTTCACCAGGACGTTCACCTCGAGCGGCACTTCCTTCTTCGTCTTGCCGCTGGTGGCGACGACCTTGAGCGTGTACTTCTGAACCGCCACCGCATCCCCCACCGTGAGGGTGAGGGTGGTCTCGGTGCCGGTGGTGGTGGTCTTCACAGGGTCGAACTTGGCGGTCATCCCAGTGGGAGCGCCCGTGACGGTGAACTCGACCTCACCCTTGAAGTCGCCGGTCCGCGTGATGGTGATCTTCTGAGTAGCCGACCTGCCCTGCGGGATGGACATCGCAGTCAGGGTCTTCGGAAGATTGAAACTAGCGCTCGAACACCCCGCCAGCAAGCCCAACACCGCGAGAGCTCCAACCAGCACTACCCACAGCTTGATACGCTTCTTCGTCATGGTCCTCCTTCCCCTCCGCAGCATGCCCCGTGCCCACGTGAATGTAGCCTACCGGTGTGGCGACTCCATTTCGGAATCGGGGGAGCCATTGCTCGGCGCTGCCCGAAGGGGATTCTCCTCCTTGTGTATGGTCCGCTTCCCCCGCTTGCTATAACGCCTCCCGGTCCTGCTCAGCTTGGGGCTAAGCATATGCTGTTTCCTGGGGGACGTCAAATCGCGATCGCCTGGGCGCAACCGGCCGCGCCCGCTGCCTCCGCCAAAAGATGGGGCGACTCCGCGCCCCATCCGGAATACTGATCACAGACCAGCGTTTCGCGTACCGATGGTGCTAGCCGCCGCACGGCTTCTTCGGCTGCTTCGGCTTGTCCGCCTTTTTCTCCTTCATCGTGGCCTCGCCTCCTTCGTCGCCCCATCCGTGAGGACAACTGATCGCGAGTATAGTGCGGTTCCCCCATCCGTCAATGGAGGCCGGGCGCGGTCGTCCCTAGCCCGTGACAAGCCGTTCCTGGAGGAAGGGGGCGACTTGCGTCATCGGGATCCTCTCCTGCACTGTCGTATCGCGGTCACGCACGGTCACGGTCCCGTCGGCAATCGTCTGACCATCCACGGTGAAGCAGAACGGGGTCCCGGACTCATCCTGGCGCCGGTAGCGGCGCCCGATGGAGCCCCTATCGTCATAGTCCACGTTCCAGTTCTTCCTCAGTTCGCGGTAGAGGTCGAGGGCCATCTCCGGCATCCCCTCCTTGCGGATGAGGGGGAACACCGCCGCCTTGATCGGGGCGAGGCGGGGGTGGAGCTTCAGCACGACCCGGGGTTGGGGGATCCCGTTCTCGTCCGGGATCGCATCTTCAGCATAGGCTTCGCAGAGGAAGGCGAGCATCGACCGGTCCACCCCCGCCGAGGGCTCGATGACGTGGGGGATGAGGCGCTCCTTGGTCTCCTCGTCGAAGTAGGAGAGGTCCTTGCCGCTCCCGGGATAGCGCGGTTTGCCATCAGGACCTGTCTCCACCACCAGCTCCTCCCCACGGCGGACGAGCTTCCCCTCCATGTGCGAGCGAAGGTCAAAGTCGCCGCGGTGGGCGATCCCCTCCAGCTCGCCGAACTCGCCCGCGGGAAGGAACGGGAACGCGTACTCGATGTCCGCCGTCCCGCAGCTATAGTGGCTCAGCTCCTCCCGACCGTGCTCACGGAGGCGGAGCCGCTCCCCGGACAGCCCCAGCGACACGTACCATCGAAAGCGGCGGTCGCGCCAGTACTCGTACCAGAGGCGTGATTCCACGGGGCGGCAGAAGAACTCGATCTCCATCTGCTCGAACTCCCGCGACCGGTAGGTGAAGTAGCGGGGGGTGATCTCGTTGCGGAAGGACTTTCCGATCTGGGCGATCCCGAACGGGAGCTTCACCCGCGCCGTGGCGAGCACGTTCTTGAAGTTGGTGAACATCCCCTGGGCCGTCTCCGGCCGGAGGTAGGCCTCGCTCTCCGGGTCCACGAGGGCCCCGACGTAGGTCTTGAACATGAGGTTGAACTCGCGAGGCTCGGTGAGGTCACAGGTCGTGTGTTCCCCGGGGCGCTTGGACGGCTTCTCCGGGCACTGGCTCGTGGCGAGCTGGTCCGCGCGGAAGCGGGCCTTGCACTGGCGGCAATCGACGAGCATGTCGTGGAAGAGATCGTAGTGGCCGCTCGCCTTCCACACCTGGGGGTGCATGACGATCGAGGTCTCCAGCCCGACCATGGCGTAGGGGGAGGGCATGCCCGGGGGCGGGGTCGTGTCGTCGTGGCCGCGGACCATGTCCTGCCACCACGCCTCACGCACGTTGCGCTTCAGCTCGACCCCCAGCGGGCCGTAGTCCCAGAACCCACCGATCCCGCCGTAGATCTCGCTCGACGGGAAGATGAACCCCCGTCGTTTGGATAGCGAAACAACTTTCTCCATCAGTTCGTTCTTCTCCGGCATGTCTGTTTCCTCTCCCGGCATCTGTCCGTGCGGATGGGAGCTAGGCTACCGAACGGGACCGAACGGGGCAACCCGCGCCGCTTCCGTGCCGAGGGTCCGCAGCTCCTGTGCGGCAGTCTGGGTCAGCGCTCCGCTCCTGTACCGCCAGGTCCAGTTCCCCTCCGGTCGGCCGGGGCGGTTCATGCGAGCTGAACTATCCAGACCCAGCACATCCTGGAGGGGGATCAGCGCCAGGGCAGCCCGGGATCCCAGGGCAAGGCGGATCAACGCCCCTGGCGCGTCCTCGTCCCGCTCGAGGCGGATCCCGTTCCCAGCGAGGTAGGCCCGGGCCCGCTCCCGCTCCATCGCGGGGGCGGTCCGGAACCAGCCGCGGGCCGTGTCGTTATCGTGGGTGCCCGTGTAGACGAGGACCCGTCCGTGTTCGGGGTAATTGTGGGGGAGGTGGGGATTGTCGTCCCCGCCCTGGAACGCGAACTGGAGGACCCGCATCCCGGGAAGCCCGAACCGGTCGCGGAGGGCCTCCACCGCCGGGGTAATCACCCCGAGGTCCTCGGCGACGATCGGCACGTCGCCGAGGGAGGCCCGGATTGCAGCGAGGAGGGCCTCCCCGGGGGCCGGGACCCACCGCCCGTGGATCGCGGTCGGCTCGGTGGCGGGGATCTCCCAGTACGCCTCGAATCCCCGAAAGTGATCAATGCGCACGAGGTCACAGGTGCGGAGCGCGTGGCGGACGCGGGCGATCCACCACCGAAACCCATCCGCCGCGAGCACATCCCACCGGTAGAGGGGATTCCCCCACCGTTGCCCGGTGGCGCTGAAGTAGTCCGGCGGGACCCCGGCGACGACGGTGGGGTTCCCCCCCTGGTCGAGGTGGTAGAACTCTGGATGGGCCCACACATCGGCCGAGTCGTGGGAGACGAAGATCGGCATGTCGCCGATGATCCCGACCCCCCGCTCGCGGGCATGCGCCCGCACGGCATCCCATGCCAGGTGAAACCGCCACTGGGTCCAGGCATGGAATCCGACGTCCTCGGCGAGGGCGCGCCGGGCAGCGGACAGGGAGCGCGGGGCGCGATGGGCGAGCTCGGCCGGCCACGACGACCAGGGAGCTCCCCGGAACTGGGCCTTGAGGGCCATGAACAGGGCGTAATCGGGGAGCCAGTCGTCCTCGCAGCGGCTGAATCGGCCGAGGTCCCTCTTCTCCCCCCACGACCCATGGCGGAGGAAGCCAGCGTAGGCGCGGCGGAGGAGGGGCCAGCGGGTCTCGTAGATCCGGCCGAAGTCCACCCTCTCCTCCGGGAACGACGGAAGCTCGCCCGCGGGGAGCCAGCCGCGGGCGCGGAACTCCTCCGGGTCGAGGAGGTACGGGTTCCCTGCGAACGCGGAGAAGGACTGGTAGGGCGAATCTCCGTACCCGGTCGGGCCGAGGGGGAGGACTTGCCACCACCGGCCGCCCGCCGCGCTGAGCCAATCGAGGAACCCCCGCGCCTCCGCGCCGAGGGACCCGATCCCCCACCGGCCGGGGAAGCTCGTGGGGTGAAGCACGATCCCGAACGACCGTGGCAGTTCCATCGGGGGTAGCTTAGCGCACCCCGAGCCCGCGTTCAGGGGCCTCCCCGGGGCGCCGCGTGTAGGATAGGGGGTCATGGCGGCACGACGCGGGGAGCGGGAGTACGTGACGGACGCGCTGGCGGAGAACGGTTGGCACATGTTCCGGATCCTGGGGGAGTTCGCCGCCGGGTTCGAGGCCCTGGCAGGCGTGGAACGAGCGGTGGCCGTGTTCGGGTCCGCCCGCGATGGCCTCCGCCCCGCGTACTACCGCGCCGCCGAGGCCCTCGGGGCCGCGCTCGCCAAGGCAGGGTACGCCGTCCTCACCGGCGGGGGACCGGGGATCATGGAGGCGGCGAACAAGGGCGCGTTCGAGGCAGGGGGGGAGAGCATCGGCCTCAGCATCTACACGCCCCACGAACAGGCCCCCAACCCATACCAAACCCGTGCCCTCTCGTTCCGCTACTTCTTCGTGCGCAAGGTGATGCTCGTCACGTACGCGTCCGCGTTCGTGGTGTTCCCGGGCGGCTACGGAACGCTCGACGAGTTGTTCGAAGCCCTGACCCTCATCCAAACCCTCAAGGTCCGTCCGTTCCCGATCTATTTGGTGGGGAGCGAGTTCTGGAAAGGCTTGATGGACTGGATCACGGGCCCGCTCGCTGCCCAGGGGACGATCGGGGCCGACGACCCGCGCCTGGTCCGGGTGGTGGACGATGTCCAGGGAATCCCGGCGGGCATCGAGGCCTACCATCGCCGGGCCGATCATGGCGGGTTCGCGGTGCCCGAGGAGGCATGACGGGAAAGAGAGGAACGGCCCGCGCCGAGCACGGGCCGTTCCGTTACCAACTACGTCGTACACCTCTCTATGGCCAAACTCCCACCTCCTTGTACGATCCCAGCACGACGCCGGGAGGATGGGTGCCTAGGCGACCACACTTTAGCACGAACGGGGAGGGAGGACAAGGCCATCTGTCCGCCCCGACAAGGAGGAGGAGATGAAGCGATGGTGGGCCGTGGTGATGGGAGGGACGCTTTTCCTTTCCGGTTGCACCCGCGTGGCGCCCGATCCGTGCCGGGGGGTGGCTCCCCCCGTGGCGACGTTCCGCGTTTCCCCCGAGGAAGGGGAGCTCCCCCTTCTGGTGACGTTCGACGCCGGGGACTCATTCGCGAGCGAGGGACAGATCGTCGGGTACCAGTGGGAGTTCGGGGACGGGGTGACAGGCACCGGTCCCGTCGTGCAGCACGTGTTCGACCGGGATCCCGACGGGCTTGAGGAACAGGAGTTCCCCGTCACCCTCACCGTAACCCAGGAGTCGGCGACGGAGGGGGGCGTGTGCCGCCGCACCTCCCCGGCGATGCGCGTCCTGCGCTACGGGAAAAGCTACCCCCTGGACGTGGTGCGGTGGGAGCTTGGGCCCGAGTACTACGGATCCCTCATCGAGGGGGTCGTGCGCAACGCGAGCGCGGACCAGCGCGTGACCCATGCCGAAGTCTACGCCCGCTTCTACCGCGAGCCGGGCCACGTGCTCGTGGGCGAGGCGCACCGGGAGCTCTGGGACATCCGACCAGGTGAGGAGCGGTCCTTCATGATCCCGACCTACCTCTGGCCGTGGCAGTTCGATTGGGTCGAGCTCCGCACGGAGGCCTTCACCGCCCAGCCCTGAGCCCGCGGCCCAGGGCGGGGCGCCCTAGCGAAGGAGATCCCGTTCCCCCTCTAGCGCGGGAGGGCCTCCTTCCCCTCCAGCACGCTGATCCGCTCCTGGACATCCTCGTCGTCGGGGAAAGCCTTCAGGGCCTCCTGATAGGCGGCGAGGGCGGCCTGACGCGCTTTCTCGACCTCCCCCTCCACCCGGGCGATCTCGGCCTCGCGCTCGGGGCCCTCGGGGAGCTGCGTCGTGAGGAGCTCAATCTCGGACTGGAGCGACGCCATCTTCTCCTCGTACAGGGAGCCGATGATGAACGAGATGTACTCCTCCTCGACCACCCCCTCGTCCCGGATCCTCTCGAACGCGGCGATCCCGCGGTCGAGGTCCAGGTCCTTCAGGTACATCGCCTCGAGGATGGGGTCAGAGATGACGACCGTCGCCTCCTCGCGGGCTGCCTTCAGCCAGGCATCGAACCTCTCCCGCGCGATCGCGCGCTCGGCGTCGGCCCGCACGCGGTCCGCCACTTCTTCGAACTCGGGCTCGCTCGCGGCGCGACGGTCGGTGACGCGGATGATGTGGAACCCAAAATCGGTCTGGACGATGCCGCTCGTCTCCCCGACCTCAAGGGCGAACGCCGCCTCCTCGAACTCGGGGGCCATCACCCCGCGCCCGAACCACCCGAGCGCCCCGCCCTGGGCGGCGCTGCCGGTATCCGTGGACCGGGTGCGGGCGAGCTCGGCGAAGTCAGCGCCGCGAGCGAGCTCATCGAGGATCGCCTGCGCTTCCTCCGCGGTAGCGACGAGGATGTGCGAGGCCTCGATCTGCTCCTCGGTGCTGTAGTCGGCCTTGTGTTCCTCAAAGTACGCGCGGAGCTCATCCTCGGAGAGCTCGATCGGGCCCACCACCGCTTGTTGAACCGCGGCGTAGAGGAGCTGCTCAGTCACGCTCGCCCGCCCCTCTTCCTTGAACTCCTCCAGGGTCCCGCCGTAGATCGCGAAGTAGTCAACGAGGTCCTGCTCAGCCATTCCGTACGTGTCGAGCATCGCCTGGTACTGCTTCTGGAACTCGGCCTCGGTCTCCTCCCCCGTGATGACGACCCCCAGCCGCTCCGCCTCGGCTTCAACGAGGCCGCGGGTGATGACAGCGGTGAGGGCGGTCAGGTCGAGGTCGAGGTCGAACAGGCGGCCCCGCGCGCCAGCGCGGAAGACCTCGATGTCGATCCCGAACTGAGCGTACAGCTGGGCGTAGTAATCGAGGATGGATTCCCGCATGCTGTCGAACGCCGCGCGGTCGAGGGGATGGCCATTGACGGTGATGAACGGGCCCGTCACGGCGGGAGGCGGTACCGGCTCCGTGGCGGCGGGGGTCACGGTGAGCAGGGCGGGGTCCGAGGTGGCGCTCCCGCACGGGTTCGTGACGACCACGGTGTAGCTACCGGCATCCGCGCTGGCGACGGCAGGGATCGTGTAGCTCGGCTCCGTTGCGCCCGCGATGTCGGCGTTGTCCCGCTGCCACTGGTAGGAGAAGGGCGGAGTTCCCGTGGCGGTGACGCTGAACGTGGCAGAGCTCCCGGCGACGGCGGCCTGGGATGCGGGCTGGGCCGTGATGGTGGGAGCGGTGCCCACGGTGAGCGCAGCGGCGCGCGAGGTCACCGTCCCACAGCTATTGGCCACCGTGGCGGAGTAGGCCCCGGCGTCCGTGGAGGCAGCGGCGGAGATGGTGTAGGTCGCAGCCGTGGCGCCGCCGATCTCCCCCCCATCCTTCAGCCACTGGTAGGTGAGGGGAGGGGTTCCCGTGGCGGCCACGGTGAACTCAACAGGCTGGCCGGCGCACACGGTCTGGGCCGTGGGCTCGGAGGTGATCGTGGGGGCGGCGCCCAGGGAGAGGGCGGCGGGGGTCGAGGTCACGCTGCCACAGCCGTTCGTGACCACCACGGTGTAGGTCCCCTCATCAGCGTTGGTCACAGCGGGGATCGTATAGATCGCGGTCGTAGCGCCAGCGATGGTGGTCCCGTCCTTCTTCCACTGGTAGGAGAAGGGCGGGGTTCCCGTGGCGGTAACGCTGAACAAGACAGACTTCCCCAGACAGGCCGATTGGGCAGCGGGCTGGGCGGTGATGGTGGGAGGAACGTTCACGGTGAGCACGGCCGCCGCCGAGGTGATGCTGCCCGCAGCGTTGGTCACGACCACCGTGTAGCTCCCCGCATCTCCCGCCGCGACGGAGCCGATCGTATAGGTGGCGTTGGTCGCCCCTGAGATCGCTGTCCCGTCCTTCTTCCACTGGTAGGAGAGGGGCGCCTTGCCAGCCGCCGTCACGCTGAACGTGACCTTCCCCCCCACGCAGGCCGTCTGGGCCGTGGGCGGAGTGGAAATCGTGGGGGGAGTTCCCTTGTCGCAGCCAGCGAGAAAGGCCCCCATCCCGAGGACAACGAGAACTGCCACAACCGCGCGCATCCGCATGTCATGCCTCCTTCAACCGAAATGAGCTTACCCGGTACGAGCGCTCGCCGAAAGCGCCCCGGGGGGTCGGTTCACCCTGCCCCAGCGTGGCAGGTTGAGCGGGATCCCAGAACACCTTGGTACGTTCGGACCGCCGCCCAGGCAAGAGAGCGGGCTGCCAACCGACGAGGTGGAGCTACCCCCGACGGGTGGGGAGGCGGAGGGTGTACCACGTCGTGCCGAGGGCCATCGCCACGAGGAGGAGGCGGAGCCACGCCGTGCGGGCGATGAACACCGCGGAGACCGCGACCGAGCCCCACACGAGAAGGAGCGAGCCAACCTTCCACGTCCAGGGGAGCCCACGCCCTTCCTCGTAGTCGCGGAGGTAGCGTCCGAACAGGCGATTCCCGATGAGCCATCGGTGGAGGCGGGGGGAGCTGTGGGCGAAACACCACGCGGCGAGGATGAGAAACGGGGTCGCGGGGACGATGGGGAGGATCCAGCCGAGAACCGCCAACCCAACACAGAGGAGGCCGCCCGCGATGAGGACGAGCCGCTGATCCTTGGGGGAGGCCACGCGATCAGGCCGGACCCGCTCCCGCCGCACGGGCGAGGGCAGCGATCTCGTGGGCGACCTCGAGCGAAGCGTTGGGGTACGCGATCTTCTGGGTAGCCTCCCTCCGGCGGGCGAGCTCGTCGGGGGAGGAGATCCAACCTGCGAGGGCGGCCCGCACCTCCTCCGGCCTCTTCGCGTACACGCCCGCCCCGGCCTCCGTCACGAACCGGACGTTGGCGAGCTCGTTCACCATCCCCCCGGTGAGAATCATCGGGAGGCCCATGATCGCCGCCTCGGCGATCACCCCCGGCCCAGGCTTCCCGATGAGGACGTCCGCCGCTCGCATGAGGATCTCCATGTTCGTCACGAACCCGTATACGTGGGCCGGGTTCTGCCACGGGACAGCCCGCAACCGGGCGGCGAGGGCCTCGTTCCTCCCGGCGACGATCGCGAGCTGCACCCCCAGGCCGTCGAGGGACCGGGCGAGCGCCTCCATCGCCCCCATCCCCTCTGCCCCGCTCACGACGAGGGCCGTGGGGAGGTCGTGGTCCCACCCGAGCTCATCCCGGGCCTCGGCCTTCGTCTGGGTGAGGAGGGCGAACTTGGGGTGCGCCGGGTGGCCGACGAGCCGCAGCTTGTCCGGAGCCAAGCCCAGCTTCAGCCCCCTCTCGATCGCGCTCGGGGTGGGGACGAGGCACCGCTCCACGTCGGGGTGGAACCACCCGCTGTGGGGGGAGGCCATGTCCGTGATCACGGTGAGGAGGGGGATCTCCCTCTGGGCCGCGCGGCGGACGGCCACGGCGTACCCGCTGAACCCAGCGTGGAGGACGACCATCGCCTGCCAGTTCGCGAGGGCCTTGAGGCAGGGCCCCTTGCGGAGGACCCAGGAGGGAAGGCCCCGACGGCCGAGCCGCGTCGCGAGGAGCCGATCCGTCTGGGAGACGAAGAAATCGTAGGACGGCTGGTGGTGGGCCACCCACCACGGGTAGATCTCCGGCGCCCAGCAGAACGGGGGCAGCCCGCAGCGGCGGAAGACGTCGAAGTACTCGCACTGGAACGCGTTCGGATAGAGGTGGTGGAGCGCGGCCTCGATCGCCTTCCCGGCCGCGCGATGGCCGCCGCCCGTGTCCGACATGAGGAATCCAATTCGAATCATCGGCTATCGACACCGCACACGTGGCAACGCTCGGGCATCCCGCCCTCGCGTCAGGCCCCCTACCCGGCGACCCTGGTCGGAGCGAGCGGATTTGAACCGCTGACCCCTGGCCCCCCATGCCAGTGCGCTACCATGCTGCGCCACGCTCCGCTGACCTTGATACTATCGCCCCCTCCTCCCTTCGCCAACCCCGCCTTGGCGCAACCGGAATGTCCTCCCCGCCCCGGCCGCGCCGTCCCATGAGGCAAGGAACGCGCCGCGCTCGAGGGGCGGGTCATCCGTCCGTCGGGCGCAGTAGAAAACATGATCCGGCGCGCGGATCGTCCCCCGTTGGGGGAAGAGCTCTCGGCATGCCAAACGGAGGAGCGTGGTCGTCCCCGCCCCATTGGCGCCGATCACCCCCGTCCACCCCGGGGGGGGCCGAAGCTCACCTCCACGAAGAGGGGATCGGCTCCCGGTTTGTACCCGAACGAAACGTTGCGAAACGTTTAGCTGGAACCTTGTCCAGCTCCAGGCTCTCTTGCGTTCGGCTCACCTGCGCACCCCGTCCTCCTGAGAGAAACGAGCGTACCGCGTGAGTATGCGCGGGGCCCGCCCGCCTCTCCAGGGTAGATCCGGCCCACGGGAGGACCGGGGCAGCCCTCACCCCGCCTGGTCCACGCGGGACCTCCCCCAGATCCAGAGCGCGCCCGCAGCGAGGAGGGCGACGGCGGCGCCGAAGAAGAACGGCGCCCCCGGGCCCATGCTCTGCCAGAGCGCGCCCGCGATCACGGATGCCGGGAGGTCCATCGCCCCCACCACCAGGCTGTAGGTCCCGTACGCTGTGCCGCGTAGCTCGACGGGCACGAGGTCTGCGACCAGCGCCTTCGCTGTCCCGTAGGCAGCGCCGTAGTACGCCCCGTACACGGTGTACAGGACCCACATGTTCCACACCGCGCCGGCGAGGCCGAGGCCCAGGTAGATCCCGGCGTAGACGACCCACCCGGCCACGATCACCGTCCGCCGGGGGATGCGATCGGAGAGGGCGCCGGCGGGGGTGGAGACGAGGGTGTAGACGAGGTTGAACGCGGCAAGCATGCCGAGGATGCCGAGCACGTTCGTGCCCAGGGTCTGGGCGCGCAGGACGAGGAAGGCATCGGCGGAGTTGCCGAGCTCGAACAGGCCCACGATCCCGAGGAACACGAGGAACGGCCGCCCCAAGGCGCGGAACCGGATGGGGGGGCGTGCGCTCCTCGCCGCCCCCACCTCGCGCGCCCCCAGGGCGAGGACGACCACGGCCAACCCTGCCGGGACGAGGCTCACCAGGACGACGGTGCGGAACGTGGTCGCGGTGAGCTGCCCCACCCCACCCTGCGTCATCCACACCGCCGCCAGGGCCCCGAGGATGCCGACCATCGCCCCGCCCGTGTCCGCCGCCCGATGGAAGCCGAACGCCAACCCCCGCCGCTTCTCGTCGATCGAATCCGCGACAAGGGCATCGCGGGGCGCGGTACGGATCCCCTTGCCCACCCGATCGGCCCACCGCACCCCGGCCACCGCCTCCCAAGACGAAGCGATGTACAAGAACGGCTTCGCCGCGGCCGAGAGGGCGTAGCCCGCCACGGCGAGCCACTTCCGTTGCCCCAGCCGGTCCGAGAGCCAGCCCGAGAACACCTTGACGAGCGAGGCAGTGGCCTCGGCCACCCCTTCGATCACGCCGATGAGGGTTGTCCCCACGCCGAGCACATTGGCCAGGAACAGGGGGAGCAAGTTGAGGACCATCTCGCTCGACACGTCCATCAGGAAGCTCGTTGCGCCCACCGCCCAGATGTTCCGCGGCAGGTGCCGCAGCCCCAGCGAGCGCCTGCTCATCTTCATCACCTCGATCACCTCGTTGTGGAGCATCGAACCTGGAGCGGGCATTATACGCCCTCGGCAGTAGAATCCGGTCCGGGGCAGCGGGGATGAAGATCGCGGTGACGGGGAATCCAGGCGTCGGGAAGTCCACCCTCGTCCGACAGGTCGTGGAGGACGTGCCGCTCTCGTATGGCGGCATGGTCACGGCCGAGATCAGGAAGTGCGGCCGGCGGGTGGGGTTCTCCGTGCGCGACCTCGCCACGGGAGCGGAAGGGATCCTCGCCCACCTTCATCTCGCCGCTGGACCGTCGTGTGGGCGGTACCGCCTCAACCTCCGCGATCTCGATGAGATCGGCGCCCAGGCCATCGAACGGGCGATCGAAGGCGCGAGGCTCGTGGTGGTGGACGAGGTTGGGCCGATGGAGCTCCATTCCCCACGGTTCGTTCGCGCCGTGGACCGGGCTCTTGAGGAGGCCCAGAACCTCCTCGTCACCGTCCACCGCGCCTCAAACCATCCCCTCGCCTACCGGATCCGCCACGGGGCCGACCGCGTGGTCCACCTCACCCGAGGGAACCGTGACCAAACGGCCGAGGAGGTCACCCACCTTCTCGCTGCGTGCTAGGCCAGACGGGTCCGGGGAGCCCCACGAAGCGCCGGTGGTAGCGGTCGAAGCTCCTCTCCAACAGGCGCATCATCCGATCCACGTCCGCCCGCTCGGGGAGGGAAGGATCCGGAAACACGGCCGCACCGAAGTGCACGCAAATCCAGCCCTTGCGGCGCAACGATCGAACGACATGGAAAAAGAGCGGCCCCAGGGCGAGCTCCTCTCCTTGAGGGGGGAGGATGTGCGCGTTCTCGAGGCCGATCGGGACAACGGGGACCCCCGCCCGGCGCGCCAGGACGGCCGCCCCCGGCTTGAGTGTCCCGCGCCGGAAGTCCGGGCCATCGGCGAAGACCATGATCTGCCCCCCCTTCTGGAGGTGCTCCACGGCCGCGCGGAGGGTCCGCCGGTTGAACTCCTTCTCTCCTTCGCGGATCTCGAACCGCCAGAGTGCCCTGTAGAACGGGCGCAGGAAGGGATAGCGCGGGTCGATCGAGAACAGGGCCGGGGTGCGCCATGAACCTACAGCCCTCGCCACGTAGAGGGGATCGGGCCCCCCGCTGTGCGTCACGGCGAGCACACATGGCCCATGGGGGCGAGGCCCCTCGACCCGAACCTCGACCAAGAGCGGGAGGGCCAACACCCCCAGGCCGCAGGGCAGGGAGAGGATCGCGCGTTTCCCCACCGCGAGCGCGCGGCCGATCATAGCGCGACCTCTGCTCAGGCCATGGGGCCAGCGATCTGAGCGCAGGTGTGCCTTCTGGCCCACTCCCTCCGGAGGCCCTCGTAGATCTCCATCAACCGGGCCACCGACGCCCGGGCGCTGTGCGCTGCCGCCCATCTCCGCGCCCTCTCCCCCATCTCCTTCCGCCGCTCCTCGTCCGCGAGGAGGGACAGACACGCGTCAGCGAACGCGGCTTCATCCTCCCGAACGAGCAGCCCTGTCTCCTCCGAGACGATCAGATCCGCCACCCCCATCGCCTCCACCGCGACCGGAGGGGTCCCGCCCATCATCGCCTCCATCACCACCAGCCCCTGGGTCTCCGTCTTCGAGGCGAACACGAACAGCGTGGCCTGACGGTAGGGATCGATCAAGCGCTCCCACGGGAGGTAACCGACGAACACCACCCGCTCGCTCAACCCCAGCTCACGTACGAGTCCCTCCAGCTTCGGGCGGTGGGGGCCATCCCCGACAAGCACCAGCCACGCCCCGGAACGCTCCCTGGCGATCCGGCGGAAGGACCGGATCAGGAACTCGATGTTCTTCTCCCACCCTAGCCTCCCCACATAGAGGAGGATCTCCGAGCTTGGGGGGAGCCCGAGGGCTTGGCGAACGTCCCACGTCGGGGGACGGGTGTACGCCTCCTCATCCACTCCAAACGGAAGGACATGGACAGGGACCTTGACCCCGTACCGGCGCAGCTCGCGCTCAATGTGACTGGAGGGAGCGATCACGGCATCACAGCGATTGCAGAGCATGCGGCTGAGCCGTTCCACCACCTGGCGCGACGGGCGAAAGGGATAGGGCAAGTACTTGCGGTACTCCACGTATTGGGTGTGGTAGGTGTGCACATGGGGTATCCCATAGCGGAGAGAAGCCCAGAACCCAACCAGTCCCACGGAGAAGGGGTCGTGGCTATGCACGATGTCCAGGTCCTTCAGGGCCGCGAAGGCCCGGCGGTTGTAGGGGAGGGCGACCCGCAACCCCTTGTAGAGGATGAACCGCACCGAGCGAAAGCGGTACACATCCTCCCTCTTCTCCCGCACTTCGGGATGGGCGGGGGCGAATATGCGGACCTCGTGGCCCCCTTTCCTCAGTTCGCGCTCCATGAGCCGGACCACGGTGACCACCCCATTCGAGTCCGGCGTGTAGGTATCCGTGAAGATCCCGATCTTCATCCCATCGCCCCCCGCCTCATCGCGGAGGCTTCGCCGACGGACCGCGCGCCCAAAAGCTCTGCCAGCGAAGCTTCTCCTGACCCGTGGCGACCTCGAGCCATGTCCGAAATGCCTTCCAGCTTGCGGGGACCACGTTCCTCCCCGCGAACCGCCGGTTGGAGGTATAGCATACAAGATCAGGGACATACCTCACCTTTCCGAGCTGGGCTAGCCGGCGAGCGAGGCGCAAGTCGGGGGCGACGAGGTCAGCGAATGGGGGATACCCCCCCGCTGCGAGGTAGGCCGCCCGCCTCATCCCGAAATTCGCGGCCCCTACCTGGTGCACCCCACAGGGCCGCGATGCCCAGACGAGGAGGGTATACCCGACGACCGTCGCGGCACGGATCGGGTTCCTGTACTCCCGGAACCCGATCGGGCCGTACACCGCCACCACCTCCGGCCGCTCCAAGGCGGCGACCATCCTCTGCAGCCAGTCCGGCGGATAGAGGGTGTCGGCGTCGGCGGCGGTGATGTAGCCGGTTAGGGATTCCGCGAACCCCCGCGCCATTGCCCACGCGGGACCTCTCCTCCCCTCAACGAGGACCCGGTCCGCGAACCGTGCGGCGATCTCCGGGCTCCCGTCGGTGCTCCCGTTGTCCACCACGATGAGCTCGAAGTCGGTGAACGTCTGCGCGCGGAGCGAACGGAGCGTCTCCGCAAGGAACCCTTCCTCGTTCAGCACGGGAACGACGACCGTAATCGTCGGTTCACTCACGCTTCACCTGCCCCGCCATGGGCGCCTCATCGCACGACGATCGACACGAGCTTCCCCGGGACAGCGATCACCCGCTGGACCTCGTGGCCGCGGAGGCGTTCCTGGACATCGGGAGCCGCGAGGGCGGCCTCCCGCAGGGCGTCCGGATCGGAGGCGGCGTGGGCCGCCAGGCGCAGCCTGGTCCGCACCTTGCCGTTGATCTGGACCGGGACCTCCACCTCGTCCCCTGCCACCGCGCGCGGATCGTACTCCGGCCACGGCGTGTCGAGGATGGCCTTCTCCTCCCCTAATCTGTGCCACAGCTCCTCGGCGAGGAACGGGGTGAACGGGGAGAGGAGGAGGATCATCCGGGAGAGCACCGCGCGCACGAGTCGCTGGTCAGGATCCGGACCCTCCACGTACGCCGCAGCCTCATTGGCGAGCTCCATGATCGCCGCGATCGCCGTGTTCAGGCCCAGCCTCTCCCCGAACTCCTCTGTCACCTTCTTCACCGTGGCGTGGAGCTTCTGCCACAGGGCGCGCTCGGCAGGGCCGAACCGCGAGGGGTCCGGCTCTCCAGCGATCCCGGCGAGGTGGGGCAGTTGTCCGACCACCAGGTTCCAGAACCGGTTCAAGAACCGCCACGCCCCGCGGATCCCCTCTTCCGACCACTCGATGTCCCGGTCCGGCGGGCCCATGAACAGGGTGTACAGCCGCTCCGTGTCCGCCCCGTAGCGCTGGATGATGTCCGCGGGCTCGACCACGTTCTTCTTCGACTTCGACATCGCGAAGTACGAGGTCGCGACCTCCCGGCCGCACTTCGTGCACCGTAGGTCGTCCACCTCCTTCGGGTACAGCCAGCCATGCTGGGGGCACTTGTAGGCGGTATGGCAGACCATCCCCTGGGTGAACAGGCGGCGGAACGGCTCCGTGAACCCCACGTACCCCAGGTCGTGGAAGGCCTTGGTGATGAACCGGGCGTAGAGGAGGTGGAGGATAGCATGCTCGACCCCCCCTACGTAGAGGTCCACCGGGAGCCAGCGGTTCACATCCTCCGTCACGAACGGGACCTCCTCCGCGTGGGGGGACACGAAGCGGAGGAAGTACCACGACGAGTCCACGAACGTATCCATCGTGTCCGTGTCCCGTCGCGCCTCCCCTCCACAGCGGGGGCAGACCGTGTCCGCATAGCCGGGGATGTCGGCGAGCCCCATCTTCCCGATGAACGGGACCTCGGGGAGGAGGACGGGGAGGGCCTCTTCGGGCACAGGGACGACCCCGCAGCGGTCGCAGTATACGATCGGGATCGGGGCCCCCCAGTACCGCTGGCGGGAGATGAGCCAGTCCCGCAGCTTGTAGACCACTGTCCGTTCCCCAATCCCCTGCTCTTCGAGGTAGGCGATCGTACGCGCGATGGCCGTCGCGGCCGGAGTCCCACTGAGCGGGCCGGAGCGGACCATCGTCCCCGGTCCGGTGTAGGCGGTTCCCATCGCGCGCGCGTCGAGGGCCGGCCCGTCCGGGGGAGCGACGACGACGCGGATCGGGAGCCCGAATGCCCGCGCGAACGCGAAGTCACGCTCGTCGTGGGCGGGCACGGCCATGATCGCCCCTGTGCCGTAGGTCGGCATCACGTAATCGGCGACCCAGATCGGGATCGGCTCCCCCGTCACCGGGTTCAGGGCGCGGGATCCCGTGAATACGCCGGTCTTCTCTCGCTCCGCGGACAGCCGCTCGATCTCGGAGGCACAGCCCGCCGCGCGTCGGTACCCTTCCACCTCCGCCCGTCGCTCCGGGACGGTGAGCGCGTCCACGAGCGGATGCTCGGGGGCGAGCACGAGGAACGTCGCTCCCCACAGGGTGTCGGGACGGGTCGTGAACACGCGGATCTCCTCCCCCCCCTCGCAGCGGAACGCGATCGTGGCCCCCTCGGAGCGGCCGATCCAGTTCTCCTGCATCTTCTTCACGTGGTCGGGCCACGCCAGGTCCGCCAGATCCGCGAGCAGCCGGTCCGCGTAGGCCGTGATCCGAAAGAACCACTGGTCGAGTTCCCTCTGCTCGGGCGGGGTCCCGCACCGCTCGCACGCCCCACCCACCACCTGTTCGTTGGCGAGCACGGTCTTGCAGTTCGGGCAGTAGTTCACCGCGGCCCGCTTCTTGTAGGCGAGGCCGTTCTCATGAAGCTTCAAGAACAGCCACTGCGTCCAGCGGTAGTAGTCGGGGAGGCAGGTCGTGACCTCGCGCTCCCAGTCGTACTCGATCCCCCACGCCCGGAACTGGTTCTTGGCGTAGGCGATGTTGGCGAGCGTCCAGTCCCGCGGGTGGATCCCCCGCTCGATGGCAGCGTTCTCCGCCGGGAGGCCGAACGCGTCCCACCCCATCGGGTTGAGGACGTCGTGGCCGCGCATGAGGAGGAACCGCACGATCGCGTCGCCGATGATGTAGTTCCGGCCATGGCCGACGTGGAGGTACCCGGACGGGTAGGGGAACATGTTCAGGTAGTAGAACTTCCTCTTCGGGTGGGCGGTGTCGACCCGGAAGTAGCCCCTCTCCCGCCAGAAATCCCGCCACTTTTCCTCGATCGCGTGAGGATCGTAGGATTCCTGGTTCACAGGAGCCCCCCCCTTGCCAGCCGTTCCGCCTCGCCCAAGACGAGCTGCACGGCGGCGGGGGAGTCCATCTCACAGTAGAGCCGCAAGATAGGCTCCGTCCCGGAGGCCCGGAAAAGGACCCAGCCCCGATCAAGGCGCAGCTTGAGCCCATCCAAGGTCTCCACCTTGACCACCCTCTGGCCGGCCAGCCGTTCCGGGGGGGCGGCGGCCAGGCGCTCCATGACCTCGAGACGGGTCGGGAGGGCAAGGTCGCGCCGCGCGTAGTGGTGCGGCCCGACGAGCTCGAACAGCTCCTCGACGAGGGCGCCGAGGGGCTTGCCGGTCGCAGCGACGAGCTCGAGGAGGAGGAGGTTCGAGAGCACCCCATCCCGCTCGGGCAGGTGCCAGGCGTACCCATACCCGCCGGACTCCTCGCCCGCGAACGCTGCTTTCCCCGTCACGAGGTCCTCCACCGCCCACTTGAACCCGACCTGGATCTCCCGCCACGGAACGCCCACGTGGTCCGCGAGCTTCCCGATCATGTCCGTGAGGGCGAACGACTTGAGGATCATCCCGTCCAGGTTCCGATGCTGGCTGAGGTGCCACACGAGGAGGGCAGCCGTGCGGTGGGTGTCGAGGAACTGGCCTCGCTCGTCCATCGCTGCCGCCCGGTCTCCATCGCCATCCGTGATCAGGCCAACCACGATCCGCCCCCGCGCCCGCGCCCGCAGGGAGCGGATCACTGCCTTGAGGGGAACCACGTTCTCCGGCAAGGGTTCCGGCTTCTTGCCGCCGAACAGGGGATCCACGGTCGAGCGGACCGCGAGGTGGGGGATGCGCACCGCCCTAAGGAGGCTAGCGAGGTATCCCTGCGCAGAGCCGTACATCGCGTCCACCACCACGTAGAGGGGGGCGCGGGCCAGTTCCCGCAGGTCCACCGCGTCCCTCAGCCGAGCGAGGTATTCCTCCTTGATCGCCACCGCCTCCACCGGGGGATCCCCGATCTCCGGGGCGTGGGGGGGAAGGTGCGATTCGATGAGGGCTGTGATCTCGGCGGTGGCCGATCCGCCGTACTCGGGCTTGAACTTCACCCCGCTCCACTGGGGCGGGTTGTGGGAGGCGGTGATCATCGCCCCCCCTGCCAATCCCCGCTTCACGACCGCAGCCGATACGGCGGGGGTGGGGACGGGACCATCCGTGACCTGGACCGGGATCCCCGCCTCGGCCACGGCGCGGCCGAGATGGCGGGCGAACTCCGCAGACAGGAAGCGCGTGTCGTAGCCCACGATCAAACCTGCCGCCGCGGGACGACACGGCACGCCCCACTCCCGATAGGGGGCAAGGCCACTCCGCCGGGGATCGTGGAGGGAAGCCGCGATCGCCGCTCCCACCCGCGCCACGTTGGCGTACGTGAAGTCGTCGGCGATCACGCCGCGCCAACCATCGGTCCCAAACTTGATCCTAGCTGCTAGAGCCATGTCGCCCCCTCCGGGGGGAACGCTCAAGGTCCACCCGCACGATGTGGGGAGGCATCTGGATCCCATCCGACTGAAGGAGGTCGGCGATCAGGTCCATCGGGAGGGCGGTCTCCAACCACAGATCGCGAATCGAAACCACCCCGTTCCGTACCGGAACCCGTTCCAGCGCCTTCTCAATCGCCCGCCGATACCCGTCCGGGAATCGAGCCAGCTCCTGCTCGAGGGTCTCCATAGCCGGTGCCTAGTACTGCCATTCCACGGTGTAGTGGACGTCCGCCGTTCCGCCCGCCGGCACCAGAACCCGGAACAGGACCCGTTGGGCATCGAGGCGCTCGTAGGGAAGGCTAGGGTCGATGATCGTCCATGTACCAGGGAGGGTCTCCACCACCTCGACCTCGACCGGCGCGTCCTTGGCCGAGCGAAGGGCGATCCGGTACGTGTCCCGGTAGAGGGCGTCCGTGATCCGTTGCCGCGACTCCTGGACCCGCTCCCCAGTGAGGTCGAACGCGGCCCCCACGGCGAGATCAACGTCGCTGCCGAGCGGGGTATGGCCGATCGCTGCTGCCCCCACGAAGAGCTCCTCCCCTTCGTCGTAGAACCGGATCTCGCCCGCGGGGAGGGGCGCAAGGGCGTTCGTGAACCGGACCCTCACCTCGACGGCCCCGCCGGAGAACCGGTAGGCACGGGTGAAGGACAGGGTCCCGCAGATGAACGGGGCCCACGCGACCCCGGGGGTGAGGTCGAGCGGTTCCGGGAAGGTGTAGCGGTGGTACTCGAACGCCGGAGCGGCTTCGTACTCGGAGGAAAGGGCGAGGGCCCGCACCCCCAGCCCTTCGGGGGCCTTCGCCGTCGGACGGTACACCTCACCGGCGACGAGCGAGACCTGCGCCCCCCTGAACTCGACCCCGGTCCGGTTCTCAACGGCCACCACTCCGCGCAACTGAAGCGCGGCGTCAGCGAGCGTGGCGGTGTAGGTCACGTTCCACGACAGGCCCTCGGCGAGGTACCGCACCCCGATCTCGGTCCGCCCCGGCTGGGCATCCCGGTACCGGACCTTCAGAGAGAGGTGGTCCACCAGCGGTGGCTCGACGGGCAACGGGGCCACGATCCGATCGTAGGAGGAGAGGAACATGAGGCCGTCCGCAGTGGCAAGGACGAGCCCCGGCCCCGTAGCAAGGAGGCGGCCCGCAAACCGTTCCCCGTGGGCGAACACCGTGACCCTGGCCCCGACGAGGTCCTCGATCGCGGTGCTGCCCCGCTCCAGGGGATCCACCCGGGCCACGGTCAACCCGTCCACGACCAGGCTATCCACGAGCATGGTGAGGGGGAGGCCATCAAGGAGGAGGTCCCCCTCCCAAGCCAGCTCCACTTCGCGCAGCTCGCGGACATACCCAAAGCCACCGGAGTAGAGGGTGACGACAGGGCTGCCCGCCGCAGCCACCGCTCCCAACACCAACACCCCAATCGCAATCATCCTTCGCATGGGGATCACCTACCTTGGCGCCATCTTACCCTGCGGACGGGAGTCCGCAACGGGCTTCTCCTCGCGCCGCACGGGGGGGAAGCCGTCGGCCGCCCCGGGGCCGCAGTCGGCTCCACCTCTTGACAAGGAAACCTCGATGAGCTATAGATATTGGGCCATGCGAACGAACGCTCGTTCTAAAGATCAAGAGAAAAGTGCATTGGAACGCAGACTCCTGAGCGCAGCCGCCCGCCTCTTCGCCGAGCGCGGCTTCCACCGGGCGGGGATCCGGGATGTAGCCCAGGCGGCGCGGGTGTCCATCGGCACCGTGTACCACTACTTTCGGAGCAAGGAGGCGATCCTCGAGTGCCTCCTCCGGGGGGAGATCGAACGGAGGCGGCGGTTTCTCGACGAGCTGCGGGCGCGGGGAGAGCCCCTCGAGGCTCAGATCCGCGCCATCATGGCGGAGCACTTCGCCCTGTTCCGAGAACGGAAGGACGTGGCGCGCCTGATCCGCCGCGAGTGGCTAGACCCGACCCCTGGCCTCCACGTCAAGACCCAGCGGATCTATGACGAGGGGGCCGGATACCTGGCCCAAGTGATCGAGGAGGGCATCGCTGCAGGGAAGATCCAGCCTTGTGATCCCGTGCTGACCGCGTACGCCATGTTGGGGGCGGTGGAGGCAGTGGCCCTGCGCCTCTCCGCGTCCGGAAAGTCAGCGGCGCGCGTTGCCGATCAGGCCGCTCAGGAACTCACGGCGTTCCTGTGGAGCGGGTTATGCCCAACCACATGAGGAGGTCAGGATGGAAACGGAAGCTTCTCCCGTTCCTCGGCGCGAACTGAAGCGGCCCGTGCTCGTCGCCCCCAGCCCCGGCGCGCTGCGCGCCCTGTTCCGGGTCCTCTCGGCCCGGCCGGTGCGGGGGAGCGCGGTGCGGCTGGCGGACCGGGCCGTGGGGGAGTTCCTCCGGCGTACGGACAACCTGCCGGGGGTGGCGCGGGACGAGTGGCTCACCCTCCGCTCCCTCCTCTACTCCTTCCACCGAGGGCTCAAGACGGGCACGATCTCCCCCCGTGCCTGGCAGGGGTTCCTCGAGTTCGCTGCCCACGCGTTGGGGCCGCACCCCGCCCGGGAAGCGTTTTGTAAAACGTACGGGCAGTCCCCTCCCGGCTTCCTCACCATCAGCCCGACGCGGGCCTGCAACCTGAATTGCACGGGCTGCTACGCGGGGACCGAGGAGAGCCCAGGCACGTTGAGCTTCAGCACCTTCGACCGCATCGTGCAGGAGATGGAGGACCTCTGGGGGGCACGGTTCGCCGTCATCTCGGGTGGGGAACCTTTCCTGTACCGAAGCGAGGGCCGCGACCTCCTCGATGTGGCGGAACGGCACCCCAAGCTCTACTTCCTCGTTTACACCAACGGCACCGTCATCGATCGGTCCGTTGCCAAGCGGTTGGCCGAAGTGGGGAACGTGACCCCGGCGATCTCGGTGGAGGGGAAGGCACCGACGACGGAACGACGGCGGGGGGAGGGGGTGTTCGCCGAGGTGGTGGAGGCGTTCGGTCACCTCCGCGCGGAAGGGGTCCCATTTGGGATCTCTATGACCGCAACCCGCGACAATTGCGACGAGCTCCTCTCGGATGAGGTGGTCAGGTTCTACTTCGAGGAGCAAGGGGCCCTCTACGGCTGGATCTTCCAGTACATGCCGATCGGCCGGGGGTACGACCTCGCCCTCATGGTCACCCCCGAACAGCGGCTGCGGCTCCAGCGCCGGATGTGGGACGTCATCCGGACGAAGAAGGTCTTCCTCATGGACTTTTGGAACAGTGGGACGGCCTGCCATGGCTGCGTGGCAGCTGGGCGGTCCGGTGGCTATTTCTACATCAACTGGAACGGCGATGTGACCCCCTGCGTGTTCATCCCCTACGCGGGAGCGAACATCCACCGCCTTTACGCGGCGGGGGGGACGATCAACGACCTCATGAAGATCCCGTTCTTCGCGGACATCCGCCAGTGGCAGCTGGGCTACGGCTACAAGACCAAGCCCGAGGCAACCCGCAACCTCATCCGTCCCTGTCCTCATCGGGACCATTTCGACTTCCTCCTTCCCCTGATCAAACGGCACGGCCCACAACCGATCAACCGCGAAGCGCAGATGGCCCTGGAGGACCCGGCCTACATCCAGGGGCTCCTCGCCTACGGGGCAGCCTGTGCGGAAGTGCTGGATCCGGTGTGGGTTCGCGAGTACCTCGACCGGGAGGCAGACCGCGTGGCCGGGGTCCCCGCGGAGGCGGTCGCGCAGCAGCGGTGAGAGAAGGGCTCGTCGTGGGGCGACGTCCGACCGGGCGAGGCCGCGGCGTTCGCGCTCAGGCGGGGGAGCGTGGGATGACGGAACAGAATCAAACGAAGATCGGGCTTGCGCTCGCGTCGGGTGGGGCGCGCGGGGCGGCCCACGCCGGCGTCCTCAAGGTGCTCGCCCAGGAGGGGATCCCAATCTCCGCCGTGAGCGGGTCCAGCATCGGGGCCGTGGTGGGCGGATCCTACGCGGCGGGGCTATCGCCGGAGCGGATCGAGGAAGAGTGGCTGAACACGGACCTCCCCAAGGTGGTGCGGAGCTTCCTCCCCACCTTCCCCCGCGCCGGGCTGAGCTCGGGCAGCGGGCTGCGCAGCTACCTCCGCTCCGCCCTCGGGGACATCCGGATCGAGGACCTCCCCGTTCCCTTCGCGGCGGTGGCATGCGACATCGACACGGGGGAGGCGGTCGTGCTGCGGGAGGGGCCCCTGGTGGACGCCCTGCGGGCCTCTTCCGCCATCCCCGGGATCTTCCCGCCCCTCCGGTGGGGGGACCGGTTCCTCGTGGACGGTGGCCTCGTCGAACCCCTGCCGGTGCGCGCGTGCCGTGACCTCGGAGCAGAGATCGTGATCGGGGTGGACATCGTCCCCGTCCCCCGGCCCCTGAGCGCCGAGCGGCACCGTCCCGGGCGACGCCTCCCCGCCCGCTTGGGGAAGGAGTTGAGCGCCCGGACCTTGGTGGCAGCAACCGTGGCCAGGCCCCGCGACGAGGCATTCGGGGAACAACCGGGTGCGGGGCGTTCCGTCCCGGGGATCTACCGCATCCTCAACCAGGCGGTGGCCATCCTTGAGCAGGAGATCGTGCACCTCAAACTCGCCCTCTGGCCGGCCGACCTCCTCGTTCGGCCCGACCTATCCTCCGTCGGGGTGAGCTACCTCCACGCTGCGGAGGGGGTCCGGGCAGGAGAGGAGGCGATGGAGGCTTCCCTCCCGGCCCTCCGCCTCCTGATCGAACAAGCCACCCGGGCCGCGGAAAGCGAACGGTGAACCCCTCTCGCCTCAGCCGCGGCTGCGAACCGTGAGGATTGAGTCCAGAGCGGAGAGGAGGGATGCCATGTTTCCTCCGGTCTTCGCGGACACGACGACGTGGGGCACCGCTTCCCTCTCCAGGGCCGCGAGGCGCGCTTCCTGTTCCTGAGTGGAGACGAGGTCGAGCTTGTTGAGCACGTGGAGGGTTGGAGGGGGGACCCGGTCCGGGCCCAGCACGTCGGCGATCACCTCCCGCACCACCCGCAGGTGATCCTCCGCCGCGGGGGCAGTCACGTCGAGGACGAGGAGGAGGGCCGCGGCATCGCGCACCGCGCCGAGGGTAGCCTGGAACGCCGGCACGAGCTCATGGGGCAGGTCCCGGATGAACCCCACCGTGTCCGTGACGAGGGCCTCCCCGGTGGGCCACGCGACCTGCCGTACCCGCGTGTCGAGGGTCGCGAACAGCTTGTCCTCGACCAGGACATCGCTCCCCGTGAGGCGGTTGAAGAGCGTGGACTTGCCGGAGTTCGTGTACCCCACGAGCACGACCTCGGGGGGGCCAGCGCGGCGGCGGCGCGCCTGCTGGATCGCTCGATCCTGGGCCGCCTTCCGGAGCTCGTGGCGCACGACCTGGATCCGGTGGCGGACCGCCCTCCGCCCCTGCTCGAGGCGCGTCTCCCCGGGGCCGCTCGTCCCGATCCCCGCACCGGGGTCGGTGAGGGCCTGCCCCCAGCCCCGCAGCCGCGGGAGGAGGTACTCGAGCTGGGCCAGCTCCACCGCGAGGGCGGCCTCCTTCGTCCCCGCCCGCTGGGCGAAGATATCGAGGATGAGCTGGGAGCGGTCCACGACCTTGAGTCCCGTTGCCTCCTCGAGGTTGCGGGCCTGGGCCGGGGAGACCTCCGACCCCACGACGAGCGTGTCCGCCTGAAGGCTGTGCCCGAGGTCGCGGATCTCGCCCGCCTTCCCCCGCCCGAAGAACGTGCCGGGGTGGGGGTGAGGCTGGTGCTGGACCACGGTTCCCAGAACGAGGACGCCAGCGGTGGCGGCAAGAGAACGGAGCTCCGCCATGCGCTCTGTTTCGTCCGACCCAGGCGAGACAACGTCGACGAGGAGGACCCTCTCTCCACCGTAGGCCCGCGCCCGCCGCCCGAGGTAATCCTCGATCAGCCTGTGGCCCATACCTCCGCGCCCAGGCCCCGCAGCTTCGCCGGAAGATCGGCGTAGCCGCGGGCGATGTGCATCTCCCCGCGGATCGCGGTCCTCTCGTCCGCGGCGAGGGCGGCGAGGATGAGGGCCGCCCCGGCCCGGATGTCGGTCGCCTCTACCTCCGCCCCGTGGAGCGTCTCCACGCCGTCGGTGAGGACGGTGTCCCCGCTCACCTGGACCTGGGCCCCCATCTGCGCCAACGCCCCGACGTAGTTGAACCGGGATGCAAACACGGTCTCCCGCGCCGTGGACCGGCCGCGAGCGGTGGCGAGGAACGCGATCAGCGGCGGCTGCAGGTCTGTCGGGAACCCCGGGTAGGGGAGGGTCTGCACGTTCACTGCCTCCGGCCGGCCCTCGACCCCCACCGTGATCCGGTCCCCGTTCGTCTCCACCCGCGCCCCCGCTTCGCTGAGCTTGGCGAGGAGGGCATCGAGGTGGTCAGGGCGCGCGCCCTCCACCGTGACCTCGCCGCGGGTGATCGCCCCGGCGAGGAGGTACGTCCCGGCCTCGATGCGGTCCGGGATCACGCGGTGGGTCGCCCCGCCGAGCGTCCTCTGTCCCCACACCGTCACCCGGTCCTCGTGCCAGGTCACCTCCGCTCCCATCGCCGAGAGGAGCCAGCCGAGGTCGACCACCTCCGGCTCCCGGGCCGGGTTGACGACCGTCGTCGTCCCGTGAGCCAGCGCGCCGGCGAGGAGGAGCTGCTCGGTGGCGCCAACCGAGGGGTAGTCGAGGTAGACCGTGGTCCCCCGCAGGCGCGGGGCGTGGGCGTGGACCATCCCCCCCCGAACGTCGAACGTCGCCCCCAGCTGCCGCAGCCCGACGAGGTGGAGGTCCACCGGTCGCGGGCCGATCGCGCACCCGCCGGGGAGGGGCATCCGACTCTCGCCGGTGCGGGCGAGGATCGGCCCCAGGGCGAGGAACGACGCCCGCATGCGCTGGACGAGCTCGGCTGGCGCCTCGGGGGCGAGTTCATCCCCGCCACGGAGGAGGATCACCGAATCCTGCCACGTGACCTCCTTCCCCACCGCCTGGGCCAACGCGACCGCCGCGTCCACGTCGAGGAGGTGGGGGACGTTCTCGAGGACCACGGGCTCGGTGGTGAGGAGGCTCGCCATCACCGCGGGCAGGGCGGCGTTCTTCGCGCCCGCAGCGCGCACGGTCCCGCGCAGCGGCCGCCCGCCCTCGATCCCGATCACGGGAGGAACAGAAGCGGGTCCACGGCCACACCGTCGCAGCGGACCTCGAAGTGAAGGTGAGGACCGGTGGAGAGACCGGTGTTGCCTGAGCGGGCGACGACCTGCCCGATCTCCACGAACTGCCCGACCGAGACGAGGAGCTGCGACAGGTGGCCGTAGTACGTGGCGTAGCCATCCTCGTGGTCCACCACCACGAGGAGGCCGTACCCTCCCTCCCACCCCGCGGTGACGACCCGCCCCGACGCGGCCGCGTGGACGTGCGTTCCCTCGGGAATGGCGAGGTCAACCCCAGAATGAAACGAGGAGACACGGTAGATGGGGTGGATGCGGGGGCCGAACGGGGAGGAGATCGGGCCGCGGGCGGGCCAGGAGAACCGCGTCGCCTCACCCTTGCCCAACGCCAGTGCCGTGGCCTGGGGGACGACCGGAGGGACGGGGATGAGGATCCGCATCCCGGCGGTGGGTTCCCCAGTCAGGCGGTTGGCGAGTCGGATCGCAGCCTCCGCGACCTCGTAGCTCTTGGCGATGTCAGCGAGCGTCTGGCCAAGTTTCACCGTGTGCAGGACCCCCCCCGTGGGGAGGACGAGTTGCTGACCAGGCCGCAGGCGGGACGGATCCACATCGTTGCTGGCGATGAGGTAGTCGAGCGGCACCCCGGCCTGCTGGGCGATTCCGGACAGGGTGTCCCCGGCCTGGACCGTGTACGTGGACCACGTGGCCTGAGTCGCCGCGATCGGGAGGACCGGCCCGCCGACGGACGCCGGCGGGAGGAACGAGGCCAACAGCAAGGGGAAGAGCAGCAACGCCAACGCTGCCGCGAGGAGGGGGTTCTCACTCACTGTTCATCAGCTCCAGGAACTGCTTGTTCGTTCGCGTCTGTTCCATCTTGCTCTTGATGAACTCCAGCGCTGCTCCCGGGTCCGGCATCTCGATGAGGAGCTTACGGAGGATCCACACCCGGCGAAGGACATCTGGCTGGAGAAGGAGTTCCTCTTTTCTCGTGCCCGATTGGACGAGGTCGATCGCCGGGAAGATGCGGCGGTTGGCGAGATCGCGGTTCAGAACGAGCTCCATGTTCCCGGTGCCCTTGAACTCCTCGAACACCACCTGATCGAGGCGGGACCCCGTGTCGATGAGGGCGGTGGCGATGATGGTGAGGGACCCACCCTCCTCGATGTTCCGGGCGGCGCCGAAGAACTCCTTCGGCTTGTAGAGCGCGGTGGGGTCAATGCCGCCGGAGAGGAGCTTCCCGGAGGGGCTAATCGAGAGGTTGTACGCCCGCCCAAGCCGGGTCAGGGAGTCCATGAGGATCACCACGTCGTACCCCGACTCCACGAGGCGCTTCCCCTCAGCAGTGGCGAGCTCGGCAATGCGCGTGTGGTGTTGCGGTTCCATGTCGAACGTCGCCGCGATGACCTCCGCCTTCTTCACGGATCGCCGAAAGTCGGTCACCTCCTCCGGCCGTTCGTCCACGAGGAGGATCAGGAGGCGCACGTCGGGGTGGTTCGCCTCGATCCCATGGGCGATGTGCTTGAGGAGGGTCGTCTTCCCGGCCTTGGGGGGGGACACGATCAGGCCACGCTGCCCCTTCCCGATGGGGGCGAAGAGGTCGATCATCCGCGTCGAGGGCTCATCGGGGTCGTGTTCGAGGACGAGGTGTTCGTTGGGGTGGAGCGGCGTCAGCTGCTGGAAGTCCACCCTCTTGCGCACCTGCTCCGGATCGAGCCCGCTCACCTGATCCAGCTTGAGTAGGGCGAAGTACCGCTCACCCTCCCGCGGTTGGCGGACCGGACCGCGGATGAGGTCGCCGTCCTTGAGGCCGAACCGCTTGATCTGCGACGGGGACACGTACACGTCGTACCGGCTGGGGAGGCAGGAACGCTCGCGGAGGAACCCGTACCCGTCGGGCATGATCTCGAGGATCCCTTCCACCACCAACTCCTGCCGTTCAGCCAGGGCGCGCATCACGGCAAGCTCGAGCTCAACGGAGGAGAGGTCGCCGGTTCCGTCGACCCCGAGGGACTGCGCTAGTCCCGTCAGCTTCTCCAACCCCAGACTGCGGACCTCGCTCATCTCCATGGCACATCACCCCTGACGATCCAGTTCGTACGGGTCGCGGAGGCCAGAGCCTCCGCCCCCCTCGTCACAGCTTGCGGAAGAACGACCGAACGACATCCCAGTACATCGCCATCCGGTCGGTGAACCCGAGCCAGAACCCCCGCTTCTCCTCCTTGCGGATGTGGCTCACCCCACTCAGCATGACCTTTTTCGTCCGCCATCCTTCCTTCAGCGCCAGCCGTGTCAGCGCGGTCTCGATGCCGAACTCGGTGTCCTCCACCGCGCCGCGGGCCCGCTCCCAATGAGCGCGGGACATCACCCTCTGTCCGGACAGGAACCCCGCGATCCGCTGCGAGAGGTCGGTCCCAAGGCGCCCATCGCAGAACACGCCGATCACCACGTCGGCGTCCCCTGCCCGGTAGGCATCCACCATCGTCGCGATGTGCGACGGGGTGAGGCCGGTGAGGTCAGCATCGAGGAACAGGAGAACGTCACCGCGGGCCTCTTCCACCCCAGCGGCCATCGCCGCCGCCTTGCCGCGGTTCTCCGGCAGGCGGACCAGGCGCACGCCGAACCGCTCCGCTTCCGCGGAGGTCGCGTCCGTGGACCCATCGTCCACGACAATGACCTCGTCCACCGCGGGCGAGGAGGTGAGGGGGGCAAGCACAGCCGCGATGCGTTCCGCTTCGTTGAATGCTGGAATGATAGCGGAGACCTTCATGGGGTATCTTGATCTACAAAAGCGCAGTATAGCGAGGGCGCCCGCTCGCTGCAACCTGCCCACCACCGCGCGCCGGCGGAGACGGGCAGGGAACCCCCCTCCTCCGGCCGCAGCGGCGAAGCCTTGACGTAGGAAGCCGGGCGGGCATAATCGGGCCCGATATATCGGAGCCGAACAATGTATCCCGTGTATCCCGGAGGATTATTGCGCCATTGGACCTTGCGCCTCCTCTCCGAAGGGGAGCGGACGGGTTATGACGTCATGCGCGAGCTTGGGGTCAGGGTGGGCTGGCGGCCCTCGCCGGGCTCGGTCTACCCGCTCCTTCAACTGCTCGCCGATTCCGGCCTCATCCAAGGCCGCCGCGAGGGGGACCGGACCCTGTGGTCCCTCACCGCGGCCGGCCAGGACGCGTTGGCGGAATCCGCGGCCAATTGTGAGGAGTGGGTCAGGCGGTTTGGGGAAGCGGAGAGATTCGTTGGGACCGCGATCGGGGAGGACTGGCCGTGGGGCATCATGCCTCGCCTGGCCTCGCTCCTCCTCCGCGCCTTTCAGGAGGGCAAGGGAGAACGGGCCCTCGCGATCCTCGGGGAAACGTTTGCCAAGCTCGAAGGGCTCGCGGAGGTTCAGAATGAAAGACATGATCGAAGTTGAGGAACTGACCAAGATCTACCACGACAACCTCGTTGCCGTGGATGATATCTCGTTTGCGGTCGGCGAAGGGGAGATCTTTGGCTTTTTGGGCCCCAACGGGGCGGGGAAATCCACGACCATCAAGTGTGTGATCGGCCTCCTCCGCCCCACCCAAGGGAGGATCCGGGTCCACGGGGTGGACGCTATCCGCCATCCAGGAGCGGTGAAGCGCTACATCGGCTACGCCGCCCAGGAGACCGCGATCGACGATCGGCTGACGGGCTGGGAAAACCTCTACCTCCAGGGCCGGTTCTTCCATCTCTCCCGGGAGGAGGTCCTCGCGCGCGGGCGGGAGATCCTCGAGCTATTTGGCCTGTGGGAGAGGAGAAGCGACCTCACGGAGACCTACTCCGGGGGGATGCTCAAGCGCCTGGATATCGCCATCGCCCTCATCCATCGCCCCCGGATCCTGTTCTTGGACGAGCCGACATTGGGCCTGGACGTTCAGACCCGAGCGGTGATCTGGGACTACATCCAGAATCTCCGGACTGAGCACGGGATGACGATCTTCCTCACCACCCACTACATGGAGGAGGCCGATGCCCTCTGTGACCGGGTGGCGATCATCGACCACGGGAAGATCGCGGCCCTGGACCGCCCCGGCGCCCTCAAGGCCCAGATCGGCGGAGATGTGATCACCGTCAGGTTCCTCGACTCCGGGCCGGCGACCCTGTCCCTGCTCGAGGCGATCCGCTCCCTTCCCGAGATCGTGGAGGTGAGCCAGGCCGAGGATGGCATTCAGCGGATCGTGGTCCGCCAACACGGCGACCAGGTGATCCCGGAACTGTTCTCCTTGGCGGTTCAGCACGGGGTGAGGATTGACTCCGTGCGCCTCAAGCGGCCATCCCTGGACGACGTCTATCTCCACTTCACCGGCCGGGATATCCGCGAGGAAGGGGGATCGCGGGAGGAGCTCCACCGAGCTCGCCGCGCCCAAAGGAGGCTGCGCCGATGACCCTTCTCTCCGATGTTTGGTACGTCGCTTGGCGGGAGCTCATCAAGTTCTTCCGGGCCCGGGTGCGGCTCATCATGACCGTGATCCAGCCGGTGATCTGGCTCGGGCTCATGGGGAACATGATGCAGGGCTTGACCCAAAATCCCATGGCGGTCCAGATGTTCGGGACGGAAAACTACCTGGCGTTCATGACCCCGGGGATCATCCTGATGACCGTCCTCTTCGGGGGGGTGTTCGCCGGGATGTCCATCGTCTGGGACCGGCGGATCGGATACCTGGAGAAGCTCATGGCTTCCCCTATCTCCCGGGCGGCGATCCCGTTCGGGAAGATGCTCGCCGCCGCGATCCAAAGCGGCATTCAGGTGCTGATCATCGTCCTCATCGCCTACGCGCTTGGGGTGCGGTTCGCGGCCGGCTGGGGCGGGGTGGTGGTGATCCTGGCGATCGCCATGTGCTTCAGCCTGATCCTGAGCGGGCTTTCCCTCGCACTTGCCGCCACGATCAAGGTTCAGGAGACGCTGATGGCGATCGTGAACTTCATCACCATGCCCCTCATGTTCACCAGCAACGCCCTGTTCCCCAAGGAGGCCATGCCCGGCTGGCTGGCGGCGATCGCGAGCGTGAACCCCGTCTCCCACGCGGTGGCCCCGCTCCGGGAGCTCACCATCTCGGGCTGGAACTGGGCGGGGATGGCCCCCAGCTTGGGCGTGGTGGTCGGGTTAGCCATCGCCTTCATGGCCGTGGCCCATTTTGCCTTCCGCCGGGCCACGGTGGAGTAGTTTTCCCGGAAGGCCATGATCACTTCCATTTTGGTCACGCTTTTGGCCGGGTGGGGGGCAGGGGTGGTCACCGGGATCATCGGGGCCTCAGCGGCCACGGTGGTTGTCCCCATGCTTGTAACCTTTCTCGATTACGAGGCATACCAGGCGATCGGCGTAAGCCTGGCCACCGATGTGATCGCTTCTTTGGTGGCCGCATTGACCTACGCCCACAATGGCCGCGTCAAGTTTCGCGCCAGCCTTCCCATGGCCGCCGCCGCGGTGGTCGGCGTATTGATCGGGAGCTGGGGGTCTACGTACATCCCCTCGGCGAGCCTCGGGGGGGCGACCGGAATCATCATCCTTCTCATGGGGATCAGCTTCATGCGGAAGCCCATCAATGTACGGGCCCAGGCATTCAAGGAACGCGTCGATCTTTCGCTATTTAAGCGGCACAGCTCCGTGTGGTCCGCTCTCTTCGGGCTTGGGATCGGGCTCATGTGCGGCACGGTCGGAGCCGGAGGAGGAGAGGCCATGTCCTTGATCCTCCTCTTCGTCCTCGATTATCCCGTTCACAGCGCGGTGGGGACGTCGGTACTGATCATGGTGTTCACCGCGTTCACCGGCGCTGTAGGCCACAGCCTCTATGGGCCATTTCCCATATCCGCCGCCTTGATCGGGGCGGCCGGTGGGGCGATTGGGGCCTGGATGGCGGCACGGTTTGCCAACCTAGCCTCCGAAGAACGGCTGGGGAAGGTGATCGGGGCCGCGTTCCTCGTCCTCGGGATCATCACCACGGTGAGCGAACTCGTGCTCCCCCACGCCTAACCCAGCGAGGTCGACCCCGACCTATTGAACCAGACCCGCCTTGAGCTGAGATAGCTTCGCGACGAACTCGGCGGCAAGCCAGGGATCCACGTCCTTCGGCCCCAGCCGGATCCCGCGGTGGCCACGGATTTTCACGGTGAGCGTGTTCCGGCTGAACGAGGCAGTGACGTCCGTCAACGGATGTTCGAGCCCGAAGCCGGCCTGGAACAGGGCCCGATCCACCATCTGGGGGATGCGCCGTTCGAGGAACCCCACCGTCTGGTTGGTGAGGAATCCGCGCAGGCCCCGACGGCGCCCGGCGCGGTCGGAGAGGAGCTTCCGGACGAGCTGCACCTGCTCTTGAACTGCCTTCCCCAGTTCCACGACCAGGGCGTCCTTGGTCAGGACCAGGTTCAGACGTCCCTCCTTCGTCGTGATGCGGGCGATCTCGTCGCGCCAGATGAGCTCGTAGATCTCCTGAGGTCCAAGCCCCTTCAGTTCGTGGATTCCGAGGTAGAGGTAGCGGATCCCTTCCCCGGCGGTGCGCTCGACCACGGACGGGGAGACGAGGATCTGGCCGCCCCGTGCCCGATCCGCCAGGCGTTGGGCCAGGTTGACCACGAAGCCGAACAGGTCGCCGTCCTCCTCAATGGGGGTTCCCCAGGCGATCCCGATCCCGCTGGTGACAGCGTCATCGGGATGGGCCACGTTGCGGCGGGCGACCTCCTCCTGGATCCCCTTGGCGCACAGGACGCCCGCCGGCGCCGCGGGGAAGGCGGCCATGATCCCATCCCCCAACGTCTTCACGACCCGGCCGCCGTGCTCCGCCACGCGGCCCTCGGCGAGGGTCGTGAACGCCTTGGCGAGGCGGTAGGCCTGCTCGTCCCCATGTTCGCGCGTGTAGGAGGTGAACCCGCGGATGTCGGCGAACAGGATCGCCTGCCCGGGCTTCTCCGGGCCTCCCCCTTCGCGCGCGCGATGAACACCGGGCGCAACCGCGGGCGGATCCATCGAGGGGCGGACGTCCACGGGAAGAGTGTGATGGGATCCGCAGTGGCGGTCAAGGGGGCTGCGGTCCACCCTGGCTTCCGATTCGGGGGACGCGCTCGATCGGCACGGCCAGGCTACGGCCCTCCCGCCCGGACCGGACGACCGCGAATGGGCTGAGGCTGTTCAGCTCGATCGATCCTTTTTCACTGTCCGGCCGCAGGTTCACGCCTCCCCCCCTCCGCCTAGCAACCGGGTCGAAAGAGACCAGCATCTGCGCTCCCCAAAGCGAACGAGCGGAACCGGGTGTGGAGCCCCCCGGCGGCCCGACCGCCGGGAGGCGTCCAGTCGCTGCTCGTCTACCCAACCTTCTCAGGGGCCGGTGGGACGTCGTAGAGGATGTCGTCGAGCGGATGGCGGTACAGGTCCTGCTCCAGCCGCACCTGGTCGAAGTAGTGGCCGATGAGGCCGATCGAGCGGCCGAGGACGAAGAACGCGTTGAAGAGCCCCGCCCGGATCATCTCGTCGATCTCGGCATCGGTGAACTTGAGCTCGGTGAGGAGGTCCACGAGGAGGACCCCGATGCAACCGTCCACGTTGAGGATGAGGTTCCCCTTTTTCTGGGTCGTCACGGCCTCCACGGCGAGGGCGTAGTCAAGGAGGGGGGTCGCCCGGAAGTGCTCCCTGGCGAACGCCTTCATGAGCTCGACCCGCGCGTCGGGGTTCTCCAGAGAGTGCAGGCGGTGGCCGATCCCCTGGATCCGCACATTGCGCCTCTTCATCTCGTCCACGAACTCCCGTGGGGCGAGCTTGTTCCGTAGCCCGTACAGGAAGTGATCCGCGGCCCCGTTGACGGCCCCCCCGAACCGCGGGCCGATGGTGAGGATCCCCGAAACAAGCGAGCTGATGAGGTCCTTTCCCGCCCGGGCGGCGACGATCGTGTTGTGGGCCCCCGAGACCGCCGGCCCGTGGTCGGCGATGACCTGGATCACCATCTCGATGAACTCACGGGCGTAAGGGGGGATGTCCTTCTTGAACCACAGGAGCCCGATCACCCCACCGATCCCGTACTCCTCCTCGATCACCCGATCGATAGGGACGCCGCAGTAGTTGTGGACATCGCCCCGCTCGTCGCAGATCGTGGAGATGAAGTGCGTTGGCCGCCGCACGAGCCCCTCGGCCCGCGCTTGGGCATAGTCGAGCGGGATCGTGGGCGGCGTGACCTCGGGCGCGGGGACGATGACCCCTTCTGCAACCAGTCGCTCATAGGTTTCCTCGATCATGAGGCCGTAGTCGTCGAACGAGTGGGGAACGATCACCCCCGCCTCGCGGAGGGCGGCGTTCTTGGCATCGGCCGTCTCGGCCGCGGTGTCCGCCCGTGCCCCGGCGTGACCGAACTGGACCTGGCCGGGGAGGACCTTGGCGCACGTCCCTGTGACCCACATCACAAGGGGCTTTGTGATCCGGCCCGCCTTCACCGCCTCCGCGATCTCGTACTCCTTGGTGCCCCCTACCTCCCCCAAGCAGACGAGGAGCTTGATCGCCGGGTTCCTCTCGAACCGGAGGAGGTGATCGAGGAGGGTCGAGCCGGGGTAGGCATCACCGCCGATCGCGATCCCCTCGTTCAGGCCATCTGTGGCCCGGGCGACGATGTTGTACGCCTCGTTGGAGAGCCCGCCGGACACGGACACGAACCCGACCGAGCCGGGCCGGTACAGCTTCGCTTCGCGGATGTTCTCCATCGTGCCCGCGGCGTTCCCGATCTTGAAGCAGCCGGCCTTGACCCCGCCCACCGTGGCGGGGCCGATGATCCATTTCCCCTTCGCCCTAGCGAGGGCCGCCATCCGCCGCGACTGGCGCTCGGGGATCCCCTCCGCGATCACGGCGATCGTGCGGATGGTGGGGATGTCGAGGGCCTGCACCGTGACGTCGTACGCCGAGCGCTGGCTCGCGAAGTTGACGAGCACATCGGCCTCGGGGAAGAGGGCCGCCGCCTCGGCGAGGCTCGTCATCCGCGGGATGCGGATCTCCTTCGTCCCCCAGAACAGTTTCTCGAACCCGCCGCGCTCGGGGGTGATGAGGGCCGCTACCGACGGCTCCGCCCTCCGGCACAGGTAGTCGAAGTCGAGCATCCGCTGCGCGGCGCGCAGCTGCTCGCCGTAGATGAACGCCTTCGTGTCCGCGGTGAAGAGTTCGTAGTCGTTTCTCATCGCTGGGCCTCCTCGAGGGCGAGGGATACGATGCGCGTCATGTGCGTCTCCGGGCCGTACACCTCGAGCGGGACGCCGATCCGCTCCCCCAGCCGCCGCATGTTCTCTAGCCCCTCCTTGTAGTTGGGCCCCCCCCGCCGGACGTAGATCTTGACGTGGTTCTTCTGCAGCTTGTCCTTGTACTCCTCGAGGGCCTGGATGATCCCGGTGAACGTCTTGGCAACGTCGGTGAAGTTGGCGATCCCGCCCCCGATGAGGAGGTACTTCGGCCGCCCTTGGGGATCGGGGTTCCTGGTCATGAGGTCGAGAAGGGTCTTCGTGTACTCGTAGGTGAGCTCGGTCGAGGGGTCGCCGGAGTACTCCCCGTAGTTGGCGAGCTCGTCCCCGAACCCGAGGTCCACCACCGTGTCGGCGTAGATGACGCTCGCCCCGCCGCCGGCGACGAGGAGCCACACCCGGCCGTTGGGGTTGAGGAGGGTCAGCTTGAGCGAGGCCCCGGTCTTCGCGTCGAGCGATTCCACGTAGGCTTCCTCCTTGGTCGTCGGCCGACCGAACGGGCGGGGGAACGTGATCTCCCCCCACTTCTCCGCGCACTGGAACGCCGCCGTGTCGTCGAGTTTGGCCACCGTGTCCAACGGAATGAGCCTCCCGCGGAAGAACGCGAGCGGGTTGAACTCGAGGTAGGTGAAGTGGTAGTCCACGTAGATCCTGTACAGCACTTGAATGAACTCCGCGACCGTATCCCGGTGGGGGATGTCGGGGAGTTCGGGGAGGACGCGCACCTGCATCGGGTCGGCCAGCACCGGGACGTCAATCGAGACCACGGTGTCCCACACGGACTCGATGTCCACGCCCCCTTGGGGGGAGAAGTGGATCGTGTCGACATCGCGGGAGCTCGTGAACGCGAGGTAGTACTCCGCGTCGTGGGGAACGAACGGCTCAATGAGGAAGTGGGTGAGGACCCCGGTCGTCGTGCCGCCGGCGCCCTCGATCGTCACCTCGCTCCCCATCCGCGCGGCGATCCACGCCTTGGCCGCCGCGAGGTCGGCATTGAGGAGGATGAGCTTGTTCTTTCCGCGCTTCCCGAATAGCTGGTCGGGTTTCACGACGAGCCTCTCCTTCGCCAGCCACGGGTGGTCGGCCTCGAGCGTGGCGAGGTCCGTCTCCGGCGTGACGAGGACGAGGCGATCGTCGAGCCGGAACTTGCCTCGGGAGTACTCACCGATCGCGCGGGCGAGCATCCGTTTCGCATCGTACTCTCGGATCCCTCTCTGGGCCATGGTCTCCCCCTACAGGTGCTTCACGATCTCTTCGCCGAACTGGGAGCAGGAGACGAGGGTCGCCCCCGGCATCAGCCGCTCGAGGTCGTAGGTCACGCGCTTTGAGGCGATCGCGGCGCTGATCGCGCGGAGGATGGCGTCGGCGGGCTCGCGCCAGCCCAAATACTTCAGCATCTCGACCGCGGAGAGGATCAAGCTCCCCGGGTTCACCTTGTCCTGGCCGGCGTACTTGGGGGCCGTGCCGTGGGTGGCCTCAAACACAGCGTGGCCGGTTGCGTAGTTGATGTTCGCCCCCGGCGCGACGCCGAGCCCCCCCACCTGGGCCGCCGCGGCGTCGGTCATGTAGTCGCCGTTCAGGTTCGTGGTGGCGATGACGGAGTACTCGTCGGGCCGGAGCAGCATCTGCTGGAAGAACTGGTCCGCGATCCGGTCGTTGAGGACGATCTTCCCGGGCGGGACCACCCCCCCGTAGGTCGTGGCCACCTCGTCCTCGGTCACGATCTGGGGATAGGTCTTCCCGACCTCGTACCCCCAGTCGCGGAACGCACCCTCGGTGAACTTCATGATGTTCCCCTTGTGGACGAGGGTCACCTTCGTCCGGCCATCGGCAATCGCGTAGTCGATCGCCGCCTTGACGAGCCGCTTCGAGCCTTCCTCGCTGATCGGCTTCACCCCGATCCCGCACCTCTCGGGGAAGCGGATCGACTTCACCTTCATCTCCCTGCGCAGCCAGGCGATGACCTTGTCGGCCTCGGGGGAACCGGCCCGCCATTCGATCCCCGCGTACACATCCTCTGTGTTCTCGCGGAAGAACACCATGTCCACCTTCTCCGGCTCCCGCACCGGAGCGGGGGTCCCGATGTGCTTCACCGGCCGCACGCACGCATAGAGGTCGAGGATCTGACGCAAGGTGACGTTCAAGCTGCGGATCCCGCCCCCGACCGGCGTCGTGAGCGGCCCCTTGATCGCTACGAGGTGCTTCGCGATCGCCTCCGCCGTCTCCTCCGGGAGGTACAGCTTCTGGCGCTCCTCAGGCGGGATGGCCTTGATCTCCTCTTCCGTGAGCCCGGGATGGTAGTGCGCGATCGCCTCATCGCCAGCGTAGACCTTCATCCACGCGATCTTCCTCTTCCCGCCGTACGCCTTTTCCACCGCGGCATCCACGACGCGGATCATGACCGGGGTGATGTCCACCCCGATCCCGTCGCCGCGGATGTAGGGGACGATCGGGCGGGGGGGGACCTCGAGCCCGCGCGGTGTCATGGCGATCGGCTCGCCACCTTCCGGAACTCGAACGCGTTCGGTCACAGTGAACCTCCTTCGGTAGCCTCTAGTTCGCATCTTGGCCCACAAGCTCCCGGGCGATGGCCCGTGCCGTGGCGGAAAGCTCTTTCAAGAAAGGCCCCTTGCTCTTCGCGTCCAGCCGCGTGCTCGGGGCCGAGGCGCCCAGCGCGGCGACGATGCGGTCCGCACCGGTCAGGATGGGCGCGGCGAGGCCGTAGGTGTAGGGGATCACTTCCCCGTCGCTCTCCGCGTACCCGAGGCGCCGGATCGTGGCGAGCTCGGCCCTCAGCTCCCCCGGGGCGGTGATCGTGGTCGCGGTGAAGCGGGGCAGGCCCTGGGCGATGATCCGCTCCTGATCCTCTCGGGGGAGGTAGGCAAGGAGGACCTTCCCCGTCGCCCCGGCATGGAGGGGGAAGATCGCCCCCCGCTCGTGGGAGACGCGCAACGCGTGGTGTCCCTCCACCCGCTCGAGGCAGATCCCGCTCGTCCCGTGCAGCCCGGCGAGGATGACGGTCTCCCCAGTTTCAGCGACGAGGCGCTCCATCTGCGGGAGCGCAACCTCGACGAGGCCCTGCCTCCGCACCCCCCCTGCCAACTGGAGGAGCCTCGCTCCCAGCCGAAGGCGGCCCGTGCCCGGGTCTTCCTCGACCAAGCCCTGGGATTTGAGGGCGAGGATATGGCGGTAGGCCGTGCTCCGGGGGAGGGCAAGCGAGCGAGCGATATCCGCAGCGCTCAGCTCGCACCGGCTTTCCCCCAATAGGGTGAGGATCCGCAGGGCCTTGTCGAGCGTGTTCACCTGCTCCCCCGGTGGCTACCGGCGGCCAGCGAGGGCCATCGCGAGAAGCCCCCCGGCCTTGACCATCCGCCGCTCGCGCTCGGAGAGCTCAGCCCGGACGGGGACCTCCGTCCCCTTGGTGAGGTTGCGCACCACGAGCGGGCGCGTGAGATCGGAGATATCGATCTCCAACATGTCTCCCTGATCGATCCCCGTGGTGTCGCCGACGAGGGGGAGGATCCCCACGTTGACGAGGTTCGCCTTGTGGATCCGGGCGTAGCTCTTGGCGATGACGGCCGTGATCCCGAGCTGCCACGGGGCAAGGGCCGCGTGCTCGCGCGACGAGCCCTGGCCATAGTTCTCCCCCGCGACGATGAACCCGCCGCCCTTCTCCACTGCCCGGGCGGCGAAGGTCTTGTCCTCGTAGTGGAAGGTAAACTTCGCGATCTCAGGCAGGTTCGAGCGCAGGTGCTGGGTGAGGGGGCCCGCGGGGAGGATCGCGTCAGTGGAGACCCCGTCCCCGACCACAATCAGGACCTCGCCCTTCAGGACCGCCGGGAGCGGCCGCGGAGGGGCCATCTTGACGATGTTCGGCGCCCGCCGGACGGGGACGGCCCCCCCTTCCGGCTCGATGATGAGCGTGTCGTCCACGATGAGATCCGTCACGCGGACCGCGACCGGGGGGAGCTCCCGCGGGTCGGCGATCACACCCTTGAGGGCGGACGCCGCCGCCACCTCCGGGCTCGCGAGGGCGAGCTTCGCGAGCTCGTTCCCGCCGCGGCCCTTCCAGTTCCGGTTCACCGTGCGCAGCGATAGCGAGTTCGTCCCCGGCACGAACCCGATCCCGATGCAGGCGTTGCACCCCGGCTCGATCATCCGCACCCCGGCCTGGGTGAGGGCAAGGAAGCTGCCGTCGGCGATGAGCATCTCCCACGCCTGGCGGGATCCGGGGGACACGATGACGTCGATCTCCTTGGCAACCCGCCTCCCTCGGAGCAGCTCCGCGACGACCCTGATGTCACGGTACGAGCCGTTCGTGCACGAGCCGATGTACACCTGATCGATCCTCGTCCCCGCCACCTCCGTCACCGGGACCACATTGTCGGGGCTTCCCGGCATGGCGACGAGGGGGACGAGCGCGGAGAGATCGATCTCGACCGTCGCATCGTAGATCGCATCGGGATCGGGGACGAGCGGCCGCCAGTCCGATCCGCGGCCCTCCAGCTCCAGAAACTCCTTCGTCACCGCATCGGATGGGAAGATGGACGACGTAGCCCCGGTCTCGGTGCACATGTTCGTGATCGTGGCCCGCTCAGGGACGGACAGGATCTTCACCCCCGGGCCGGTGAACTCGAGGAAGTATCCCACGCCCCCCTTTACCGAGATCCGGCGCAGGATCTCCAAGGCCACGTCCTTCGCCGTGACCCCCCATGGGAGCTTCCCGGTGAGGACGACCCTCATCACCTTGGGCACGGTGAGGTAGAAGGGGCCCCCGCCCATCGCCACCGCGACGTCGGCCCCGCCGGCTCCGATCCCGAGCATCCCCAGCCCGCCGGCGGTGGGAGTATGGGAGTCTGACCCGAGAAGCGTCTTCCCCGGGATCCCGAACCGCTCGTAATGGACCTGGTGGCAGACCCCATTCCCGTTCTTGGAGAACTTCGCCCCATAGTGGGAGGCGATGGATTGCAGGAACAGGTGATCGTCGGTGGACTCCCCCTTGAACCCGAGCGAGGTGTGATCGCTGTAGGAAACAGCCAGTTCAGCCTGGACCTTGTCCAGGCCGAGGGACTCGAACTCCAGCCACGCCATCGTCCCCGTGGAGTCCTGGGTCAGGCACTGATCGATCCGGATCCCGACTTCGCGTCCCTTGCCGAGCGTGCCGTCCACGATGTGCTCGGCGAGGATCTTCTCCGTCAACGTTTTCGCCACGCGCATCACTCCTCAGAAAGAGGGGCGTGTCTCAAAATACGAGACAACGTCCCAGTTACTGAGGCATCCTACCCGGTGGCCACGCTAAGTCAAGCGGGGAGAGGAGGTCAAGGAACTCCACAATGCCCGACGCGAGGTCGTACACCGCGCCCACCACATCCGCGCGGGGGAGGCCGGGCAGGGCACCGCGCACGTGCTCCACCGTCCGTTGAACGTGGAACCGCACGGTCAGGGCACTCAAGTCACCTGGGCCGAGGCGCGCCACCGCGATCGCCGGCTCGATCGCGGTGCACAGGCAGTCCGCGGGCTCAGCAGGACGCCGGTTGAGGGCCGCCTGAACGGCGCCGCACCCCCCGTGGCCGAGGACGACCACCAGCGGCACGTGCAGGTGCACGACAGCGTAGCTGAGGCTGGCCGTCACCGCGGCATCGCACACGTGGCCCGCGGTGCGGACGACGAACAGGTCACCCAGCCCTTGGTCGAACACGATCTCCGGCGGGACCCGCGAGTCGGAACAGCCGAGGATCGCGGCCCACGGCCTCTGGCCGGAGGCGAGGTCCACCCTCCGGGACACGTCCTGATGGGGATGGCGGTGGGCGCCACGCGCGTGGCGCTGGTTCCCGTCCGCGAGGAGCTGTAGGAGCGGTGCAGGGTCCACGGGGTCGTTCCTCCCCATGATCGTCCCCCATCCGCGCCGGCCAGGCAACGTGGCTCCGCGGGTCCGATCGCAAACCTCGGCGGTGCGCTCCTGCCTCCATCGGAAGTCCATAGGTTTTACACGTTACGTCCAGGGCGAGGGGGCACCATCCGCCGTGATGGGCGGGCAAGCCCAGGGGTCCTTGCCCCACCAGGATGCGCTCCTGGCAAGAGAAGTTGGCAGCGCAAGGTGATCAGGATCTGCCACCCCCGCCGTGGCCACATCCACGGCGATCCCACCCAAGGGGCGGAGGCCAGTGCCTCCGCCCCACCCTCTTCCTACCAGAAGATCATGGGGGGCTGCGGGCGATGGCTCATGGCTTCTCGATCTCCATCGTCATCGCCACAAGTCCCGACAGGAGCTTGGGGTAGAAGTCGGTGGACTTCTGGGGCATCGAGACCCCGAGGTCGGCGATGGTGAGCACGTCCTCGACCCGGGTCGGGTTGAGGAGGAACGCGGCCTGGCCCCTCCCCGCATCCACGAGGGCGATCGCCTCCTCGGCGGTGTGTGCGTAGTCCACGTTCGCCTGACGGGCGAGGGCCTCATCGTCGATCCCGAGGAGCGGATCGAGGATCGCCTTGTGGAGGATCGCCACATCGAGCCGCTTCCACGCCGGGGGATGATCGCCCGGGATGAGGTGGTCCAGCCGGCTCTCGTCACGGAGGGTGAGGGACCAGAACTTCCCCTCGGCGTAGAGGATGAACGTGTGCCTTGCCCCCTGCGCGGCGGCGAGGGCCGCCTTCGCCTCAGCGAGCGACCCCACCGGCGCGACGGCGAACTCCCGCCCCGCCTCCTTCAGGAACGCTTGAGGGGAGAACGCGGGCAGGCTGTGCACGACCCGCGGTGTCGGACGGATGACGCACCCCGGCTCCTCGACGTTGACGAGGGTGACGGGCAATGCTGTGAAACTTTGAGGGGATTTTGGTCTCCACCCCTTGGCCCCGCACTCACGCATGAACGCCCGCGCCGTCTCGAACCGGTGGTGCCCATCGGCGATGTAGAGCTCAAGAGGAACGAAGGCGCCCTGGATGGTCCTCACCGTGTCCGGATCCGCGATGTACCAGAGGTCATGGATGTTCCCGAAGTCGTCCCGCGCAGTGAGGTCGGGGGGGCGCCCGGCGATCGCCCCTTCGGCCACAGCCGTCGCCGTGCGCGCCGGATCGCGGTAGAGGAGGAAGATGTGCTCGAGGTGGGCTTCCGTGGCCCGGAGGAGCTTCAGCCGGTCCTCCTTCGGGCCGCGCAGGGTGTGCTCGTGGGCCTTCGCCCCGCTCTGCGCGAGGTCGAGGAGGGCGATCAGACCTTGCCGGGTGAGGACGGCCTCCGGTTTCCGGTCCCCGAGCGACGGATGAGGGTCGAGGGACATCCGGAACCTCTGACGGTAGAGGTAGATCCCCGGTTCCTCGTCGTGGACCAGGATCCCATCGCGAATCCACGCCCGGAGGAGCTCCGCCCGGCGGGCGTAGTCCGCCTCGTCCGGGGGAGGGGACTTCGTCCCGATGAGGCGGACGTAGCTATAGGGCGAGCGCGCAAGGTAGGCCCGTTCCTCGTCGGGGCCGATCCGATCGTAGGGCTGGGTGACGACGTTCGAGAGGTCCCCCACGAGCGAGGGGTCATAGCGGAGGCCGCGGAAGGGGTAGACGACCGCCATCGTCAACCCGCCCGCGCGTGCCGGAGGAGGATCTCCACCACCTCGTCCCCGATCCGTTCCTGGGCCTCCTTCGTCTGGGCCCCGATGTGGGGGGTGAGGGTGACCTTGGGATGGCGGACGAGTTCCAGGTTGGTGGGTGGCTCGACCGAAAACACGTCGAGCCCCGCCCCGGCGAGCTTGCCCGACCGGAGGGCGACGAGAAGCGCTCCCTCGTCCACCACCTCGCCGCGGGCGCAGTTGACGAGGTAGGCCCCGTCCTTCATCTGGGCGAACTCGCGCCCCCCGAGCACGGGACCGGCCGGGTCAGCCGGGACGTGGAGGGAGACGAAGTCGCTCTGCCGGAGGAGATCGGCGAAGGGAACGAGGGGAACGCCGGGGATGGGCGAGGCCGTGAGGAACTTGTCGCAGGCGATCACCTTCATCCCGAGGGCGAGGGCACGCCGGGCAAGGGCCTGGCCGATCCGCCCGATCCCCACCACGCCGAGGGTCTTCCCCTGGAGCTCAATCCCCACGAATGCCTTCTTCTCCCACTTGCCGTCCTGGATGGAGCGCGTGGCCTGGGGGAGGGAGCGGGCGAGGGCGAACATGTGGGCCAAGGCGAGCTCCGCCACGGAGTCCGAACTGGCCTTGGGCGTGTTCACGACCTCGATCCCCTTCGCCCGAGCGTGGTCGCTATCCACGTTGTCCAGCCCCACCCCGGCGCGGACGATGAGCTTGAGGCCCCGCGCCGCGTCGAGCGCGGGCTTGCGCACCTTCGTCGCCGATCGAACGACGATCGCGTCGTACCCCTTGGCGAGCTCCGCCGCGAGATCATCCGGGGCCATCCCCGTGCGGACCACGACCTCCATCCCGGCCCCACGGAGCCGGGCGAGGGCCTTCTCTTCCACTGGATCGCATATTAGGACCCGCATACCCCCTCCCTACAGCCCGAGGATCGTGTCGATCACACCGAGGAGGCCGCGGACGTCAACCACGGTGAGATCCCCCATATGGGCGATGCGGAACGTCTTGCCCTTCAGATCGCCGTAGCCATTGGAGATGCGCATCCCGTAATCCTTGACCAACGTCTTGTTCAGGTCATCCACGGAGATTCCGCGGGTGTTCGTGATGCAGCTCACCGTCCGCGACCAGTATCCCTCCTCAGGGTAGAGGCCGAAGTGCCGCTTGGCCCACGTCTGGACGAGGGATGCCATCGTCTCGTGACGGCCAAACCGGCGGTCGAGGCCTTCGGCGAACATCGCATCGAGCTGAGCATTGAGGGCGAACAAGTGCGGGATCGAGGGGGTGGCCGGGGTCTCGTTCTTCTGGTGGGACTTCACCATCACTGGGAAGCTGAAGTAGTAGGTGCGGGGCTTGATCTCCTCGGCTCGCTTCAGGGCGCGATCGGAGACGGCACACACCGCGAGCCCGGCCGGGAGGGCCAACGCCTTTTGGACCCCCGCCAAGCACACGTCCAAGCCGAGGGCATCGAACTCGATCTTCACGCCCCCCATCGCCGACACAGCATCCACGAGGAGGAGCACGCCCGGGAACTTCCCGACCACCTCCGCGATCTGGGGGAGCGGGTTCATGAGGCCGGTCGAGGTCTCGTTGTACACAAGCGTTACGGCGTCGAACTCGCCGCTGGCGAGCTTCTCCTCCACCATCTCCGGCTTGATCGCGACGTTCCACGGCACGTTCAGGGCTTCGCACGGGATCCCGCACGTGGCCGTGATCTCGTGCCACCGGTCGCTGAATGCCCCATTCACGAGGTTGAGGCACTTCTTCTTGACGCAGTTCTGCACCGCAGCTTCCATCGCTCCCGTCGAGGAGGACGTGAAGAGGAGCACCGTCTGCTCCGTGTACAGGAACTTCTGGAGCTTGGGCTGGATCTCCGCGTACAGTTCGCGGAACTCGGGAGAGCGATGGTAGATCTGCGGAGTGGCCATGGCCTGGAGGATCTCCGGGCGAACCTCGGTGGGCCCCGGGGTAAACAACCTGCTATGGACGTTACGCATGAACCCCTCCTTGGGTAGGTTTTGTCGCGGGGATCATTGCCGAAACTGATCTACAATTCAAGTCAGTGCGGGCCGGCGCGATCGAGCCCAAACCGCCGCGCCCAGGCGAGGGCGGCCTCGTGTTCGGCGCGGGTGATGGGTCGTGCGAGCTCCGCCCTCTCCCACGCCCGGTGGGCAGGCCGGTACTGGGCCAGCACGTTGACGAACGTCTGGGGCGAGATCTCGCGAGCGAGGTAGCGGAAGACGGCCTCCGACCCGGCGATCCCGTGGGGGAGGACGAGGTGCCGGACGAGGAGCCCGCGCACGGCGACCCCGTTCTCCACCACGAGATCCCCCACTTGGCGGTGCATCTCGCGGAGGGCCTCCTGCGCCCGCTCCACATAGTCCGGCGCAGCTGAGAGGGAAGCGGCAGCCGCGTCATCGCCATACTTAAAGTCCGGCATGTAGATGTCCACGATCCCGGCGAGGAGCTGCAGCGCCTCCACCGACTCGTATCCACCGCAGTTCCATACCAGAGGGAGCCGCAACCCGGCTTCCCGGGCCAGGGAGAGTGCAGCCACGATCTGGGGGGCCTGATGGGTCGGGGTGACGAGGTTCACGTTCGTGCACCCCAGCTCCTGGAGGTGGAGCATGATCCGCGCCAGGTCCGCGACGCGCAGTTCCTCCCCCTCCCCGAGCTGGGAGATCGTGGCGTTCTGGCAAAACAGGCAACGGAGGACGCAACCGGAGAAGAAGATCGTCCCCGACCCACCTTCCCCTACCAGCACCCCCTCCTCGCCGCAGTGGGGGCCGAAGCTTGCCACCCAGGCGGCGAGCCCGGCCTGGCAAAACCCCCTCTCTCCCCTGTCCCGGTGGACCCCGCACGCCCGTGGACACAGGCGGCACGGGGAGGCGAGGGCCCGCAGTCCTTCCGCCCGCTCGCGCAGCGCGCCTTCCGTCAGGCCGAGGTAGGCAGGCTGAGCCATCTCAACGTTCGGGGGGCTGCCATCCGACATCGCGGAGGAGGGCGTAGAGGGTCGCCAGGGGGAGGCCCATCACGTTGAAGAACTCGCCCTCAATCCTGGTCACGAACGGGGCCGCTCCCCCTTGGATCGCGTACGCGCCCGCTTTGTCGAGCACGGCCTCCCGGGCGAGGTAGCGCCGGATCTCGTCGTCGGAGAGGGGCTTGAACTCGACGCGGGTCTCAACGAGGGTCTCCCGGGTGGCCCCCGGCGCGGCCACGACGAGGCCCGTGAACACGGAGTGCCATCCGCCGCTCAGGGCCCGGAGGACGCCCCATGCCTCCCGGAGGTCGCGCGGCTTTCCGTAGGCCTTCCCGTTCCGGAACACGCCCGTGTCGGCCGCGATCACGATCCCCTCCGGCCGCAGGGCGCGCACCCGCTCCGCCTTGCGATGGGCGATCCGGACGAGGCCCTCCGGCGCGGCCACTTCTCCCTCCTCCACCGCGGGGGTCACCGTTTCGAACTCCGGCCAGAGGAGCCGCAAGAGCTCGATCCTTCGCGGAGAACCTGAGGCGAGGATCAGCCGTTGTCCTGGGGGGCGGGAATCACCATAATCCGGGGCCATGGACGTCATTTTCAGCGAGAGGTGCCTGGAGTACCACGCCGTGGGACACCCGGAGGGACCGGCCCGGGTGCGGATGCTCCAGCACTACCTCGCCCGCCTCGGCTACCCGTTCGTGGAACCCACGCCGGCCACCGACGAAGACCTCCTCTCCGTGCATACCCCCGACCACGTCCGCCGCGTCGAGAGCGGGGACTTCCACGATCCGGACTGCCCGCACTACCCCAACATCGGGTTCTACGCCCGCCTCGCGGTCGGAGGAGCCCTCCTCGCCGAGCTCCGCCGCGGGTTCTCGATCCTCCGCCCTCCGGGACACCATGCGGGGCCATCGTTCTTGGGCGGGTTCTGCTACTACAACAACCTCGCCATCGCCGTGCGGCGCTCCGGGAAGCGGACCCTCATCGTGGACATCGACGGGCACCACGGGAACGGGACGGAGGCCGTGTTCTATGGGGATCCGCGCGTGACCTACATCTCGCTCCACCGCATCTACAACTACCCCGGCACGGGCCACGCGTCGCGCGGGAACTGCCTCAACTACCCGCTCCCCCCACGGTGTGGGAAGGCGCTGTATGTGGAGACCCTCGAACGGGCCCTCCACGAAGCGGGGAGTGGGTTCGAGGAGCTCGCCATCTCCGCCGGGTTCGACACGTACCGGGAGGATCCGCTGGCCTCGCTGGGGTTGGATGTGGAGGCCTTCTACGACGTCGGCTACGTGCTCGGGGATCTGAAGCTCCCTGCGTTCTGCGTGCTCGAGGGGGGGTACATCCCGGAGATCATGGGCCCCGCGGCCGACGCCCTCCTCCACGGCCTCCACGACGGAGGATCCCCTCCCCCCTACCCAAGCGGGTGAAGAACCTCCCCGGCTACCGCGTCGGGAGCGGGAGGCCCCATCCCCGGGACCACCAGCCGCGGGATTGCTGGGTCGCCGGCGCCTGCGGTACAATGCGATGCCATGCGTACTCTGACCGTACTCGCGGTTGTGACCGCGGTCCCCATCGTGTCCCTCGCCGCCCCCCTCAAGGTGTCCCTCCCGCCGGCGATGGGCGCAGTGCCGGTGGTGATGGCCACGGCGTGGGACCTGTTCCGCGCTGAGGGGATCGAGGTCGAGCTGATCCCCCTCCCCAGCCAGCGCGATCGGATGCTCGCGTTCCAGGCCGGCCAGGTGGACGCGATCGTGACCGACCTCACCGGCGCGATCCTCCTCGTGGCGAGCGCTCCCCGGGAGGCGGTGATCGGGGGGACCGCCTTCTCCCCTGAACCGGCGAAGGATCACCTCGCCTTCATCACCCCGCCGGCGTTGTCGCGGATCGCTACTTGGGACGATCTTATGGCGCGCATTGCAAGCGGAAGCCGTGTCCAGATCGCTGTTCCGCGCCAGTCGGATCTCGAGTTCGTCGTGGACGGGGTGTTCCAGGAGTGTGGGGTCACGGTCCCTGCGGACCTGTACATTGGCCAGGACGACCTCCTCGTCAACTCCACCTGGACCCTTCTCGGGATGGTGGCCGTAGGGGTTCTTCCGCGGCCCCACGCGGATTACATCCTCACCTACACCTTCCCCGGCAAGCCGACGCTCACCGTCCTGACGTGGGTACCTGGGGCGAGCTTCCCACCCGAGGTGTTCGTGGTCCGCCGATCGCTCCTCGAATCCCAGCCGGAGATCCTCGCCGCGTTCTTCCGCGCCGTGCGGCAGTCCGTGGCGCAGCTCAACAGCGAGGACCGCGAGTCGGTGGTGGCAGCGGCCCTCCCGTGGGCGGTGGACCTCTTCTTCCCCGGCAGCGGGCCGGAGACCGCCGCCCCCGAGGTGCGGACCCAGATCGAGGCCGCGATCGCGGCGATCGTGATCCCAACCTTCCCCGCGCCCGGCGCGGTGGACCCGGAGGTGTACGACCGGGTAATGGCGTGGGCCCTCGGGAAGAACTACCTGCGGTCTCCGCTCCCCTACGAGGCCGCGGTCGTCCCCCCTCCCGGATGATCGAGGTCGAGGGCCTCACCCTGATCTACGGGCGCGGGGGGGCCGCCGTGCCCGCGGTGGCTGGCCTGTCTATGGCCGTGGACAGCTACGAGCTCGTGTCCGTCGTCGGGCCGTCGGGGTGTGGAAAAACGACCCTCCTCTTCGCCCTCGATGGGCTCCTCCACCCGACGGCGGGGCGGATCCGGATCCACAGGGAGGAGGTGCGCGGGGTACGGCGCGACGTGGCCCTCATCCTCCAGGACGCGGGGCTCCTCCCGTGGAAGACCGTGCGCGCCAACGCCGAGCTGGCCCTGCGCATTCAAGGGCGCAAGGAATCCGCGGGGCGGGTCCTCGCCGAGCTCGGGTTGGCTGGGTTCGAGCGGCGCTTCCCGAGCGAGCTCTCGGAGGGGATGAAGCGCCGGGTGGGGATCGCCCGGGCGCTCGCCCTCCAGCCGCGGGTGATGCTCATGGACGAACCGACCGCAAACCTCGACTCGCTCACGCGCGAGCACATCCAGAACCTCATCCTTGGCCTGTGGTGGGAGATGGGGTTCACCGGCGTCCTCGTGACCCACGACATGGAGGAAGCGGTGTTCCTCGGGAAGAGGATCCTCGTCCTTTCTCCGCGGCCAGCGCGGGTGGTGGAGGTCATCGAGAACCCGGGGATGGGCGAGCCGGGGTACCGGGGGACGCCGGAGTTCACGGCCCAGGTCGCCCACCTGCGGCAGGCCCTGTTGGGGAGCAACGGATCATGATGCGGACGCTGCGGGTTATGCTGAACTACCTCCTGGCGATGGCGGTCGTCGTCCTGCTGTGGGCGGGGGTGTCGTGGCTCCTCGAGGTATCGCGGGGGCGGGAGATCCTCCCCACGCCGTGGGTCACCTTCGCCGCGGCGGTGGACAACATCGGCACCCTGGCGAGCGCGTTCGGGACCTCGGCCCTGCGGTTCCTGATCGCCCTCGTCGTGGCGTTCCTCCTCGGCCTCCCCCTCGGCCTGGCCGTGGGGTTCGAGTCCAAACTGGATCGGTACCTTTCGCCCCTCATCTACCTCCTCTACCCGATGCCGCCGGTGGCGCTCCTCCTCTTCCTCTACCTTGCGTTCGGGCTCGGGGAAGTGGTGCGGCTGGTGGTGGTGGTGATGGCCCTCTTCTTCCAGGTCGTCGTCGCTGCCCAGGGAGCAGCCAAGTACATCGTCCCCTCCCACGTCACCGCGGTCCGCTCCGCCGGTGCAACGCGGTGGCAGATCTACCGCCACGTCGTCCTCCCCGCGACCCTCCCGAGCGTCCTCACCGCGGCGCGGGTATCGGTCGGGCTGGGGATCACCATGCTCTACATCGCGGAGACGAAGCTCGGGGTGCTCCTTGGGCCGGGGGCAGGTCTGGGACGGTTCATCGAGTACTACACGTTCCGGGGGGACATCTCGCTCGCCGGCGTGGTGGGGTTGGCCCTGCTCGGGCTCCTGTTCTACGTCGTCCTCGAGCTTGGGGAGCGGGTCCTGTGCCGGTGGAAGTTCGTGGGGGCGCGGGGTGGCACTTAGGCGCGTCCTGTTCGTCCCGAATCTGGCCCGCCCGGCCGCGGTCGCCGCGACGGAGCGGGGGCTGGCCTGGTGCTGCAGGGAAGGAATCGCCGTCGCGACCGTTCCGGGGAAGGGAGCCCCTAGCGAAGCGGACCTCGTGGTCGCGGTGGGGGGCGATGGGACGCTCCTCCGGGCCGCGGCGCTCGTCTACCCGCACCCGACCCCGGTCCTGGCCGCGCACGCGGGAGGCCTCGGGTTCCTCGCCGCCTGCGACGGGGAGGAGATCGAGGGCGCCCTCGATCTGGTGGCGACGGGGCAGTATCGGGTGGAGCGCCGGGCGCGCCTCCTGGCCGCGGGACCGGGGTTCGTCCGTTCCGCGTTGAACGACGCGGTGGCAGTGGGACCGGATGCCGAGCGGTTCACTGCGCTCGAAGTGGCGGTGGACGGGGAGCCGGCGCTGGCCGTGGAGGGCGATGGCTTGATCATCTCCACCCCCACCGGGAGCACCGCCTACGCCCTCGCCGCCGGGGGGCCGGTTCTCGCCCCATCCGTGGCGGGTCTCCTCCTCGTCCCGCTTGCCCCGCACCGGTTGGGGGTCCGGCCATGCCTCGTGCCCCCCCAAGCGCAGATCTCGATCCGCCTGCGGCGACGGGGCCGCCTCCTCCTCGATGGGAACTCCGTCTGCGAGCTGGAGCCGGAGGCAATGGTGAACGTGACCACGGCTCCGGCGGAGACCCTCCTCGTCCGCCTGGCGGGCACAGGGTCGTTCTTCACGCGACTGAGGGGCAAGCTCAATCTGTCAGACTAGAAAGGGGGAACGATGAACGTAGATGCATTGCTAGAGGGTGTGCTCAAGGAACGGATCGCCGACGACCTGGAGTTGGTCGCCATCCGCAGCCGGGAGGAGCTGACGCGGTTCACGGATTGTCAGATCCACCAGAACGTGGCGGCGGTGGACACGGCCGTTCACATTCGGGCGTGGGTGGAGGGGAAGACGGGCGTGGTGACGACGAACGACCTCACCGCCCAGGGTCTGGCACGGGCGGCCAGGGAGGCAGCGGCGATGGCCCGGGCCCAAACCCGCCCTGCCGGCTTCTCCCCTCCTGCCCCGCGTCCGATCCCAACCGTGAGCGTTTGGGACGAGGCGACGTGGAACGCCCATCCCGACGAGCGGGCTGAGCTTGTGGCGCGGGCAGTGAAAGGGGCGGCGGCCATTGGCTTCAACGCCTCGGGGTCGCTTTCCACCGGGGGCAGCGAGCTATGGGTGCGCACGACGCGCGGTGTGGATGCCCACCACCGCGCCTCCTCCGTACGGTTCGTGACCGTGGTCATGGGGAAGAGCGGCGGGTCCGGGTACGCCGAGTTCTCCGGCACCAAGCTCGCCGACTTCGTGCCCGAGGAGGCCGCCGACCGGGCGCTCGCGAAGGCACAGCTTGCCGAGGTGCGGAAGCCGCTCGAGCCCGGGGCGTACACGGTCGTCCTCGAGGAGCCGGCAATGGCCACCCTGCTGGGGATGCTCTCCTCGATGGGGTTCTCTGCCCGGGCGCTCCTCGAGAAGCGGAGCTTCTTCGTGGGGAAGCTTGGCCAGAAGCTCGTCTCCGAGCGCGTGACCGTGTATGACGACGGCCTCCACCCCCAGACGACGGTGATGCCGTTCGATTTCGAGGGAGTCCCCAAGACGCGGGTGTACTTCTTCCGGGCCGGGGTTGCGGAGGGGGTGGTCCACGATTCGCGCACCGCGGCCCTCATGAACACCGTGTCCACCGGGCATGCGCTCCCCCCGTCGGCAGCGGGGTGGTCCCCAATGCCGATGCACCTCGTGATGGAGCCTGGGGAGGCGACGGATGACGCGCTCCTCTCCGGGGTGGGGCGAGGCCTCCTCGTCACGCGGTTCCACTACGCACGCACCGTGGACCCGATGCGGGGCGTGATCACGATGATGACCCGCGACGGGGTGTTCCTCATCGAGGAGGGGAAGATCAAGGGGGCAGTGGAGGACATGCGCGTCACCGAGTCCGGCCTGCGCGCCCTGGCGAACGTGGAGGCGGTGGGCCGCACCCTGCAGCTCATCACCCATGGCGAAGGGGTGGGGGCGGTCCTCGTGCCCAAAGCGCGGATCGCGCAGTTCACGTTCACCGGTCGCACGGAGAGGATGTGACATGGGCGCCCTGCAGGAACTGAAGGACTACGTGCGGGAGATCAGCGAGCTGTACTCGGCCATCGCGTTGTGCGCCTGGGACCAGCGGACCCACATGCCGGAGAAAGGCGCCGAAGCGCGATCCAAGGTCCTGGGCCGACTGGAGCGGCTGGCGTTCGAGCGGGTGGTGTCCGATCGGATGGGCGAACTCCTCGCCGCCGCCGAGCGCGATGGGGCGCCCACAGAGGTGGATCAGGCCCTTCTCCGCGTCTGGAAGCGCGATTACACCCGGAACCGCGCTGTGCCGCCCGACCTCTACCAGCAGTTCGTCGAGGCCACGAGCCGCGCCGAAACCGTATGGGAGAAGGCCAAGGCCACGTCCGATTTCGCCCTGTTCCGCCCCCACCTCGCCGAGGTCGTGAGCCTGGTGCGAGAGATAGCGGAGCTGGTCGGGTACAAGGAGAGCCCCTATGACGCCCTCGTGGACGAGTACGAGCCCGGGATGACGACCGCGGCCCTCCGGGTCCTGTTGGGGAGCCTACGCCGGGAGCTGGTCGCGTTCCTGAAGGAGCTCTCCCGCGGCACGCCTCCCCACGAGCTCCCCGCCGGGATGTTCCCCCTCGACGCCCAACGCCAACTGTGCCGCGAGGCGTTGGGGTGGATCGGGTACGACTTCGCAGGCGGACGGCTCGACGACACTGTCCACCCGTTCACGATCGAAGTCGGCACGGGCGACGTGCGAGTCACGAACCGCTACCAGGAGGACGATCCGTTCCCGGGGCTGTTCGGGGCCCTCCACGAGGGCGGGCACGCCCTGTACGGCCAGGGCGTGGATCCCCAGCTCGCCTGGACCGGGCTCGCCGGGGGGGCCTCCTTCGGGATCCACGAGTCCCAGTCGCGGTTCTGGGAGAACCAGATTGGGCGCAGCCGCGCCTTCTGGCGCTACAGCCATCCCCACCTCATCCGCCACTTCCCGGCCCTGGCCCGGACGAAGCCCGACGCCATCTGGCGACACGTGAACCGCGCCCAACCGTCCCTCATCCGCGTCGAGGCCGATGAGGTCACGTACAACCTCCACATCTGCCTCAGGTTTGAGCTCGAGGTGGACCTCATCGAGGGCCGGCTAACGGTGGACGAGCTCCCCGCGCGGTGGAATCAGGCGATGGTCGACTACCTCGGGGTGACCCCACCCGACGATGCCCACGGCGTCCTACAGGACGTGCACTGGTCGGGGGGGATGTTCGGGTACTTCCCATCCTACACCCTGGGGAACCTGTACGGGGCCCAGATCACGGAGACGGCGGAGCGGGAGATCCCGCGGTTCTGGGGCAAGGTGCAGGCGGGCGAACTCGCCCCGATCCGGGAATGGCTGAGGGAGAACGTCCATCGCCATGGTCGGGTGTACCTGCCCGATGAGCTCGTGCGGCGGGTCACCGGGAGCGGGCTCTCCGCCGAGCCCTTCCTGCGCTACGTGCGCACCAAGTACAGCGAGGTGTACGGGCTCTAGGCGTTCGGGCGCGGTGTTTGTGCGCGGAGCCGTCAGCCGGCCGACGGTTGGATCCCCCGCGGGCTAGGGGACGATCGGCTCGAACCGAGCCTGGAAGAAGCGGAGCTTCTTCGGCTCGTAGACCATCTTCAGGCCACGGATCGCTCTCCGTTCCCCATAGAGCGCAATGCAGCTCTCGGCGACGACGTCCATGTGGAGGTTCGTGTACACACGGCGGGGGATCGTCAGTCGAACGAGCTCCAGCTTCGGCCGGCGGTGCTCCCCCGTCACCGGATCGCGCCCTGCGCTCACGATCCCCCGCTCCATCCCCCGCACGCCGCTGTCCACGTACAGGGCGGCAGCGAGGGCTTGGGCAGGGAACTCCTCCTGGGGGAGATGGGATAGGAACCGTTTCGCGTCCACGAACACGGCATGCCCCCCCACCGGCTCGACGATCGGGATCCCCGCCTCGCGGAGGCGGCTCCCCAGGTACTCCACCTGGCGCACGCGGCTCGCGATGTAGGCATCATCCACCATTTCGTAGATCCCGCGGGCGATCGCCTCCATGTCCCTCCCCGCAAGCCCGCCGTAGGTGTGGAGGCCCTCGTACACCACCACCATCTCCTTCGCCTGGACGAAGAACTCCTCATTGTTCGTGGCGATGAACCCCCCGATGTTGACGAGGTTATCCTTCTTCGAGGACATCGTGCACCCTTCGCCGTAGCTCATCATCTCGCGCAGGATCTCGCGAACGGGCTTCCCCGCGTAGCCTGGCTCCCGCTGCTGGATGAAATAGGCATTCTCCACGGCCCGGGTGGCATCGAAGATGATCGGGATCCCGTGCCGGCGGGCCCATGCCGCCACCTGGCGCAGATTGCCCATCGAGAACGGCTGCCCCCCGGCCATATTCACGCACGGGGCGAGGGAGAGGTAGGCGATCGCGTCCCGACCCTTCTCCTGGACCAGGCGGTCCAGCTTGGCGAGGTCCACGTTCCCCTTGAAGGGATGCGGGTTCGCCGGGTCGTGGGCCTCGTCAATGATGCAGTCGTAGAAGATCCCATGCGCGAGCTCGACGTGCTCGCGGGTCGTGGTGAAGTACATGTTCATCGGGACATACTGGCCCGGTTTGATGCGGAGCTGGGAGGTGATGTGCTCCGCCGCCCGGCCCTGATGGGTGGGGACGACGTAGCGGAACCCGTAGATCTCCTGAACCGCGGCCTCGAGGTGGTAGAAGTTGCGGGAGCCCGCGTAGGCCTCGTCGCCGAGCATCATCCCCGCCCATTGGTTGTCGCTCATCGCCGACGTGCCGGAGTCGGTGAGGAGGTCAATGTACACGTCCTCGCTTCGAAGGAGGAACGTGTTGTACCCCGCCTCGCGGATCTTCTCCGCGCGGTAGTCCCGAGTGGTCGCCCGCAGCGGCTCGACGACCTTGATCTTGTACGGTTCGGCGATCGTTCGCTTGTCCACTGGATCCTTCCTTTCCCGTCCCTGGACCCGCCTCATTTCGCTCCGCCCCTCGCGCGGAGCGCGGGGAGAGCGGCCAATGGCGGAAGCCCAATCGGGTGCGGGGCGAGTGTACCCCCATCCCAGTGGGAAGGGAAGGATCGAGGATCAGGGAAATGGTCAGACCATAAGGGAAGAGCACACCTTCTACCGGAAAATAGTGGCCCAAAACCCAACTTGACAACCGCATCCGATCACGCAACAATCGCACGTTTTTGTGAAAGTGATCCACGATACGTTCGCAGGGCGGGGAGGGCGAGGAGGGGCGGGTGGGCAGGAAGCGGCGTTGGGTTTTGGCCTTGTGCTGTGCATGGGCCGGGTGGGGTAGCTGGGCGCTCGCGTCGTCACCCGGGTTTGGCCTGATGAGTGGATCCACGACGGTCAGCCTGATGGGGTTCCCGTTACCGTGCAGCATCGTAGACGAGATCAAGCTCGACACGCCGTGCGAGCGAACGGTGTTCGCGTGGGATCTCGAAGTGGGGATCAACCTCAAGTGCTCGTTTGACTCCCTTGCTGTGACCATCGGCACGGTGTTCGGGATCCCCGGGCCCGAGCATCTCGCCCTTGGCCTCGCGGGCAAGTGGGCGGGGATCGCGCTCAGCTCGGAGCTGTGCTTCGCCGTGCCCTACGAATCAGTGGTGGATGCCAACAACCTGCCCAACGTGGCCGTCATCCCCCCGGGGGATCTGCTCTTCGCCCAAGCGCGGATGGAGGCGTCGGGGAACTTCTCCGGGATGGGGGTCCAGTGGATCGCGGTGTTCCAGGACCTCAACTTCCCCAACCCCGGCGCAGAATACAACCCGCCCGGGGCTCCCGACCATTACCGGGCCTCCGACCAGAGCTTCGCCCTCGGGAGCCTGATCACCCTCAGCGCCGATGCCGGAGCAGGGATGAAGATCACGGTACAGATGTGCCTCGGCGCCGAGGCGGGCTCGTTCACCGTGAAGAAACACTCGACAAGCGGGAAGGCCAACCCCGACGCGATGTACCTCACCGTATCGTTCACGGATATCCCGTTCCCTTGCCCGTGGTGCGTGGGGCCGATCGGCCACCCACGCATGGGGATCACATTCAGGATCCAACCCAAGGACGATCCGTTCATCTCGCTCACTGGAAGCGTCTCCCTCACCCTGTTCGAGGACATCTCGATCGGCACTTCGTTCACGCTGGGGATCACCGGTGGCCTCACGTGGGGCGGGTTCTCGGTGAGCATCCCGACCTCGGTGGGAACGCTGAACCTCCAGTTCGACGCCTCGGGCGGGTTGTCCTCCGCGAGCCTCAACATGGGCTACCGCCACCAGTTCAACGCCGGTTGGACGAGCGGCTCGTGCTCGGCCACCGCCACCGCCACCCTTGACAAGGGGGTGACGGGGGCGTCATTCACCCTGGCGCTCAACCAGGGGCTGTTCACGTCCAACTACGGGCTCAGCTACTCGTGGCAGTCCAATGAGGGCTTGGCGTTCTCGGCGCTGAACCTTCGGTTTGGCCTCAACCTCAGCCCTGTTCAGGTGGGGTTCACGGTGGTGTTCGGCCGCGGCGGACTGGCCCAGTTCGGAGTGACGATCGGCTATGTGTTCTAGAGCGATGCGCAAGAGGGAGGAAGAGATGAACTGGTTTTCATGCGGAAATCGAGATGCGCGGGGCCATGCCGGTCACCGATCCCGCCGGGTGCTAATCCCGGTCCTGGGCCTGGTCTTTGCGCTCGGCCTCATCGGATTCGGGGCGACCAATACCACGACCACCTTGACTTCAGACGTCAATCCATCGGTGCACGGTCAGCCTGTGACGTTCACCGCCACTGTAAACCCCGTACCTGATGGCGGCACGGTGATTTTCAAAAATGAAACTTCCGTCCTGGGCAGCGTCACAGTCGATACAGGCACAGGCAAAGCGAACTTTTCCACAAATTCCCTCTCTGTTGGAAGTCATTCGATCACAGCCGAGTACTCCGGAACGACCGACTACAACCCAAGCACTTCATCTCCGCTTGACCAGAAAGTCGATAAGGCCAGCACAACCGTCTCGGTTGGATCCTCCACAAACCCGTCTGTCACCGGGCAATCGGTGACGTTCACCGCGACCGTCTCGGCAGTGTCCCCTGGTTCGGGGACCCCCACGGGGACGGTCGACTTCTACGCCAGCGGAAACCTGATTGCAGCCGACTGTCCCCTGAGCGGGGGGACCGCTACGTGCTCCCGCTCGTTCGCGCACATTGAAAGCCCAGTGGCTGTCACTGCCCACTACAGCGGCGACACGAACTTCAACCCAAGCGACAATGTGCTGAACCCGCTGACCCAGACCGTGGACAAGGCAAGCACGACAGTCACATTCATCCCCAGCGGGTCATCGTGGGTCGGGGACTCATACACGGTAAGCGGAGAGGTGACCGTGACATCGCCTGGATCTGGCGTCCCCACGGGAACGGTGACCGTGCGCGACGACACCGGGGAGACCTGTGCAGCGAACCTGGTGGAGGGCGCGTGGAGCTGCTTCCTCAGCTCGTCAGGGGCTGCGGGGACGCGGACGCTGACCGCCGTGTACGAGGGGGACGCGAACTACGCGGGGTCGAGCGGATCAACGACCCACCAGGTGACCACGGTCGCGACCACGTTGGCTCTGACCGACGAGCCGGACCCCTCGGTGGTCGGGGGGGCGGTTACCCTAACGGCGACGGCCACGGCTGAGACCGGTGGCGGCAGCCCGACAGGCACGGTGAGCTTCAGCATCGGCACCACGCCTCTGGGAAGCGCGGAACTTGTGAGCTCAGGGACCAATAAGAGCGAGGCAGTTCTGGTGACCACACAGATCCCGTTCGGCACCCACACGATCACCGCCACATATCCGGGCGACGGCCGCTTCGCGGGCAGCACGGCCACGGCCGAGCACACCGCGAGCAAGCGGGAGACGACCACCCTCGTCATGGGATCCGACACGGCGCTCGTCGTGGGTGACACAGTGACGGTCACGGTGCGCGTTGTGGACACCTCTCCCGGTGCGTCTTCGATGCCCACGGGAACCGTATCGGTCAGCGTCAGCCCTACCGACCAGGGAACACCCACTTCGTGGTCGCACGCGCTCGTCGCCGCGGATGCCGGCGAGTTCACGTTCACCTACACCCCGACTAGCGGGGAGACCACGCCCCACACGTTCACCGCCACCTACGCCGGCGATAGCACGCACAGCGGAAGCAGCGGCAGCTTCGCCCAGGCGATCATCAAGCGGGCCGCCGATATCCAGCTCGTACTCGACCCCACGACCGCGTACATTCTCCAGAATGTCGCCTGTCAGGTTCACGTCGAAGACGACACCGCCGCCGGAACGCCAATCACTCCTTCCGGTGACGTGACCTTCGATGATGGTGGCAAGAACGGAGCCTTCACCGTAAGCGGGACCCCCGGTACCACTTGGCCGCTGGATGGAAGTGGCAATCTGAGTGTGATCTACACTCCCGGCGCGTTCGATGCCGGCACGACCACGATCACCGCGACCTATAACGGGTCGGCGGTGCACATCGGCAAGTCCACCACCCAACTATTGACCGTCCTCCTCCGCCCGACCGAGGTGACCGTCAACGGCTGTACGAATACCATCCTCGTCAATCAGGAATGCAGCTACACGGTCACGGTGGAGGAGGCTGACGGGATCCCCGGCACCGCGACGGCCCCGTTCGGGACGTTGAGCTACTCATCGTACCTGGGCAGTGACGCGACTCAGGTTCCTAATTCTGGGGCCGCACCCTCAGGAACGTTCACCTACACGTGTCTCGGACTTGACGGCCATGCCGGCATCGACACAATCTACGCCCACTACACGCCGAATGACGGGATCCACGCTGCGAGCGGGGGCGGGTTTGGCCAGGCCATCCAGCGGCGCCCAACGATCACCACGGTCACCGGTTCCGGCACACCAGCCGGCGTGACGTATACAGCTACCGTGCAAGAGGACTCGGGCAATGCGGGGACCGACACGATCCTCCAGGGGAACATCCATCTGCTCCAGCCGAACGAGTACCCGTGCACAGGCCTTTCCGGCGCTACGCTCACCTGCACGGGCAACTTCAACACCACGTCGCCGCTCGTCAACGTGACGGTGCAGTTCGGGCCGACTGACAGGACCCACCTCGGATCGACGGGCTCCGTGAACATCGAGCGGTACGACCAGTTCCCCGACGATCTGGGCGACGGTTCGGACGGCTCCGAGTGCGACGACGGTTGCGGCTCCGGCGGCAAGAACGTCGCTCAGATGATCTTCGACCTGAACGCGAGTGAGGTCGCGCTGCAGGCGGTGAAGCTCGGCCTTGACACAACAGCTCTCGTCCTTGACGTCATTCCGGACGGGGTCATCACGGGCGGGGTCGTCGTCCAGACGGGCGTTACGATTCCCTACAGCGACATCGCCAAGGCCGTCGTCGCGGGCGCGGGCATCCTCCTCGACATCGCCATCATGTCGATGGACACCGACCTTGACGACGACGGACTCCCCGATGTCCTCGAGGAGAATGTCACCGACACGGACTACGACAAGTGGGACACCGACGGCGACGGGATGGGCGACTGGGACGAGCTCGAAGAAGCGAGCGGGTACTACGGAGGGTCCCGGCGCCCCGACCCAAATGATTCGGACAGCGACGACGACGGGATCCCCGACGGCGACGAGCAGAGCCTGACCCACACGAACTTCTGCGTGGCCGACACCGACTGCGACACGGTGATCGACGGCGGACAAGGCCTCGCCGCGGTCGGAGAGGCCGAAACCTGGGGGTTCGCGGACATCCGAGACCACGCGGACCCACTGATGGAGGAGACGGACGGCGACGGCTTGCGGGACGACGTCGAGATCGCAGCCGGGTGCCCGTTCGTCAACGACGACGACTCGGACGACGACGGACTGCAGGACGGGTTCGAGAGCTGGGACGGCAACGGGACCTGCGTGACGGGCGACATCGGCGACTCGTTGACGCAATCCTCCCTGACCGGTGAGACAGACTTCTGCGATCCCGACACGGACGGCGACGGGCTGACGGACGGAGAGGAGGTCGCCCTCCTCGGCGGTCTTCCGGTCACCAGCAGTGGATTCAAGCCAGTTGCGCCGCGCGGAGTCTCGACCGTGTTCGGGCAGGACGGATCGGCCTTGACGGCCACGATCCCTGCGCTCGACGACGACTCGGACAACGACGGACTTTCCGACTGTGAGGAAGTGAGCATCACCCACACGAATCCGCTCGACCAGGACAGCGATAATGATACGCTCAGCGACGCGAACGAGCTGATTGCCGTGGTGGGCTCATCGTGGCCGAATCGCTCGTTCATTCAGGTCTCGGACCCGCTCGATCCCGACAGCGATGACGACGGGCTGCCCGACCAGGTCGAGTACCCCGGTTCGGGGCTCGGAATGCTGAGGACCTCAGGGGGCGTGCCGGACAACGTGTGCTCGTACGTCGGCGATGACGACTCGGACGACGACGGCCTCCAAGACGGCCACGAGGACTTGGACAAGGACGGGCAGTTCGACCTCGGGACGATCGGAACCACCCAAACGATCGGAACTGGGGAGACAAATCTCTGCAACCCAGACACCGACGGCGACGGGCTCGACGACGGTCAGGAGGAGTGGCAGCTCGGCGCAGGCTCGGTGGCCGTGACGTCTCAGGACAGCGCGACGATTGCGCATACCGTGCCCGCGCTCGACATGGATTCGGACGACGACGGGCTCTCCGACGGCGAAGAGGTGAACGTCACCCACACCGATCCCCTGGACTGGGACACAGACAACGACACGCTCTCCGACCTGAACGAGCTGCTGGTCACGGGAGGAACGTGGCCGCAACGCACGTTCTCGCAAGTGTCTGATCCGCTCGATCCCGACACGGACGACGACGGACTGATCGACAGCGTCGAGTACAACGGGACCGGGAGTGATCGCTTTCTGCACCTGAGCACGGACGGAGTCGACGACCTGGTGTGCCCGTACGTCAACGATGACGACTCCGACGATGATGGCCTCCAGGATGGGGGTGAGGACGCCAACCACGATGGGATGCTGGGCGTCGGTGGATCGGGAATCAGCATCGGGGACTGGGGGTCTCAGGCGACGAAATCCGTCGACTACTGGGAGTGCAATCTGTGCAATCCTGATACCGACGGCGACGGGCTCCTCGATGGTGAGGAGGTGGCCTTGCTTGGCGGCGGACCGATCCTTGGCCGACCGCGGCCGATCCCAGGATTCAACACCGTGATACCCGAGGCGGTCTCCACGGTCCTTCCGTTGGGGACGGGACCAGCGGGGTCGCCTCCGGGAACCAGGAACAGCCAGCTCGGGCCGTACACATTCGTTCCAGCCGCAGGTGCTTCGATGATCGCCACAATCCCGGCACTAGACAACGACTCGGACAACGACGGCCTATCAGACTACGAAGAGGTGAACATCACCGGGACCGACCCGCTCGACCAGGACTCCGACAACGACACGTTGATGGATTCCGATGAGCTGATCGCCATCGCTGGGACGTGGCCGCAGAGGACGTTCGATCAAGAAAGCAATCCGCTGGACATCAACACCGACGACGATCACCTGTTCGACCCCCAGGAGTTTTCGGGTAGCGGTCTTAGTACGCTGGCCGGGGCCCTTGGCGGCACCCGCGATATGCAGTGCCCATTCGTGAATGACGACGATTCCGATGACGACGGGATCCAAGATGGTGCGGTCGTCGTACGCACGTTCGTCGCGGTCGGAGTCACCTACAGCTGGACCCACTACGAGGACTTCGCCGATGTCACCGGCGCGACCGATGCAGCACCTGGAACCGTGCGCACGGTCGTCACTCCGGCCGGTGGCGAGCAGAACGATGATTCCATCTGGAATGTGTGCGATCCCGACTCGGACGGGGACGGCCTCCTCGATGGCGAGGAAGTCGCCATCGGGACCGATCCCGGTGATTGGGACACCGACGACGACGGGCGCAACGACTGGCACGAGCAGACCGGCGGAGGGCCGATCCCGACCGACCCGTTCGACCCGGATACCGACGACGACGGCCTCCTCGACTCAGCGGAGGTGTTCGGGTCGAACCCCACCAACCCCGCCAACTGTGACACGGATGCCGACGGCCTGTGCGACGGCGGGGCGCGGACCCCGTACATGACGAGCGGCCATCCCAGTGTGGTGGTTAGCCCACGGTGCCGTACCGGGATCGGTGGCCATCCGAACCCGCTTGGGATCGGCGAGGACGAGGATGGGGATGGCGCGTGGGATTCAGGAGAAACGGATCCCAACAACCCGGACACCGATGGCGATGCCGTTGGCGACGGGTTCGAGCGCCTCTCGTTCTCGGTGTCCCGTCAATCCCTCATTCCAGCCACGGACCTCTTCGGGCGGCCGATCACGGTCGTGTACCCCGAGGCGAACAACGTGAAGCCTGCCTGCGGGTGCATGAACCCGCTCACGTCCGACTCCGACGAAGACGGCCTCCTCGATGGGGAAGAGGACCTGAACCACGACGGGCACTTCGACTTCCTCCCAAGCGACTTCGACTACGGCCACCACGGGCCGATCCCTGGCCCCGCCTACGGGAGCCCGCTCGAGACGAACCCGTGCGACCCTGACACCGACCACGACGGGCTCACGGATCTGGAGGAACTCCGCGGGCAGGCCAACCCGCCATCGTTCTTCCCGTTCAACCCCACCGACCCGCTCGACCACGACACGGACAACGACTGGATCTACGATGGGCCGGAAGTGCGCTGGGTGTGTACCGAGCTCCTGTTCGTGAGCCTCGATAACGACGGCGACACCTTCATCGATGAAGACCCTGTAGACGAGGTGGACAACGATGGGGATGGCCTCATCGATGAAGACGACGTGGACTTCTATGTCCGGTTCGTGCCGGTGCTCGACCCGACGAACCGCGATTCGGACTCGGACGGGTTCATCGACGGGCTGGACGAGGACCCCTGCAACACCCAGCTCATCCCGATCGCCCGTCCGGTGGTGCAGACGCCGGTGGACACGGACGGGGACGGATTCGCGGATGATGACGAGATCGCTGCCGGGACGCACCCGAATGACCCGACGAGCTTCCCATGCGCGTTCGGCTCTGACCTCGACCTCGACGGAGTCTGCGATGACCGACTGTGGCTGACCGATACAAACCACGACGGGACAGCGGACACGGTCACGATCGACATCGACACGAACGTTCTTGTTGATCTCCGGGTGGAGATCCTGAGCCGCGACCTGCAGCGCGGGGACTTCGATGGGGACGGCCAGGCCGACGACGGTCGGTACACGATCTCCTACGCGTTCGCCAACCGTCGCGTGATCCAGCCGCGGCTCACGGTCGTGATCCTCGACTACGGTTGCGACCTGCGGGTGGATCAGGTCGAGGTCACAAAATAGCCACGGTTCAGGGAGGAACGGGCCCCGGGCCATCCTGGGGCCCTTCCCGTACGGCGGTCGGCGCTCCCCCGCTCGGTACTACGGCACCGGCTCGGGGATGAGGATCTCCGGCCGGCTGCACAGGCGGCCGGACGCCTTGCCGCGCAGCACCCGCCACTCCACGGCATCCCCGACCTTCAGCTCACGGTACAGGGCCTCGGACACCTCCACCCGCTGCGGGCTCACCGCGCCGTCCTCGACCACGTCGAGGGTCACGAAGAAGGTCTCCTCCTGAACGACCGACGTCACGGTGGTGGAACCTCCTGATCCACTACCGGGGCAGGTTGAGCAGCCTCCGGAGGGGACCGTCGTCGTCACCGTCTTCTCCCGGACCACGATCGCCTTATCGGTGACGGTGGCGGAGAGGGCGACGAGCTCCGCATCCCGGCATTCCGAGATGACCACCACCCCCGCCGCGAGGATCGTCCCGACGAGGGCCAACACAAGGAACAGGTTGAACGGGTTCATGGGGCAAGGGTAGCCTCGCGACGCGGTCGGTTCCAACGGGTAGGAGCAGAGGGGGGTCGCGGGGCGGATACACTCGTGGGGATGGCGGACATCCTGAGCGGGCTCACCGAGGAACAGCGGGCTGCGGTCACCTACCGCGGGGGACCGCTCCTCGTCCTGGCCGGGGTCGGAACGGGAAAGACGACGGTCATCACCCGCCGCATCGCCCACCTCATCGCCGAGGGGATCGTCGAGCGCCCGAGTCAGCTCCTCGTGTTCACCTTCTCCCACCAGGCGGCCGAGGAGATGCTCGACCGGGCGTTCGACTGGGTCCGCTACGCCGCCCTCGACGCGTGGGTCGCGACCTATCACGCCGTGGGCGAGCGGATCCTGCGCGAGAACGCACCGCTCGCGGGTCTCCCCCCCGACTTCCGCGTCCTCGACGAGTGGGATCAGCGGGTGTTTCTCCTCGACCACCTCACGGAGCTGCCGGTGCGCACGTTGCGCCCGCGGGCGCTGCGCCAGCCGCTCCGGTTCCTCACACCGCTCCTCTCGTTCATCGGACGGGCGAAGGACGACGCCGTGTCGCCCGAGGCCTACCGCGCGTGGTGCGACGGGGCAGCGGCCTCACTCCCCTCCGACGAGGCCGACCTCCACCGCGAGCTCGCCGACTGCTATGCCGCGTACCAGGAGCTCCTCGAGCGGGACGGGGTGATGGACTTCGGGGACCTCATCGTGCGCACAGTGCGGCTCCTCGAGGGCCGACCGGGGCTCCTCGCCGAGTACCACCAGCGGTTCCCCCACGTGCTCGCCGACGAGTTCCAGGACACAAGCCGCGCTGAGCTCCGGCTCATCGAGCTCCTCGCCGGGCACGGGAACGCAACTGCGGTGGGGGACGACGACCAGGCAATCTACGGGTTCCGCGGGGTGCCCTGGGACAACCTCCTCGCCTTCCTCCGCGCGTTCCCCCTCGCCAAGGTCGTGGTGCTGACCCAGAACTTTCGCTCAACCCAAGGGATCCTGGATGCCGCGACGAGGCTCATCCGCGCCAATTCCTACCGCCTGGAGGCTCTCTCCCTCCGCGGGGAGATCCCGTACTCGATCACCAAGGAGCTCACCTCGATCCACGGTCCAGGGCACCCCCCTGTGCACCGCCAGTTCCCATCGGTGGAAGAGGAAGCGGAGTTTGTGGCGAGGGAAGTGCGCAAGCTGAACGCGGCCGGCGTCCCGTACCGGGAAATAGCGCTCCTGTACAGGAACCGGTACCGCCCGGACCCTTACCTGCGCGCCCTGTCCGAGGAGGGGATCCCGTGGACCCTCGCGGGCCGGTTCCGGGCCGGGATGTTCGACCAAGAGGTCATCCGGCTCATGATGTCGTTTCTGCGCACGCTCGCCGACCCCGGGGATAGCCAGTCCCTCTACCATCTCCTCGGGTCCCCGATCTACCGCCTGGGGGGGGAGGACCTCGCTCTCCTCACCTCTCGCTCCCAGCGGGAACACCGCCCGCTTCGCCAGGTCCTCGCCGCGGCCGTCGCCGCTGGCTCCCTGAGCGAGGAGGGCCAGCAGGCGGCCGCACGGGCGTTGGCCGACCTCGCGGCGTGCGAGGACCTCGCGCGGGGCAACCCGGCCGGGCGCGTCCTCTACGCGTTCCTGATGGAGCGCACCGGCTACCTGCAGGCCCTCGCCCAGTCCGATGACCCCGCCGCCGGGCAGGCGGTCGAGCACATCGCCGAGTTCTTCGAGCGGGTGGTGCATCGGTTCGAGGAGGTGGCCCGCTACGACCGCGTGCCGTGGTTCGTGCGCTATGTGGACGAGCTGCGGGAGCTGGGGTGGAACCCAATGGTCGGGGAGGCGGAGCCGGGGGTGGACGCGGTGCAGGTGATGACGTTCCACCAAGCAAAGGGGATGGAGTTCGTGGCCGTGTTCCTCACCGGGCTGGTGGAGGACTTCTTCCCGGGGCGGATCACGCGGCCCACGTTCGTCCTCCCCCGCGGCCTGCGGGGGGAGGACATCCCGGAGGACATCGCCCACCTCGAGGAGCAGCGGCGCCTGTTCTACGTGGGGATGACCCGCGCCAAACGCCGTCTGTACCTCCTCTCCGCCGATGATTACCGTCCGCCGGGCGAGGCGCCCCGAAAGCGGATGGCGAAGGTGTCGCGGTTCGTCCTCGAGGCCCTCGGCGAACAGGGGGAACGATCCCCCGAGGCGCCGGCCCTGCTCCGGATCCGCCGCCAAGGGGGGGAACCCCCGCCACCCGCCCCGGGTTCCGAGGGCACGGGGCCGCTCCAGCTCTCCTTCCGCCAGGTGGACGACTGGCTCACCTGTCCCCTCAAGTACCGCTACGTCCATGTGCTGCGCGTCCCGATCCGCCTTCATCCGATCGTCATCCTCGGCAACGCGGTCCACCAAGCGATCCAGGCCTACCACCTCGCCAAGGTCCAGGGGAGGACCCTCCCCCTCGCCGAACTCGAGGCCGTGTTCCGCCACGCCTGGCGCTCGGAGGGGTTCCTGTCCGCCGCCCACGAGGAGGAGATGCTCCGCCACGGCGCGGCCGCCCTGGCCGCGTTCCACCGGTTCGAGGAGGCCTCCGGCGCGCAGCCGACGTTCGTCGAGAAGTTCTTCGCTTTCGTGGAGGGGGAGGCGAAGGTGATCGGGTACTGGGACCGCGTGGACCGGATTGGCAACCAGGCCCTGATCATCGATTACAAGACGTCCGAGGTGGGGGAGGAGGCCGCCGACCACCGGGCAAGGGAGTCGCTCCAACTGGCGATCTATGCCCTCGGCTATGAGCGGATGTTCGGGGACCGGCCCCACGAGGTGCAGCTCCGCTTCCTCACGCCGGAGGTGGTGGTGGGCCGGGCGACGCCGACCGACCGCCTGGCCGACCGCGCCCTGGCCGCGATCCGCGATGCCACAGCGGGGATCCGGTCCGGTGCCTTCGCGGCAAAACCCTCGTTCGCTGCTTGCTCCTCCTGCGCGTACCGCACGATCTGCCCGTCCGCCCTCCCCCTGTGATCCACGACCGTTCCCACTACAATTTGCGTTCGCGGCTAGGGACCGTCCACCGCGCGGGGAGAGGGGAACATCGGCCCAGCCCAGCGCTGGGACGACAAGGCCACAAAGGAGACCACCATGCAGCGGGACAAGTGCGGGGAGTTGCGGCGTGAGGCAGCGGGGCGGAAGGTCGTCCTCGCCGGTTGGGTCCACCGGGTGCGCGATCTTGGCGGGATCACGTTCGTGGACCTCCGCGACGCCTCAGGGATCGTCCAGCTCGTCCTACGCAACGCAGCCCACCTGTCCCGGGAGGACGTGATCCGCATCGCAGGCACGGTCCGCCTCCGCGAGGCGCGGAACCCGTCCCTCCCCACGGGGGACATCGAGGTCGAGGCGGAGGAAGTGGAGGTCCTGTCGCGCGCGAAGCCGCTCCCGCTCTCGGTCGCCGAGGAGGGCCTGCCGAGCGAGGAGACCCGGCTCCGCTACCGGTACCTCGACCTGCGCCGGCCGCAGATGCAGCGCAACCTGCGCCTGCGCCACCGTGCCTGCATGGCCATCCGCACCTACCTCGACCGGGAGGGATTCGTAGAGGTCGAGACGCCGATGCTGACCCGGTCCACGCCGGAGGGGGCACGGGACTTCCTCGTCCCATCCCGGCTGGCTCGCGGGACGTTCTACGCCCTCCCCCAGTCGCCGCAGTTGTTCAAACAGATCCTCGTCACGTCCGGGATCGAACGGTACTTCCAGATCGTGCGCTGTTTCCGCGACGAGGACCTCCGCGCGGACCGGCAGCCGGAGTTCACCCAGCTCGATCTGGAGATGGCGTTCCTCGAGGACCCGGAAGAGCTCTTCCCCCTCCTCGAGGGGCTCGCGTCCTACGTGTTCCGGGAGACGATCGGGGTGGAGATCGCCCTGCCCCTCCCCCGTCTCCCGTACGCGGAGGCGATCGCCCACTACGGGTCAGACAAGCCGGACCTCCGGTTCGGGATGGAGATCGCCGACGTGTCGTCCCTCTTCGCCGCGGGGCCCCTCCGGCTGTTCGCCGAGGTCGTGGCCGGGGGGGGTGCGGTGCGGGCACTTCCCGTGCCCGGCGGGGCCGGGAGATCGCGGGGCGAGCTAGCCAAGCTCGAGGAGGCGGCGCAGGGCCATGGTCTCCCCGGGCTGGCGTGGGTCAAGCTCGGCGAGGCGGTCACGTCTTCGTTCGGGAAGCACGTCTCGGCGGAGACGCTCTCCGCCATCGCCGCGCAGACCGGAGCCCATCGCGGCGACCTCGTCCTCCTCGCCGCGGGCAGGCCCGAGGTCGCCTCCACCGCCCTCGGCGACCTCCGGCTGCGCCTGGCGGCCGAACTCAGCCTGATCCCGCAGGACCGCTGGGCACTCGCGTGGATCGTGGACTTTCCGCTGTTCAAGGAGGGAGAGGGGCGGCTGGAGTCCGAGCACCACCCGTTCACCTCCCCCCGCGACGAGGACCTCCCGTTCCTCGCCCGCGACCCCTCAAAGGTGCGGGCCAAGTGCTATGACCTCGTGGTGAACGGGATCGAGCTCGCCTCGGGCTCGATCCGGATCCACCGCCGCGAGCTCCAAGAGCAGATCTTCCGCATCCTGGGGATCGGGGAGGAGGAGGCGGAGCGGCGGTTCGGGTTCTTCCTCCGGGCGCTCGAGTACGGGGCGCCGCCCCACGGGGGGATCGCGTTCGGCCTCGACCGGTGGGTGATGATGATGGCCGGTGAGGACTCAATCCGCGAGGTGATCGCGTTCCCCAAGACAACCACCGGCGCCTGCCCCCTCACCGATGCCCCCGCCCCGGTGGATGAGGGTCAGCTGCGGGAGCTCGGCCTTCGCCTGGAACCATGACCCGGGTGCGGCTGGCCCTCCTCGGCGGGCTTCTCATCGCCCTTCTCGGGCTCCTCCTTGCCGGGCTCGCGGGGATCGAGTTCCGTGGGCCGCGCGGTGGGGCGGGAGGGGACGAAGGGCTCCTCCCTGGACCGGGCGGCGCCCTCCCCCTTTCGGGCCCGGAGTGGTTGCTTGACGCGATCATGGCCGCGCTCTTCGCCCTGCTCGCGGCTCAGGTGGTGGGGTGCATCCTCTCCCGGGAGTACCGGGCGAAGTGCCTGCGTGGGTTGCTCCTCCTCGTCGCGCTCATCGTCGTGGCCAACGCGGTTGCGGAATCCCTCCGCCCGACGCTCGCGGACGTCCTCGCCGGCAAGGAGGCCCCCCTCCTCGCGCTCCCCGGGCCAAGCCTGGACCCAAAAGGCGCGGAGGAGGCCCCCCCACCGCCCCGTGTGCCCCCGTGGCTCGCCTACCTCGCCGGGGGAGTCGGAGGAGGGCTCCTCGCATGGTGGGGGGGGCGGCGGTTCTGGCCGCGCCCGGGGTCGGTCACCGATGAGATCCAAGACGCAGCTGAATCCGCCACGGCCGAACTCGCGCGAGGCCTCCCCGTGTCCGACGTCGTGATCCGGTGCTGGCTGCGCATGGTGGAGATCCTCTCCCCGCGCGTGAGGGAGACGAGGATCCCCAGCCTCACCCCGCACGAGCTCGCGGAGCGGCTCGTCGCCCTTGGGTTCCGCGAGGAGCCGGTGCGAGCCCTGACCCGGCTGTTCGAGGAGGTACGCTATGGCCACAAGGAGAGCGAGCCCCGTCGCGAAGAGGCCCTGGCCGCCCTGGCCGCGATCGAGCGGGCGTGCAGGTAGGGCAAAGCGAATCGCCCTCGGGCTCCTCCTCGCCGGAGGGTTGGCCTACGCCCTGCGGTGGGTAGCGGGGTGGGTGTTCGATGCCCTCGTCCGGGTGGTCTGGTTCCTCGACTCCCTCCATCAGGGGGTCGTGTGGATCCTGGTGATCCTCACCCTCGGCTACCTCACCCTCCGCCTAGGGGCACGGGCCGGACCGCGGCCGACCGGGACCGGGCGCCCCTCCCCTCAACCGCGGGACCGCTCGGAGCTCGCGAGCCTCGTGGCGGTCATCGAGCGGGCGGTGACCTCCCCCCGCGCCCGCGAGGAGCTCGCCCAGCGGTTGGCCCAGGTCGCAGTCGCGCTGAGGGTCCGGCGCGACGCGGTCTCGCCGCGGCAGGCGTGGGACGACCTTGAGGCGGGCCGCTGGCCGCCGAACCACGCCCTGTCCTCGATCCTTCACCCCACCCGGCGCCTCCCCTTCCCCGCGGCCGACTACCCCCAACAGCTCGCGGCGGCAGTGGATGCCCTCTCCCACTACGCCAAAGGAGGACACCTTGACGGTACGTGAGGTTGCGGAGCGCGGCGACGCGGTCCTGTCGCGCATTGAAGAGGTCATCGTCGGCAAACGTGAGCCGTTGACCCTCATCCTAGGGGCGATCCTTGCCGGAGGACACGTCCTTCTGGAGGACTACCCGGGGCTCGCAAAGACCCTCGCCGCGCGCTGTTTCTCGTGGACGCTCGGGCTCTCGTTCCGGAGGATCCAGTTCACCCCCGATCTCCTCCCGGCGGACATCGTGGGGACGCACCTCTACCGCCGCGAGGAGGGGCAGTTCGAGTTCCGACCAGGACCGATCTTCGCCCAACTCATCCTCGCCGACGAGATCAACCGCGCCACCCCCAAGACCCAGTCCGCCCTGCTCGAGGCGATGCAGGAAGGGCAGGCCACGGTGGAGGGCGACACGCGGCCACTGCCGCAGCCGTTCGTGGTGCTGGCCACGCAGAACCCGATCGAGTACGAGGGGACATTCCCCCTCCCAGAGGCCCAGGTGGACCGGTTCCTCGTCCGGGTCCGGTTCGGCTACCCGGAGCCTCCCCAGGAGGAGGAGATCCTCCGCCGCCGGATCGCCCGCGAGAGGGAGGAGGTCTCGCTCCCCGCGGTGACCGGTCCCGAGGAAGTGCTCGCGCTGCGCCAGGCGCTGGAGGAGGTGTACGTGGATCCGGATCTCCTCGGGTACATGGTGGCCCTCGTCGCCGCGACGCGGCGCCACCCTTCGCTCGCGGTGGGGGCAAGCCCACGGGGGACGCTGGCCCTGCTCAAGATTTCCCGCGCCCGGGCCGCGCTCGCGGGGCGGGACTACGTCCTCCCCGATGACGTAAAGGCGGTGGCCGGGCCGGCGCTCGCCCACCGGTTGATCCTCTCCCCCGAACTGTGGACCCGCGACATCCGCGCCGAGGACATCATCGCGGACATCCTCGCCCAGACCCCGGTCCCGAAGGCAGGCTGATGGTCAGCCGCAAGGCGCGGGTTGAGTTTGCCATCCTGGTGCTCCTCCTCGCGGTCGGGCTCGGACTGCGGTTGACGCCCGTGGCGTTCCTCTCCCTTCCCATCGCCGTCCACCTCGTGGGTGGGTATGCCCTCGCCGCCTGGGACCGCCGGCCACGGCTGGCGGCCCACCGCACCCTGTCTCAAGCCCGGGTGTGGGAGGGGGAGGAAGTGGAGATCACGGTCGCGGTCGAGAACAAGGGCTCGCGGGTCGAGGTCGTAGCTGTTGCGGATCCCCTCCCCCCGGGGCTGGAGCTTGTGGACGGAACGACCGAGCAGATCCGGGAGCTCGCGACGGGAGAAGCGCTCACCCTCCGCTACACGGCCCGCGTCCGACGGGGCCTCTACCCCCTGCCCGTGGTGCGCATTGCGGCCGAGGACCGCCTCGGCTATGCGACGTGGGAGGAGGAGCTGCCCTGCCCGGCCGAGCTCGTCGTCCTGCCGCGATTTGAGGTCCTGTCCGGGATCGCGATCGCCCCCCGGCGCACCCTCCCCCAATCCGGGACCGCCCGTTCCCGGCGCGGGGGCACCGGGCTCGAGTTCTTCGGAACGCGGGAGTACCGGCCCGGTGACGAGATCCGGCGCATCCACTGGCCGGCATCGGCTCGGCTGGACGAGCTCGTGGTCGCCGAGTTCGAGGAAGAACGGGCCGCCGACGTCGCGGTGGTGCTCGATGTGCGGGCTCGCGCGTACCACGGGCAACCGGACCTCCTCGACCACGCCGCCCGGGCCGCGGCGGGGTTGTGCCAGGCCTTCCTCTCCCAGGGCCACCGGGTGGGGCTGCTCGTGTACGGGGCCTATTTGGACTGGGTATTCCCCGGATACGGCCGCCGGCATGGGGAGCGCCTTCTGCACAAATTGGCACGAGCCACGATCGGCTCGTCGGAGGTGTTCGCGGAACTGGCCCACCTCCCGACCCGCCTCCTCCGGCCAGGATCGCAGATCGTCCTCGTCTCCCCCCTCCTCCCCGGGGATGCCGAGGACCTCGGGGTGCTCATCGCACGGGGCTACCGTGCGCTTGTGCTCGTGGTGGACCCGACGACCCTCGCGGAGCCTTCCTGCGGAACTGGCCCCGAGGTCGAGCTGGCCCGCCGGATCCTCGCCCTCGAGCGGGGGGCGATGATCGGCCAGGCCTTCGCAGCAGGGGCCCGGCCGCTGGTGTGGGACGTCCGCTACCCCCTCGCCCCCCAGGCCGTGGCCGCGTGGCGGAGGGCAAGGTGATCCTAGCCGCGATGGGGATCCTCGCGGCATGGCTCCTCTCGTGGAGCTCCCTCGGGTTCACCCTCGCTCCCTGGTGGTGGCTCTCCCTCGCTGTGCCGGGGGCGTGGGCGTTGGGGATCGCCTTCCGCAAGCGGGGCTGGCTCACGCTCGGGTTCTGCCTCGCCATCGGGCTCGCCGCGGGGTTGAGCTTCGTCGCCCCCCTCACGGGCGCCCTGGCCGTGGTCGCCCTCGCCCTGTGGAGCTGGGACCTCGGTCTCCTCTGGATCTCCCGCCTTCAGCGCGGAGAGCCCGAAGCCACCCATCGCCTCGCCCGCGCCGCGCTCCTCCGCGCGACCGCGCTCTGCGCCGGCGGCCTCCTGGTGGGGGTGGGGTTCACCCAGGTCCGGGTCTCGATCCCGTTCTGGGGGCTCGTGGGCGGGGCGCTCGTCCTGTGGACAGGGGGAATCCTGATCGTGCGGGCGCTCCGGACCTATAGCTCAGACCATGAGGCAAGCGGGAACCGGTCCTCCTCTTCCGGCCCGACAGGGTAGGGCTGGTCAAGGATCCCGTCCCCATCCTCGTCCGGGGAGACGAATCCCTCCCAGTAGTTCCCGCGGACGCCGTTGTCCCACGCCGCCCCACCGTCCGACCGCGCGGGAAGCCGGCACCCCAGAAACGCGTTCTGGGCTACCACGATCCCCTCGCAGCCGAGCTCGACCGCCATCCCGACGTCACACGCTTCGATCACCGCCCCCGCGAGGAGCGACCCGGTGGTCCCAGCGAACCACACGCCCGTTCGGCACCGGGATACGTGCAGATCATACAGATCCACTCCCGACGAGAAGACGAGCCTTACCCCATCAGGGCACTCCTCGATCCAGGCCCGGGACACGATCACCTCCGTGCTCAGGAAGGCGCTGATCCCGACGGCACAGCCCCGCACCCGGACGTCCTCGATCGTGACGCCCTTTGCACTCTGGACCTTGATCCCGGCCGTGCGCGCCCCGAGGACCTCCACATCGCGGATGAGGACGGGGCGGATCGTGCCCGAGATGAGGATCCCGTAGTCGTCTCCTCCCGCATCGATCCTGACCCCGGAGATGATGTACGGGTCGCCGAACACGCCCCACCCGCCGACCACGCCGTTCTCCGGGGTGAAGTCCTGGTCAGAGGTGATGAGGATCGGCCCCCGGCGAACCAGCTCTGCCCACGCCGTCGTGGCGACGAGAACGAGGACCATCAGCGAGAGAACAGTCTTGCGCATGCGCGATCACCCACTTCGAGCATAGCCCGGCAGAGAGGGTTCCTCCCGGCCCCCTGTCCCCTCGCGAGCGAACCTCGGCCCCCCAACCCGGTACACTTCCCCCCTAGCCAACGAGGAGGTGGTCCATGGAATTAACGATCCATCCCAGTGCCGCAGCGTTCCTCTCATCCGCCGAGGGGCCGCTCCTCCGCGAGGAGGCCCTCCACAACCTCATCCTCGGGATCGCGGCCCAGGTGAGGGATGGCCACGCCTTCGGGGACGAGGCCCCCTACTTCCTGACCGTCGGGCTAGGTCGCGAGCTCTTCGCGGCCGCGATCCGCACCCCGCCCTTTCCCCTCATCCTCGCCTCCCCGGGCGGACACCGCGGCGCGATCGAGGCCCTGGTGGACCACCTCGCGACCGCTGATCCGCACCTCCCGGGGGTCAACGGCCCGCTCCCCGCCGCCACCGCCTTCACGGACCTGTGGCAGAAGCGACGAGCAGTGCGCGCCCACATCGCGATGAGAACGCGGATCTACGAACTTCGGTCGGTCGTGCCGCCCGCCGGCGTCCCCGGGACGATGCGCCCCGCCAGGGAGGAGGACCTCCCGCTCCTCGCCGACTGGGCGAGCGCATTCCACGCTGAAGCCGCCCCCCACGATCCTCCGCCCGATCCGCAGGCGATGGTGGAGCGATTCCTCGAATCGGGAACGCTCGTGGTGTGGGACCACCAGGGCCCGGTCTCGATGGCCGGGAGTTCCCGCCGGTCGGCCCGCGGGGCGACGGTAAGCCTCGTCTACACGCCGCCCGTGTGCCGCGGGAGGGGGTACGCCTCGGCGTGCGTGGCTGCCCTGAGCCAGCTCCTCCTCGACCGCGGATGTGCGTTCTGCACCCTCTACACCGACCTCGCCAACCCAACTTCAAACGAGATCTACCGTCGGATCGGGTACCGCCCACTTGCCGACTGCGCGGTGTACCGGTTCGAGCCTGAGCCCCGAGGGGAGCCGTTGGCCCCGCCGCGGCGATGAACCCTCCGCCGCCCGCTACCCGACCTCAGCAACGTAGGTCAAGACCTGCTCCACCGGCACCTGCCAGACCGTGGTCGTGTTGTAGAGGCGAAACCCAAGCTCGTGGTTGATCTTGAGCATCGGCGCGTTCGAGCTCGCGTTCCCCGTGCGCACGAACCTCGCCCCCGGCCGCTGGGCGAGGATCTTCTCGATCATCGCCGCCTTGAGCCATCGCCCCAGCCCGTGGTTGCGGAACTCCGGGAACACGCCGGTCCCCCACTGGTGGACGATCTCCGGCTCGGGCGGGTTCCAGGCGACCTCGGTGAACCCAGCGATCCGGCCGGTGGGGATATGGCGGGCGTAGACGGTCCACCGCTCCACCCCGCGCTTGCGGAGCGATTCCTCCTGGTCGCGGATCATCTGCGGCGTCATGTGAGAGTCCTCCATCTCGAGCTCACCGCGCGGGGCGGTGTTCATGACCTCGTGCATCTTCACCACATCCGCGAGGTCCGCCTCCGGGTACGGGCCCTCCCAGAACCCGAGGCGGAACGCATCGTCCGGGGCCCGCTCCTGCCACGCGTGGAGGAGCGCCCGGTCCACATCCTGGATGCGGAGCTGGTTGATCTCTTGGATCAGCCCTGGCCGCGCCCCCAGGCGACGTACAAATGCCTCCCCATCCGGGGCGGTGGCGACCGTGCCCATGGTAAGGAGCCGGCGACCGTCGGCGCGGGCCGCTTCGGCCATCGTCCCCAGGAGCGCGGTGCCGATCCCCTGGCGTCGGTACTCCGGGAGGACGGAGACATCGAACCACGCCAAGTGCCGGTTCTCCTTTGTGCAGTTCATCTCGAGCTCGGCACTGCCCACGACCCGTCCGTCGCGCCACGCCACCCACCACCGCACGCCCCACCATGCGGGGACCGACGTCATCGCGGCCCGCAGCACGGAAAGCTCACGCGGCGGGTCATCGGGCCAACACTCGGCACGAATCCGGTTCGATAGCGCATGAAACCCCCGCATCGCATCCGACCGGGCGGTCGCGGGGTCGAACCGCTCGATCCAGGTCCTCGATCGGGACATCTATCCTCCTTGAGCGAGGGGCGATGATAGCACGTCCCACGGGGGAAGGGAGTCCGGGGACCGCCGGCCGTGGGAAGAGGTCCGGCCTCCCCGCGCACACCAGGGGCCGTTGACGGGGAGCGCCCGGTCGTTTATCCTAGCCACCCTCTAGATTTCCCTTGCCTCTCTGTCGGGTACTCGCGATCCATTTCAGAGGAACATGGGATGAAGGGCTCTCTTCCCGCTAGCTCGGGATGGGGTTGGTTTGGCTGAAGGATGGAGGAACTGGAATGAACGGGGAACACGACATCACGAAGGTGCGCAACATCGGGATCGCAGCGCACATCGACGCTGGGAAGACGACGGTCACTGAACGCATCCTGTACTTCACCGGCCGCGTCCACCGCATCGGTGAAGTGGACGATGGGCAGGCGACGATGGACTGGATGCCCCAGGAACGAGAGCGGGGGATCACGATCTCCTCTGCCGCGACGACGACGAACTGGAAGGGACACCGCATCAACGTGATCGACACGCCGGGGCACGTGGACTTCACGGCCGAGGTCGAGCGCTGCCTGCGCGTGGTGGACGGGATGGTGGCCCTCTTCTGCGCCGTGGGAGGGGTCCAGCCTCAATCGGAGGCGGTGTGGCGGCAGGCGACGAAGTACGAGGTGCCGCGGATCGCGTTCATCAACAAGATGGACCGCACCGGCGCCGACTTCTGGGGCGTAGTCCGCGAGATCCGCGACAAACTCGGGGCGAGCGCGGTGCCGGTGGTGATCCCGATCGGCGCTGAGGAGGAGTTCGCCGGGCTCGTGGATCTCCTGCGGATGGAGGCGATCTACTACCGGGACGAGGCAGGGGGGACGGAGATCGAGGTCGGGCCGGTGCCCACGGCCCTCTTCGAACAGGCGCAGACGGCGCGCGATGCTCTCCTGGAACGGGCAGCGGAGGTGGATGATCACCTCCTAGCGAAGTTCCTCGCCGGGGAGGAGCCGACGGTCGAGGAGGTCACGGCGGCCCTACGGAAGGCCACGGTGGCGGGCAAGCTGATCCCGGTGCTCGCCGGGGCCGCGTTCCGCAACAAGGGGATCCGCCGGCTCCTCGATGCGGTGGTGGACTTCCTTCCCTCCCCGGCCGACCTCCCGCCGGTCCGCGGAACGTGGGACGGGGCGGAGGATGGGCGCCGCCCGCTCGACAGCGAGCCCCTGTCGGCGCTCGCATTCAAGGTCCAGGCTGACCGCCACGTGGGCAAGCTCACCTACCTCCGCGTCTACTCAGGGGTTCTGCGGGGAGGGGAGTTCGTCCTCAACGCCAGCCGCAGCAAGCGGCAGCGCATCGGCCGCCTGTTCCGGATGCATGCCGACCACCGCGAGCCGGTGGATGAACTGCGGGCCGGCGAGGTGGGCGCCGCGGTGGGCCTCAGCGAGACCTACACCGGCGACACCCTCACACGCGAGGACAGCCCCATCGTCCTCGCCCCGATCGAGTTCCCAGCGCCGGTGGTAGACCTCGCCATCGCCCCCGCCCGGCGGACCGACAGCGATCGGCTGAGCCGCGGCCTGTCCGACCTGTCCGCGGAGGACCCGACGTTCATCGTGCGCCCCAACGCCGAGACCGGCGATGTGGTGATCTCGGGGATGGGCGAGCTGCACCTCGAGATCATCGTAGACCGGCTCCGGCGCGAGTTCGGGGTCGAGGTCACGGTTGGCCAACCGCAGGTTGCCTACCGGGAGACCGTCATCGGGACGGTCGAGCACGAGGGGAAGCTCGTGAAGCAGACCGGCGGCCATGGTCAGTACGCCCACGTCGTCCTCCGCGTCGAGCCCGCCAGGGCGGGCGCGGGGTTCGAGTTCGAGAGCCGCGTCGTGGGGGGGAGGGTGCCACGGGAGTACATCCCAGCCGTGGAACGGGGGATCGTCGAGGCGATGGCCGCAGGGCCCTACGCCCGGTTCCCGATGGTGGACGTCCGCGTGGTCCTCCTCGACGGATCGGCCCACGAGGTGGACTCCTCGGAGCAGGCGTTCCGCACCTGTGCGGCCGCCGCGTTCCGCGAGGCGTGCCGCAAGGCGGGGATCCGGCTCCTCGAACCGATGATGGACGTCGAGGTCACCGCGCCGGAGGCGGACCTGGGGGCCGTGCTGGGGAGCCTGGCCGCGCGGCGGGGGAGGATCGTGGCCCTCGAGCCCCGGGGCCGGGTCCCGATCGTCCACGCCGAGGTCCCCCTGGCGGCGATGTTCGGGTACACGACCGAGCTCCGTGGCCTTACGAGCGGTCGGGGCCAGGTTTCGATGCGGTTCGCCCGCTACGAGGCCGTCCCCACCGCCCTGGCCGAGGAGATCATCGCCGGCCGGACCGTGAAGAGTGCGTGTTGAGGTGAGGGCACAGCGTCCCCTCCCGGCCTCGGCGGATCCGCATCGGCTCGCCGGGGCGGCGGGGACCCAGTACGATCCACGTAAGGAGGGACGAACATGGACCCATGGAGGATCCTGCTCATCGGGGCGATCGTAGCGGGCGTGGTGATGCTCCTCGTGCCCGGTGCGGAGGAGATCCCGGGGCTGGAGGGAGGGGTGCAGATCGAGGAGGGCACGTACGCCTGGGAACGGGCCGGCCAATGGGCAGGGGATGAGGCGTTCACGCTGTGGCTCGTCGACTCCGGCTACCGGGTCGACTCCACGGCACAGGGGGGGAACGGGGAGACCACGGCGAGCCTCGTCCTCGACCCAGGTTGGAACCCGATCTACTACCGGGAGAAGGGGGAGGCGCAGGTCTCCGTCCGCATCACAGAGGGGAAACCCCGCATCACCCTCGGGTCCGGCCTGTTCCAGCAGGAGATCACCCTGGCCGCGCTCCCCCCGTTCGCCATCCTCGGGGCCGACGCGGTGGGGCCGTGGCTCGCTGTCTACCGGTACCTTCAGGCCCACGCCCGCACCGCGCAGGCGGAGGTGACCGCAGTTCGGTCGGGGCGGCGGACGGTGGCTCCCTTGATCGGATACCCACCGGAGGAGGTGGGCCTCCTCGTCGGAGAGAGGATGCTCCCCGCGGAGCGGTACCGGGTACAGCTTGGGGAGAGCGAGGTCTGGCTGTACGGCCAGGGCGAGCTCCTCCTGGCGATTGACTCCCCGAGCGAAGGGCTCGTGGTCTACCTGAAGGAGGTCCTCCCCGACGGGCTCCGCATCGCCCCCTAGCCCTCTAGGGTGCGGTCTCGGACCCTACGGATGACGGTCGTTGCGGAGCTGCTCGCCGTTCAGCTCGGCCCGTGTCCCGTCGGGCCACTGCACGGTGAACGTCCCCTGGAACGCGTTGAGGCCGACGACCTTCCCGGTGCGTCCCTCCACCTCGATCCGCGCCCCCATCTTGGGGAGCCCGTCGAGCGCCTCGCGGTACTGCTCGTGCTCGTAGGCGAGACAGCACATCAGCCGGCCGCAGACCCCGGTGAGCCGCTCTGGGCTCAGGAAGAGCTGCTGCTCGAACGCAAGCTCAAGTGGGATTGGACGCAGCTTGTGGAGGAACGTCCGGCAGCACAGGGGCCGCCCGCACGGCCCCACCTCCCCCAGGATCCGCGCCGCGTCGCGGGGCCCGATCTGGTGGAGCTCGAGCCGCAGCCGGAACGCCGCCCCCAGCTCGCGGAGGAACTCCCGGAAGTCCACCCGCTCGGGGGCGGTGAAGTAGAGGCGGAGGAAGGTCCGCTCGAGGTCGAGCTCCGCCCCCAAGAACCGCATCGGGAGCGAGAGGTCGGATGCTCGTTCCTGGGCCAACCGGCGCAGCTCCTCCGCCTCCGCGCTGCGGGCCTCAAACGTCGCCCGGTCCTCCGGCGAAGCGGGGCGGACGAGGCGCGTCCGCGGGGCAGGGGGGTTGCAGAGGGGGGACTGGAGGACCCGGGCTAGCCAGCTGGTGTGGCCCTCCTCCTCCACCCACAGCTGGCCCGGATCGCCCACTGCCCCGTCCCACACGGCGAGGTGGATGTCACAGAGCGGCCCCCGCCGCCGGACAAGCGCCCCTAGCTTCTCCGCGGCCACAGGACCACCACCTCCGCCAGAAGCCGCGGGTTCGCGTTGTCGTCGAGCTCCCCCCGGGAGAGCGAGGCCTTGCGCGCCCAGGACAGGAGCACATCGGGCGGGAGGGTCGGCCACGCCGTGGGCGCCTCCACCGCCAGGAAGCGAGCCAGCTCGCCGAGGAACGCGGCCACGGTCCCCTTCCCATCCCTGGCCAGCTGGTCCGCGGCAGAGAGGACCTCATCCGCAGTAGCGCGGGAGAGGGTCTGGATGAGGTGGCGTCCGAATGCCCGTCGGCGAAGGGGGTCCGCAGCGTGGGACGCAAACTGCGCCACCAGCTCGGCCAGGGGGAGGCCCCTCGCCATAGCCTCCGCCTCCTGCCATTCCTGGAGCGGATCGCGGCGCTCAGCGAGGAACGCCGCGGCATCCTCGACCCGGTCATCGAGGAGCGAGGCGATGAACGCAATCTCCTCTTCCGTGTACCCCGCCGTGCGGAGCGCAGCCTGGATTTGGGAAAGTGCGCCCGGACACCATCCGAGCGCGCACCGCGAGCGCACCGTGGGGAGGACACGGTCGAGCGCCTCCGCGAACAGGATCGCCCCAAGATGGGGGGGCATCTCCTCCAAGAGCTTGAGGAGCGCGTTGGCCGCCTCACGGGTCAACCTTTCCGCCGGCCCGATCACCGCCACCTTGCGGGCCGCCCGCACCGGGCCGTACCGCGCCCACAGGATGAGCTCCCGGACCCGGTCGATCCCCAGTTCCCCCGCCTCGGCGACCCCCCACCACGCATCGGGGTGCCCTGCGGGCGAGCCCCCCAACTCGGAAGCCGCCTGAGCGAGGGCGGCGGCGCGGGCTCCCGGTCCGACGTAGAGCTGAGGGATCATGCTATCGGAAGGGTACGGGCCCGCTCCCGTCGGGACAAGGGCCACCCGGCGAGGTTGACGGACGAGCCAAGCGCGGTAGAGTTCCGTTGGCGACGAGCTTACAGCGGGGCGTGGCGCAGCTCGGAAGCGCACCTGCTTTGGGAGCAGGGGGTCGCTGGTTCAAATCCAGTCGCCCCGACCAACAAGGCGTGCGAGGCGCTTCGTCCCGCCGTGTGCGGTCCCGACCCGCACCCTCGTATCACCTCAGGGCCTCCTGGCCTGCGAACGCGCGATAGGGGGACAGGATCTTCAGGACCTCGCCATCGGTGGGGAGGAGCGCCCCGGTGATCATGCGGGCGAGGAGCTCGCCCAGGCCCGGCCCAAGCATCACCCCCTGCCCGCACATTCCGATCGCCATCGCGTATCCCTCGACCTCCTGCGCCCAGCCAACGAGGGGGGATCCGTCCGGGGTCATCGGGTAGAGGCCGCGCCACGTCCGGCGGACACGCAGGTTCCCCAGCCGCGGCATGAGGTCCACCATCCGCCGGGCGACCATGGGCAGGAACGCGCTCGTCTCCCGGCAGTCCTCGCCCAGGATCGGCGGTTGCGGGGTGATGCAGAACGTGAACTGCCCCGAGGCGAGCTGGTGGAAGTAGTAGTTGGACGAGCCGGGCGCGGGCCGGGTGTCCACGACCATCGGGGCGAGGAAGTGGGCCACCGGCTCCGTGACCCCCGCCTCGTGGGAGTCCGGCTGGACGGGATGGTCGAGCCCGACGAGCTTCCCCACCGCGCGGGCCCATGGCCCGGCAGCGTTGAGGACCACCGGCGTACCGTAGCGGCCCTTGTTCGTTCGCACCGCCCGCACCCGCCCCTCCCGGACCTCGATCCCCGTCACCTCCTCCCCGAACTGAAACGTGGCCCCCAGCCGCCGTGCCTCGTCGTAGAACGCGTGGCAAGCAAGGAGCGGCGAGCAATGGCCGTCACCGGGGGAGTACGTCCCCCCGATGAGCCCGCGGCGGTTGAGGTCGGGGACGATGTCAAGCAGGGCCTTCGCATCGAGCCACTCGATCCCCAGCCCGTAGGCGTGCTGGATCACGAGGAGGTCCTGGAGGAGCTTCTCCTCGCGGGGCGTGTAGGCCACGAACACGTACCCGCCGCTCCGCCACTCGATCTCCTGTCCGTGGGCCTCTTCCCAGCCGGATAGGATCTCGATCGTGCGCTGGCAAAGGCGAATCTTGGCTGGGTCGGAGTGGGTGGCGCGGATCCCCCCGATCGCCGCCTTGTTCGACCCCTGTCCAACGCTGGGCAGGGAATCCACCACGAGGACGTCGAGGCCAGCCTGGGCAAGGGAGAGAGCCGCTGGGGCACCAACGCTCCCCGCCCCGATGACTACGACATCGTACACACTGCCCCTCATCGCGCGTCCCCGTCGTGTTCGGCCCCGGCGAAAAGGCGGAGCGGGGTCTCCACGAACAGGGGGCGGGGCACATAATCCCGCACCTCGCTCAGGGGGACCCCCTCCTCGCGGAACAACCGCTTCATAAGGGGGCCGCACGTCTTTCCCCCGCACGCCCCCATCCCGGCGCGGGTGACGGCCTTGATCTCGTTCATGTCGCGCACTCCCTGGCGGATGAGGGCCCGCACCTCCCCCACCGTCACCCGCTCGCAGCGGCACAGGATCTCATCGTCATCGAATCGCATCACGGCCTCGGGGAGGGCGTCCGTGCTCCAGCCGGATCCCAGCCGGATCCCGGCGACGCGCGTCGCAACCGCGGCGGGGACGGAGAGCTTCACGAGGACCGTGCGGTCGTTCCGCGCGATCGCCCGCACCCCCGTCACCACAACCTCGGCCAACGCCTCGCCGGAGATGCCCACCGCCGTCACCCGCTCCCCCTCCCGCACGGACTCCCCACCGAACTCAAATGGGACCGTGACCGTGGGGGCCCCCCGGTCCCGGCGGAAGTCAACCAGGGTGATCGCGAGCCCCGGGCAGACGACAACGCACCGCTCGCACCCCAGGCACGCCTTCCCTTCTGCCACGTACTCCGGCCTCCTCCGGATATCGTGGGGATCGATCCGGATCAGCCCCTGGGGACACACCGACGCGCAGGGGTTACAGGGGATCTCCTCCTGGCAATGCAGTACAGGGAACACGTCCCCCAAGGGCAGAAGCGAGGGGGTGCCCCGCGCGCCTGGCTTGGACTTGAGAATCTGCGCCATCCGCTCCCACTCCGGCGGGATCTCCACGTCGGGCTTCCCCAAGGCCTGTGCGATCCGACGCCCCGCGATCTTCCCGGAGAAGATCGCCGCCGACGCCTCAGCAATCTCCTCGGCATCGCCGGCCGCGACCGTCGGCATCCCGAACGCGCGGGCCTTGTGGTAGAACTCGTCCACCGGGTCGAGGCCGACTGCCACGAGCACCGTGTCGCAGGGGAATGTCTTCTCCGTCCCCTCGATCGGCCGGAACGAGGGGTCCACCTGGGCGATCGTCACCGATTCCACCTGATCGCGGCCGTTGGCGGACAGGATCGTGTGCGAGGTGTAGATGGGGACTCCCAGGCGGGCGAGCTTGTCCCGATGAACCTTGTACCCCCCGCACTCCAGCAGCGCCTCGACGAGGCCCACGACCTCGATCCCCGCCTGGAGCGCGTGGTAGCCGGCGATAAGCCCCACGTTCCCGCCCCCAACGATGAACAGCCGGTCCGCGGCCCGGACGAGGTCGCGGTTGACGAGGGTCTGGAACGCCCCCGCCCCGTACACGCCGGGAAGGGTGTTCCCCTTGAACAGGAGCGACCTCTCGCGCGCCCCGGCTGCGACGAGGAGCACGTCCGGAACGACGAGCGCGTACGCCCGCCCCTCGCGGAGGATCCCCACCGCGCGGTCGCTGTACACGGCCAGGGCGACCGAGTCCAGCCATACCTCGACCGACGGATGGCGGCGGACCTCCGCCTCGAGCCGCGTGGCGATGTCCGTCCCCCGCGTCCCGGCGTACACGGCGTCCGTGGACCCGAAGAACCGGTGCGTCTGGAGGACGAGCTTTCCACCCAGCCGGCGCTTGTCATCAACGACGAGGGTTTGGATCCCGTGGGCTCCGAGCTCGATCGCCGCCGACATCCCGGCGGGGCCGCCGCCGATCACGAGGACGGGCACTCGGAGTCGCTCGATCTCGTTCATCCGTGGAGGGGCGGGGACGGGCGGCAGTACAGGGAGGCCATCGGCGGGCTCGACCCTCATCCCAGGTCGGACGAGGGTCATGCACGCCTTCACCGGCATCCCGTCCGCGATCACCAAGCACTGTGCGCACTGGCCGTTCGCGCAGAAGATCCCCTGGGGCGAGGCGTCCTTCGCGTGGTGGCCGAAGATCCTGATCCCATGGGCGAACAGGGCGGCGGCGATCGTCTCGCCGGGGAACGCCGGGAGCTCCCTCCCGTGGAACGTGAACGGGAACGGCTCGCCCCGCTCCAGGGGGAGGATGGGATGGTGTTCGATCCTCATCGGAACGGTCCTCGGAGGATCCGGGCGGAGGAAGAGCACGGCACGGGCAACATCGAGCGGATTCTACCGAACCGAACTCGCCGCGTCACGTAAACGAGGGCTTATTCGCGCCCCACGCACCGTGAGCAGAAGAGACGCTGCTCCACCGTTTCGTCCTACCTTCGTCGGGTGAACCGCCGCCGCAGGGCAAGCCCAATCGGGATGAGGACGATCGGCCACAGGAGGAAGAACACCACCCGAAGGGGCGGTGGGTCGCCCCCAAGTCCTCACCGATCCCGCCGCACACCCTACCTATAACCGTATCCGATCGGGGGCGGCGGCCCCTCGTCATCGCTCCCGAGTTCACCACGCCCAGCGGGGGGCACGAGGTCAAGGGATGTCGGTGGGCTCGTTCCCGGGGAGCAAGGGGCAGTACCTATCGCTCCGCAGAGCGCATCCGATAAGGAAAACTCAACCCTGCCGTAGACACCGTCAACTCCACACTCTCCGGCAATCCCAAGGCCGGCTCACCCCTGGGGCAAAGCTAGCGGAGGTGGACCCCCAGGTAGTACGGCCAGACCACGAGGGCGAGGATCGCCTGCCACCACAGGAGCTTCGTGAAGGCGAGGGTGAAGAGCCATCCCGCGAACCAGAACATCCCCGCCCACTCCCCTCTCACCCGAATGTCGCGATGTGACATGTCCCCTCCTTTTCACTCATTGTAGCGATCCGCCCCCGATCGCCAAATTGTGGAGGGAAGCCTCCCCCTCGCTCCCTCCCGGCCTGCCCTTCACCGATCCAGGTGGCCGATCGCGAGGGTTCGGGGTTCGCTACAATCGAGGGTGATGCGCCGATTTCTGCTGGCCGCTGCGGTGTGGATCGTCGCCGTCGTTCCGGCGGGGTGCGAGGTGGTGCGCCTGTCCCTCGACGGGACGATCAACCCGGCCACGAGCTCCTACGTCGTGCGGGGGCTCCGCGAGGCGAGCCAAGCGGGGGCTGAGCTCGTCGTCCTCGTCCTCGACACGCCAGGCGGGCTCGACACGGCGATGAAGGAGATCATGGAGGCAATCCTCTCCTCCCCGGTCCCGGTCGTGGTGTGGGTTGGACCGGCGGGGGCACGGGCCGCCTCCGCGGGCACGTTCATCCTCATCTCCGCCGACGTGGCGGCGATGGCCCCCGGGACGAGCACCGGCGCTGCTCACCCCGTGGCGATCACGGGGGAGACGGCTCCGGAGGACGATCCGACGATTCAGAAGGCGCTGAACGACGCTGTGTCCCGGATCCGGTCTGTGGCCGAGCTGCGGGGGCGCAACGCCGACTGGGCGGAGCGGGCGGTGCGCGAGTCGGCAACCGCCACCGCCACCGAGGCCCTCGATCTCGGGGTGATCGAGCTCATTGCCGATTCGTTCCCTTCCCTCCTCGCGGCGCTCGATGGCTACGCCCTCCCGGATGGGCGCGTGCTGCATACCGCGGGCCTGCCGGTGCGGGAGATCGGGATGACCCTCAAGGAGAAGTTCTTCTCCTACCTCGCGGACCCCAACCTCGTCTACATCCTCCTCCTCCTCGGGCTGTACGGGCTCATCTACGAGTTCTTCACCCCCGGGATCGGGATCGGCCTCGTCGGAGGGGGGATCTCGCTCTTCCTCGCCATCCTTGGCCTCCAGATCCTCCCCATGAGCTTCGTCGGGATCGGGTTGGTCCTGTTCGGGGTTTTGCTCATGGTGCTCGATGCCTTCACCCCCACCAATGGGATCCTCACCGTGGGGGGCGTGGTGAGCCTCCTCATCGGGTCCTTCTCCCTGTTCGAGCTCGAGGGCACGCCGCTACGGCTGTCGTGGGGCACGGTCGCTGCCACGGTGGGGACCCTGACCCTGGTGTTCCTGTTCATCGCCTCGAAGGGGCTCCTGGCCCAGCGGCGGAGGCCGCGGCCGCTCACGACGATGGTCGGCCTGACCGGGATCGCCAAGGACGATCTCGCGCCCGAGGGTTGGGTCCTCGTGAAGGGCGAGCACTGGCGGGCCCGGGCCGAAGGGCACCCGATCCGCAAGGGCGATCGGGTGAGGGTTGTGGATCAGGAACGATCGCGGCTCATCGTGCGCCGGGAGGAGTAGCTTCGCAATAAACCCGGCGGCCGACCGGAGCTCACCCTGTTCTCTATAGAGGGAGAGGGAACCCGGGGAACGAGGGAGTCCGAGGCCCACGGTCCGATTCTTCCTCCCCCCAGCGGTGAGGGTACGGCGTCAGTGGGTATCCTCGGCAAGCCACTCCTTGAGGCGGGACTTGATCTTCTTCTCGATCCTCTCACCGAGCTCGTCCCAGTCTATGTCCTCCTCTGTACCCACCCAGTGAGCGAAGCCGCGCTTGATCCTGTGCTCGATCTCGCGGCCGAAGTCCTCGCTACGGCGCTCACCCCACCACCACGACCGGACCCCCCCCATGCCGATCCCCGTCCAGGCGAGGAAGAGGGTGATCATGAACCACAGCCCACAGATCTGAAGGTAGGAGAGGGGCTTCGTCAGCTCGAGGTGCCCGACGATGATGCTGTTCCAGAGCATCATGATGACCCAGGAAAAGAAAAAGAACGCTGCTACTCCGCCGCTGGTCACGATCCTCCGCAATAACCTCATTCGATCCACCTCCCAAGAGTGCTCGTATCATTCTACCCCGCAGACAGCGTCGCGATCCGGCAAGCCCGTTCAACCTCTCCCGCGAACCACCGCCGCACCGCCACCCGATAGACCAGCCCAAACGGCCGTCGGGCATGAAGCCCGACGCTACCGGCGCCGGGGCCAGGCGATCCGCACCCCGCCAAGGTACTCCAGGAACTGCTCGAGCCCGTCCCGGATCGCAGCGTGCCGCAGGGGAAGCCCATCCGGCTCCATCCAGTACCCGAGGACGTGGAGGGTCTGCGCGGTGGTGTCGTATCTGCCATCGAACCGTCCCACGAACCGGTCCCCTTGGAGCATGGGGAGCACGTAGTAGCCGTAGGTGCGCTGGTCGGGCTTCTTGTACACCTCCCATGCGTAGGAGAACCCCCACACCTTGGCCAGGGCATCCCGGCACCACAGGAGGGGGTCGAGGGGGGCAATCATCCGCACCTGCCCGTCGAGCGGGATCTCCTCCGCTGCGCGCAGGACCAGCTCCGCGTCGGGGCGGGCGTAGAACGGAGTACGCACCCCCGCCACCTCGACCCGCGCCAGTTCCCCCTCGTCCACCATCCGCTGGGGTAGCCCATCCGTGCGGGCCTGCTGGAGCGACATCCACGTCTCGGCGGCCCCACCCGTGGGGAGCAACCCCACCATGTCCACCCGTTTCCGGAGGAGGTAGCGCAGGAACTCTTCCCCGCGCGGGGTGGGGTAGGCAAGGATCGTCGGTGGAACGACCCGTTCCGTGAGATCGAAGTAGCGCCGGTAGTTTGTGCGGTGGGAAACCGAGAGCAGACCCCGGTTCCACAGGACCTCGAGCGCGGCCCCGGCGGCCTGGGTCGTCTTCCAGCCCCGATAGGCTCCCTGCGCGACCGAGAGCTCCTTCAGTTCCACTGTGGAGAGGGGACCTCTCTTTTGCACCGCCTCCAGGACAGCGCCCTTCGCCCCCGGATGATCGTGATCGAGCTGCGCCTCGCGCCGCTTTTCCCACTGCTCCCCGCCCGCTTCCATGAGCGCCCGAAAGTATGGGAACTCGGCGATGGGGATCGCGCATAGCATCTTGTCCCAGTACTCAAACCCCAGCCGCTTGTGGTGCAGGAGGTCGAGGAACATCCCCGGATGCGTCCCCCCGACGCGGGACTGGAGGACGAGGTCGTGGTTGCGGCCCAGGATCGGGAGCGGATCGAGCTGCACCGCCCGGAGGTCCCGGAACGCCTCGCGGATCCCGTCCTCGCCCTCGGGGTAGCGCTTTCCGTGCAGTCCGACGGCGGCGAGCTGATAGAGGCGCGCCTCTTCCCGCGACCAGTTCAGAGCCATGTCCGCAACTCTAGCGTGAGCAGAGGATGCCGCCAAGATGTTCTGGGGGTGCTATTGGCCGCAGCGACGCTCTCCCCCCTATACTCCCCGCGATGTCGAGCCTCAAGGACGCCCTGCGCACTGTGGAGGACCACGCCCGAAAGCTCGCCGCGGCGGTTACGTCCCTCCCGCCTGACTGCAACGAAGCTGAACTCCGCCACAGGGCCTATAATCCCGGCGTGGACGAGAAGCGGTACCTCGCCAGCCTGGCCCGCGCGTTCGGGGGAGCGGGGGTGGCCCCGGCCATCCCCCCGGCCGCGCCGGCCTCCCTCGGAGCGGGCGAGGAGGTGGCGACGGCGTACGGCCCTTGCCTTGCCCTCGTCTCGGCCCACCCGGCGCGTCTCGCGTTCCCCGACCGGTCGCTCTCCACAGAGGCGGTGGCCCAGGCGTTCTCGCTCCTGTTCGGGATCGGGCCGGTGCGAGAGGGAGGGCTGCGGGCAGCGGGCGCCCGCACATTCGCCGACCTCGCTGCCCATCCTCGGTACGGCTCGCAGGCCCGCGGCTGGCTGTCCGCGCTCGCCCGTGGCGACCTCGCCCTCCTCCACGACGGGATCTCGCGGCGGTTCTCACCGTCGCATGACCTCCTCCTGCACCTCCTCGCGTTCGCCGACCGGGAGGACCTTGTGTTCCTCGATATCGAGACCCTGGGGCTCTCCTCGCTCCCGGCGTTCCTCATCGGCATCGGCCGGCTGAGCGGCGGCGGGATCGAGGTCCGTCAGTACCTCGCCCGCACATTGGGGGAGGAGCCGGCGATCCTCTCCGCCCTGCGTGAGGAGCTCCCTCCCCAGCCGATCGTCATCTCCTACAACGGGAAGGCCTACGACTGGAACCACCTCCGCGGCCGGTGTGCCTACCATGGGCTGGGCCCGCTGCCGGAACCGGTGCACCTTGACCTCCTCTTCTTCGCCCGGCGGCGGTGGGGAGGGGAGCTCCGCGACTGCTCGCTGGGCGAGGTGGAGCGGGCCGTGCTCGGGGTCGAGCGGGAGCTCGACGTGCCGGGGGAGCACGTCCCCGCCCTCTACGAGAACTACCTCCGCACGGGATCGGCAGCGACCCTCCGCCCCGTGATCGCCCACAATCGGGAGGATGTCCTCACCCTGACCCGGCTCCTCTCCGTCCTCCTCGATCGGGTGACCCACCCTGGCTGACCTCCTCTCCGCCCTCGCTGCCCAGCCGTGGTACCACGGGCAGGTCGTCTCTTCCTTCGTCGTTCCGCCCCGGCCCGGCGTGTACGCCGCGCCCCCGGAGGGGCTCCCGACGAAGGCCCGCGCCTGGCTGACGAGGGAGGGGATCCAGCTCTATGCCCATCAGGCGGAGGCGATGGAGCGGCTCATGTCCCGTCAGGACGTGGTCGTCGCCACCGGCCCCTCGTCGGGGAAGACGCTCGCGATGGCCCTCCCGATCGTGGCGGCCTTGGCTGAAGATCCGACCGCCACCGCACTCCTCCTCTACCCGATGAAGGCCCTCGCCCAGGACCAGCTCGGGAAGTGGACCGAGCTCGCCCGAGCGCTGGGGGTGGAGGGGCGCGTGGACGTCTACGACGGGGATACCCCGTCCCACCGCCGACCCCGGCTGCGGGCGGAGGGGCAGATCCTCCTCACGAACCCGTACGCCCTCCACCAGTACCTGGAGTGGCACCACCGCTGGGCCCCGTTCTTCGGGGGGGTGCGGTACGTGGTCGTGGACGAGGGCCACTGGTACCGGGGCGTGTTCGGGTCAGGGGTGGCCCTCCTCATGCGGCGCCTGGGGCGGGTTCTCGCCCGCTACGGGGCGGATCCGACCTACGCGGTGGCCTCGGCGACCACGGGCGACCCCTCCCTTCTCGGGGAACGCCTCCTCGGCCGGCCGGTGGCGGTGGTGGACCGAGACGGCTCGCCCCAGGGGGCACGCACGTGGTGGGCGTGGGATCCGGACCTCGATCCCGAGCGATCGCTCTTCCCGCAGGCCGTGGACCTCTGCCGGTTCCTCATCCACCAAGGATCACAGACCCTCGCGTTTCTCCCGTCGCGGCGGATGGCGGAGGCCCTCGCCCAGGCGGTGAAGGAACGGCTGCTGGCTGAACGCGCCACGTCCGACTCGGGATCGGGTAGCGCGGTCGCGTCGTACCGCGCCGGGTACCGTCCCGAGGAGCGGAGGGAGCTGGAGCGGGGGCTGCGGGAGGGGACGCTGCGCCTCGTGGCCGCGACGTGCGCTCTCGAGCTGGGGGTGGACGTGGGCGGGCTGGATGCGGTGGTCCTCGTCGGCTACCCCGGGTCGGTGGCCTCGGTCCGCCAGCAGGCGGGTCGGGCCGGCCGGTCGGGGCGCGACGCCCTCGTGGTCTACCTGCCCCAGGAGAACCCCCTCGACCGCTACTTCCTCCGTCGCCCCGGGGAGCTCGCCGCGGGGAAAGTGGAGATCCCTGTGCTCAACCCGCGCCACAAGGAGCTCGCCGTGCGGCATCTCCTCTGTGCGGCGGCGGAGTTCCCCCTGCGCCGGGACGAGCTCCCCCTCCTCGGGGCGGAGGAGGGGGATGCGACTTCTCTCGAGAAGGCCGGCCTCCTCGCCACCACGCCCAACGGGTGGTCGTACGCCGGCCGGGTCCGCCCGGCGGAAGCGGTGTCCCTGAACGCCCTCACCGCACGACAGGTGCCGATCCTCGTGGAGGGGGAAGTCCTCGAGACGTGGGATGAGCACCGCGCGCGACGCGAGGCGTTCCCCGGCGCGGTGTTCCTCCACCAGGGGGAGGCGTTCCGCGTGTGTTCCCTCGACCTTGAAACGGGGATCGCGGTGGCCGAGCCGTCCACGGACGGGCTTACCACGAAGGCCCTCACCCTGGAGGAGGCGCGGATTCAAGGACCCCCTTCCGGGCCGACGAGCGATCTGGGGCTCGGGACGGTGTCCATCCGCGAGACGATCCCCGCCTACAAGGTCCTTGATCGGGGGCGGGTCGTGGACGTGCGGCCCCTCGACCTCCCACCGGTCGAGTTCACCTCGGAGGGGGTGTGGCTCACGTGGGGCAGGGACAGCCAAACGTCGCGCAGCGGGAGCCAGCACGGGGCCTTGCCCCTTGCGACGCCTTCCCCGGGCGGGCTCCATGGGGCCGAACACGCCCTCGTGGCCCTCGTCCCCCTCATCGCCCTCTGCGAGCCGGGCGATGTGGGCGGGGCCTCCTCCGTTCACCACCCGGATACGGGCCTCCCGACCGTGCTCGTGTACGATGCGTTCCCGGGCGGGATCGGGATCGCCCCTCTCCTCCACGCGCGGGTGCGGGACTGGGTCGGCCGCACCGCGGACCTCCTCGCCTCCTGTCCGTGTCAGGAGGGATGCCCGCGCTGCGTGCTCTCCCCTCGCTGTGGGAGCGGGAATCAGCCGATGGACAAGGGCGCGGCCTGGACCCTCCTCAGGGCATGGATCGCTGCGCACGACGGTTGAAGGAGGGGGGGGAGGGGCTAGGGAGGCCCCTCCCCCAAGGGAGGCTGGCCCTCGCTACGGGCAGTTCCCAAAACAGAGTTGAATCTTGAAGTTCCACTGCCCGTCGGATCCAAGGTACCAACAGTACCCTGGACCGCTCGGGCATTCACCGACGAAGAATTGCCACCCCCCGGATGGGCGCCAGAACCAGCCCACGCCCGGTGCGATGTACCCCATGCCCTGACACGGGGGACACGGTGCGACCCCCCAACAGGGGGGGCACGGCCAGAACCCCGGTGACGTGGCCTGCACGATCTGGAATGTGGTCCAAGCTGTCACACAACACCCGCAGCTCGGCTCGGGCACGAGGCCGAGCACCGCCACCCGGCCCGACTCCGGGTCGGGGCCGAGGAGGGGGTAGGGATCAGCGTAGGTACCCATCGGCATCGCGAGAGGTTGGGTGCATGCCACGAGCTGCACCGTCTCCTGCCCTGTCGGAAGCGTGACCCGGAACTGGTAAGTGGGTTGGTCCGGGAGGACATGGGCCCCCGCCGGGCGGTACGCGTTCGGGGAATACGGGTTCGGGAAGATCAGGCGCACGTTCCCGGTGGGCTCGATGTCGAACAGGTACACGTACGCCGCCTGGGAGATGTAGAAGTGGATCCGGGCCGTCTCCCCCACCGTGTACTGCGAACGCTCCACCCACACGGTGGCGGACAGGCCAGGAACGGGTGTGGGAACCAACCCGAGAGGCGATGGCCCGGATTGGGCCACTCCAACGGCCGAGCACGCCAGGACGAGGACGAGGGTGATCCATGGCTTCATCTCCATCACCTCTACCCGATCTACACCGCCCGCCCGGGGAGGGTTCCCACACCGCACGCGGGCTTGGATCCGGATCGGGGACGGGGATATCATGTTCCGGGTTCCCATGTCGGGGCACAAAGAGCGGCAGGTGGGGTACGGTTGGGGGAAGCGGGCGCTTGCCCTCTGCCTGTCCCGGTCCGGAGCGGGTGAAGGGGGTACAGCATGACCATCCTTGATTTTTTCTGGATCTTCCTCATGCTCTCCGCCCTCCAGCCCGTCCTCAGGCGGCAGATGCTGGAGAGTTCCCGCCAGCGGCTGCTCGCCAAGGTCGAGCACATGCGGGGCTCACGGGTGATCGCCCTCATCCACCGTCAGGAGACCATGAGCTTCTTGGGCTTCCCCGTGTTCCGCTACATCAACATCAACGACTCCGAGGAGGTCATCCGGGCCATCCACATGACGGGCCCCGACGTGCCCGTGGACATCGTGCTCCATACCCCGGGGGGGCTCGTCCTGGCGGCGTTGCAGATCGCCCGGGCCCTCAGGCGCCATCCCGCCAAGGTGACCGTGTTCGTGCCCCACTACGCCATGTCCGGCGGGACCCTGATCGCCCTGGCCGCGGACGAGATCGTGATGTGCGAGCACGCGGTGCTGGGGCCGGTGGACCCCCAGCTCGGCGAGTACCCGGCAGCCTCGGTGCTGAAGATCGTCAAGGAGAAGCCGGTGGAGAGGATCGACGATCGCACGTTGATCCTGGCCGACACGGCGGAGAAGGCGATCCGCCAAGTGCAAGCCGCGGTGAAGGAGATCCTGGCCGGGCGGTACCCGGACGACACGTGCGAGGAGCTGGCGAAGGTGTTGACCGAGGGTCGCTGGACCCACGACTACCCCATCACCTACGAGGAGGCGAAGAGGCTGGGGCTGCCCGTATCGGCGGAGATGCCAAACGAGGTACTGAAGCTGATGCAGCTCTATCCGCAGCCGGTGCACCAAGCCCGCACGGTGGAGTACCTCCCCTTCCCCCGCCATCGGGGCCCGGTGGCGCCCCGCGAAGAAGGGTGAAAAGAGCGAAGAGGCCCCGCGAACGGGGCCCCTCGGACAACTCGGAGGATGGGAGGGAAGCGGGCTAGGCATCCTACCCACGCCCGCATGCTCCTCCCGCCCGATAGAGGGACCGCGAACTTCCCATGGAGGTCCAGTGGATCGCCCTATCCCCCGGTCTGTACGCGCGTTGCGGCTAGGGGCTCCTCAGGCGACGGGCACGAACACGGGTGAGGGGGCACGCCGGCCCGAAGGCCTGGTGGAGGCGAGCGGGATCGAACCGCCGACCCCCGGCTTGCAAAGCCGGTGCTCTCCCAAACTGAGCTACGCCCCCGGACTAACGGCTAGACGGTTCGGGGAAGTCCGCCCAGGACGCTTTTTTATACCGACGGGGCGCGCAGCCGTCAAGGAGGGCTTCGCCCCGGTTCTCCCCGGGCAGGGGCGCCGTGGCCCCAAGACGGGGTCAGTACAGCCAGCCGTGGTCGAGCCCGATCCGGGTGAGGGCCTTCACCCGTTCCTCCAGGAGCGGACAACGTGGGCTCGGTGCGATCACGCCCAGCCCCGCCGCCACCGCCCCCAGGGCGATGATGACGTCGCCAGCCTCGTAGCCCTGAATCCCCAGCCAGTACCCTCCCCCCACGAACGTCAGCCCGCCGAGGATGAGACCGTACCGCGCCGAGCGGCACGAGGTGAGCTCCCGCTGCGCGCTCCTCATCGCCGCACGCCATTCCCCTTCCGCCAGCCGCGGGCTCACCACCGGATCCACGCTGAACTCGACACGCGCCACATCCCCCAGCGGGAATCGGACCTGGAGACCGCCCGTCGCGCACCACGCCACGGAATCCGCGGTTACCCCGCACAGCTCCCCCCCCACCTTCTGGCCGCTCTTGAGGTACAGCGTATCAGCACACGCCGTGGCTCCCACCAGGAGAACGAGACCCCACACCAACCACCGTCGTGTCATTGGATGACCTCCCTGGGTATCCCCCAACAGTTTATAGGAGGCCGTTGCGCACAAAAGGAGGTCGCAAGACCTCCGACCATGCCCCCTCTGTCCCCGCTCAGTGTGGCACGGACATCCCGCGGAACACCTGCCGAGCCCGCCAGAAGTACTCCGCCCCAGAGATGACGGCCAGCGCTACGGCGAGGTACAGGAACGCATCCTTCAGCCCGTGCCCCCACGGCCCGAGGCCGAAGTAGCGGGTGGAGAGGATGAACAGGACGAGGCCAATGTGAGACAGGGTCTTCAGTTTGGCGAGGATGCTTGCCCGGATCGTTATCCCCTCCCCAATGGCGAGGATGCGCAGTCCGGTGACGAGGAATTCCCGGGCCAGGATCGCCACGACAGGGGGAGCGGTGAGTTCCCCGAGCTCGACGAAGGAAACGAAGGCCGCGGTCACCAAAAGCTTGTCCGCGATCGGGTCCGCGAACACCCCAAACCGCGTCTCCTGGTGCAACGCCCGCGCCAGGTACCCATCCACGGCATCGGAGATGGCGGCGAGGGCGAAGATGGCCAGGGCGAGGATCTTGAAGATCGTCCCTTCCGCATAGAGGAAGAACATGAACAACGGCGTGGCGAGGATCCGGGCGAGGGTGATCTGGTTCGGAATCGTCACAATGGGCAACGTAGCCCGTTCATCCGCGGTTGTCAATCCCCAAATTGTCCGACTGAGCATCAGACGTACCAAGGGAAGCGGGGGGCCGGCGAGCGGCGCCACGACAAGCCAGTCTTCGGGCCGAAGATGGAGGCTTGGTGGAGATGAGCGGAGTCGAACCGCCGACCTCCGCGTTGCGAACGCGGCGCTCTCCCAACTGAGCTACATCCCCCCGAACTGGCGGCGCAGGGAGTCGAACCCTGAACCTCGCGGTTATGGGCCGCGCGCTCTTGCCGGTTGAGCTACACCGCCGACACCCTCGCCCCACGTCCATTCACGGTGGGGCTTCCTGCCACAGTCTGGTTGCGGGGGCTGGACTTGAACCAGCAACCTCCGGGTTATGAGCCCGGCGAGCTGCCTAATTGCTCCACCCCGCTTCTGCCGAGGGCGGGATTTGAACCCGCACGAGCTTTCGCTCTGGGGATTTTAAGTCCCCTGCGTCTGCCAGTTTCGCCACCCCGGCGCGATCTGAGCGGGAAACGGGGGTCGAACCCGCGCCCTCCACCTTGGCAAGGTGGCGCTCTACCAACTGAGCTATTCCCGCCTGACCCTGGGATTATACGGGCGAATGCTCTTGAGGCCAGGTGGTGCGAAGGGCGGGACTCGAACCCGCACGCCTTGCGGCACTGGCTCCTAAGGCCAGCGCGTCTGCCGATTCCGCCACCTTCGCTAACCCGGTTGTAGCCCCGCCCCGGAAGCCCGTCAACCCGCAGCGGCCTCGGGGTACAGGCCGAGGAGCCCGGTGGGGTCCCGCCGTCGGCGCATCCTCACCCCCGGCAGCCGAAGGAGGATGATCTCCGCCGTGTTGTGCACCGTCGCCGCGAGGAGGTGCCCGCCGATCGCCCGCCCGCCCCGCAGCCCCACGGTGGCGTGGGCATGGAGCACGGGCTTCCCCCCCTCATCCCCGAGGTTCCCCTGGAGTGAGAGGAGCTCTGCCGGCTCCGCGATTCGCTCCTCAACGTACTTCTCCCCGTCCCAGTACCCGAGCGCAAGGTCCCGCACCATCCCGACCCCCGCGACCAAGCCCGCGGCCGTGAGGCCGAGGCCGAGCAAGGCATCGGGAAGCCGTTCCCCGTCCTGACACCGCACGACGACCGTCGTCTCCGTATCTACGCGAAGCATGGCCCTCCTTCGGTCCGCCCGATGTTGCCCTCTCGCCCGGGCGCCCCTATCCTTCCCGATCATGGACCGCGCAGCCCACATGGTCGAGGTGGCGGACCGGCTTCGTCGCCGGTTCGGACCTGTGGACCATGGCGACCCTGAGCCCCCCCTCGATCTCCTCGTGCGGACCATTCTTTCCCAGAACACGTCCGACCGCAACCGCGACCGCGCCTACGCCGAGCTCCGCTGCCGGTTCCCAACCTGGGAAGATGTTCTCGCCGCCCCCCCGCGCGAGGTCGCCGGGGCGATCCAGGGCGCTGGCC